>NZ_BAJQ01000005.1 GCF_000613785.1 Segatella oulorum JCM 14966 | reverse complement strand
ATTTTTCAATTTCCAAACGGAAACGGGTTAGTCCCCGGGGGGATTTGCAATTCCCAAACGGAAACACGTTAGTCCCCGGGGGATTTTCAATTTTCAAACAAAAACGCGTTAGTCCCCAGGGGGATTTTCAATTCCCAAACGGAAACACGTTAGTCCCCGGGGGGATTTTCAATTTTCAAACAGAAACACATCAGCGAGCCACTCACTAACCATTTTTTGAATGAAAACACGTTAGATACACTGTTTCCTAAGCCGTTTCGAGCGTGATTTCGCCTGCCAACGACTGGCAAAGCTTCGCTCTGATGGTGGCGATATCAGTGTGCTGCCCATAGAGCACCATCAACTTGGTGACGGCCGCTTCGACCGTGCTATCCCCTCCGCTGATGATGCCCGTTTCTTTAAGTTGGAAACCGGTGTCATAGCGTTCCATAGCCACCGCGCCCGCAACGCATTGGCTGATGTTAACGATGGTCACGCCGCGCTGGGTGGCCCGCTTCAAAATGTCGATGAGCCAGGGCTGTTGCGGTGCATTGCCGCTGCCATAGGTGCGCATCACCACACCTTTCAGCTCGGGCGTGTCGAGCACATGTTGGAAAATGGGTGGCTGCACGCCCGGAAAGAGCGACAGCACCATGACGTTTTGGTTGAGCTGCATGTGGGGCACCATGGGACGCTGGTAATCGGGCTTCAATATATGATAAGGTGAAAACTGGAACGTAATGCCCGCCTCGCCCAAATGGGGATAGTTAAACGAGTCGAACGCATTGAAACCATCGGCATTCTGCTTCGTCGAACGGTTGCCGCGCAGCAGTCGGCCGTTGAAATAAATGCACACCTCGGGCACCATGGGGCTATTGTCAGTGTGATGCAGCGTGGCCAGCTCGATGCTCGAAATGAGGTTCTCGCGCCCGTCGGTTCGCAGTTGTCCAATGGGCAACTGGCTCCCCGTGAGGATGACAGGCTTTGTGAGATTTTCCAACATAAACGACAACGCCGAAGCCGTGTAGGCCATGGTGTCGGTGCCGTGCAAAATGATAAAACCATCATATTGTGCATAGCGCGCGGCGATAATATCAACTAGCTGCACCCAAAAGGCCGGCGTCATATCGCTCGAATCGATGGGCTGCGCAAACTGGTAAACATCAATCTGCGTCGACAACAATTTTATCTCGGGAATATTTTGCAGCAAATGGTTGAAATCTAAGGGTTCCAACGCCTTGGTTTTGGGATTGATGCCCATGCCTATGGTTCCGCCCGTGTAAATGAGCAACACACGATTGTTGCGCACAAGTTTGCTAATTTGCTCCATGATTTCTATCGTTGTTTTGTTTCAAAAAAAGGGATGTTTTCTGCGCGAAAGGCATAGCTTTTCGGCTTAAAAACGGTGCAAATTTAAAAGATTTTTTGTGGAAAGCCAAAGATGTAGCCATTATTGTGGCATAACTGATGAAAATGGCCTACCTTTGCAGCGATAAATTGAAAACGATAGGCATGCATTCCATTCATCACGAGATATTGCGCTTGGCCCTCCCATCCATCATCTCCAACATCACGGTGCCACTCTTAGGTTTGGTTGATTTAACCATCGTGGGGCATTTAGGGTCGGAGGTTTATATCGGCGCCATAGCCGTGGGCACGATGATTTTCAATGTGCTCTATTGGTTGCTGGGCTTCTTGCGCATGGGCAACAGCGGCATGACGTCGCAGGCTTTCGGCCGTCGCGATGGGCAGGCCGTGCGCACCATTCTCGTGCGTTCACTCCTCATGGCCACGGGGATGGGTGTGCTCTTCATCGTGTTGCAATGCCCCTTGTGCGATGTTGCTTTGTGGGTGATGCATCCGTCGGCCGAAATTGCTGCAGCTGCCCACACTTATTTCTCGATTTGCATTTGGAGTGCTCCTGCCGTGCTGGCGCTTTATGCACTCAACGGCTGGTTTGTGGGGCTGCAAACCACAAAGGTTCCCATGTTCATCGCGCTGTTTCAAAACGTTGTTAACATTTTGCTTAGCGTGGGTTTCGTCATCGTGATGCACATGAAAATTGAGGGTGTGGCCTGGGGCACCATGTTGGCACAGTGGGCCGGAGCACTGTTGGCGGTCTTCCTGGCCTATCGGAAGTTGCGCAAGCAGCCCCTTCCCCAACGACCCCACAAAATTGCTTTGCGCTGGATGGATTTCTTCGTGGTCAACCGCGACATTTTTTTGCGCACGCTATTCTTGGTGGCAGTCAACCTGTCTTTCACATCGTTTGGTGCACGCAGCGGCGATGTTGTCCTCTCGGCCAACACGTTGCTACTGACTTTCTTCACCCTCTTCTCGTATGTCATGGATGGATTTGCCTTTGCCGGCGAAGCATTGTGCGGCAAAAGTTTCGGTGCAGCCAACGTTCAACACTTTCAAACCTATGTTGTGCAACTCATGAAATGGGGCTTGGGCATGGCGCTGCTCTTTTCGATGGTCTACTTCCTCGGTGGACACTTGCTGCTGCGATTGCTCACCAACAATGAAAGCGTGCTCGGCATGGCTGCACATTTTTTAGGTTGGGTGGTGCTCATTCCGCTGGCCGGCTTTATGGCTTTCGTTTACGATGGCGTATTCATCGGTGCGACGATGACGCGCCACATGTTGTTATCCACATTGCTGTCGGCGGCCGTTTTCTTTGCCACCTACGCACTTATCTCATCCACCCTGCACAACCACGCTCTGTGGTTAGCGTTTATTTTGTTCTTACTCACCCGAGGTCTTGTCCTGCAAGGGCTACTGCCTCGCATTCAACATAAAATCATTGCATCATGACCATTCTATTTTTTGCGCTGGGACTGCTGTTAGGTGCCGGCATTGTTTATTTCCTATCCACCAAGTCGTTGACGGCCGCCCGTTTAGAGACGGCCACATTGCAAGCGCAACTAACGGCCGAACGAGAGCAACATACACGTGACATGACGGCCAAAGATGAACAGCACAACCGTGAGATGGCGTTGCGCGACACTCAAAACGAAAAAGAAACGCTGTTGCGCCAAGAACAGTTCGAAAAGCAAATTGAAACGGCAAAAGAACAGTTTCAAAACTTAGCGAATAAGGTGTTGGAGCAGACTTCGACAAAGCTCAAAGCCGACAACCTTGAGTCGATGAACCACATCACGCAGCCGCTGAAAGAAAATCTCACGCAGTTGCAACAGGCTATCGACAAAACCAACCAAGAGAGTACCAGAAACACGGCTTCATTGGCACAGCAGTTGAAGCTCATGGCCGAGCAAACCGACAAGATTGGCACCACAGCCACACGGTTGACCAATGTGATGCGCGGTGGCAATAAAACGCAGGGTAACTGGGGCGAGCTCACACTCATGAACCTATTGGAGAGCCAGGGCTTGCGTGTGGGCATCGACTACGACGTGCAACAAACCATTGCCGACGAGAAGGGGAACATCGTGTTGAACGAAGAAAGTGGGCGTCGCATGATTCCCGACGTGGTGTTGCATTATCCAAATGGCGAAGATGTGGTGATCGATTCTAAAATGACCATCGATGCCTATGCTAACTATATGAATGCCGAAGACGACGTGGCGCGCAAGAAATATGCCGACGATGTAGTGCGCAGCATTCGCACACAATTCACCTCGTTGGCCAAGAAAGATTACAGCGCCTATATTCAAGCACCGCGCCGCGCCATCGACTTTGTCATCATGTATGTGCTTCGAGGGCGCCTTGCAGCTGGCACTCTCCCTCGATCCAAAACTATGGAACGATGCGTTTGAACGGAAAGTGTTCATCACCGGGCAGCAAAACTTAATGGCGATTTTGAAGATTATTCAAATAGCATGGCGGCAATATGCGCAAAGCGAAAATCAGAAGCGCGTTTATGCTTTGGCCGAGGAACTGCTCAAGCGTGTGGGCGACTTCGTGAAGCGATTTGACAAAGTGGGACGCGACATCGACACGCTGCAAAAAGATTACGACGAGGCCTACAAAAAGGCTTATACCGGGCGGCAGAGCATCGTGCAGAAAGCCAACGACCTCAAAGCGTTGGGGGCGAAAGAGAATGCCAACAGCCCCATCCCCACAGCCGAATTGCTGCTCGATGAACAAACCGCATCGGACACAGAAAATGATTGAAAACAAAACAACGCATTGTGAATAAGAAAAAAGGATTTCTCGCCTTATCGCCCCTCTTGGTGCTCATGGCATTCATCGTTATGTTTACCATCTATTCGGTTGACAAGGCCGCATCGGCACCCAACCTCTCCCTCACCGTGGCTTTTATGATGGCCAGCATCTACGCGTGATCATTTCGGGCAACATCCCCATGAAGAAGCGCATCGACACCTTTAGCAAAGGTGCTGGAGCGAGCAATCTCATGCTCATGCTGTGGATTTATGTGCTGGCGGGCTCGTTTGCGGCTTCGGCCAAAGGCATGGGAGCCATTGACGCCACCGTGAACTTTGCGCTCCACTATTTGCCCAGCAATCTGCTCATGCCCGGATTGTTTTTGGCGGCCTGTTTCATCTCGCTTTCCATCGGCACCAGTGTGGGCACCGTGGTTGCTTTAGTGCCCATAGCATCGGGCATCGCCAACTCCATCGGTTTCTCCACACCCCTCATGGTGGCAGTGATTGTGGGAGGTGCCTATTTCGGCGACAACCTCTCGTTCATCTCCGATACCACCGTCGTAGCCACTCAGACACAAGGCTGCAACATGAAAGATAAATTCCGCGTGAATGCCATGATTGTGGCACCAGCTGCGATGATTGTGCTGGCCGTTTACGCCGTACTGGGGGCGCACACACCAGCCCCACACGCCACACCTCCTATCGATTATCTCAAGATAGTGCCCTATTTGCTGGTGCTCATCACGGCTATCGCAGGAATCAACGTCATGGCAGTGCTCACCATCGGTTTGGTACTGTGTGGCATCATCGGTCTATGCGCGGGCGACTACACCCTCTACGGCTGGTTTGCCATCATCGGCGACGGCGTGCTGTCGATGGGCGAATTGATAATCATTGCCATGATGGCTGGCGGCATGTTGGAAATCATACGCGAGAATGGCGGCATCGATTTCATCATCAGCAAGCTCACCCGACACATCAACGGCAAGCGCGGTGCCGAGCTATCGATTGCCGCCTTGGTGTCGCTGGTCAACCTGTGCACGGCCAACAACACGGTAGCCATTCTCACCGTGGGCGGCATTGCCCGGAAGATTGCCGAACAATATGGCGTCGACCCGCGCAAATCGGCCAGCATCCTCGACACCTTCTCGTGCGCCGTGCAAGGGCTCATCCCCTATGGTGTGCAGATGCTGTTGGCCGCAGGCTTAGCCCACATCAGCCCCATGCAAATTCTTCCCTATTTGTTCTATCCCTTCGGCATCGGCATCTGCGCCCTGCTGGCCATTGTGCTGCGCTTGCCCCGCCGATTTTCATAACTCCTGACGCACGATGAACATCATTTACCGCAACCTTTTTGCCAAGCTCCGCAGCGACAATTTCGACACCCACGAGACGTTGGAGCCCATGTCGGCCTTCAAAATGCAAAAGCTCATGGGCTTGATGAAGAACATTGCCGACATGCCCGCTGGCGAAGTGGAACTGAACAACAGCATGCTCAACACGCGCTTCAAACGTATGCAGCAGCGTGCCGCGACCCAGCATACCACTTCGCGCGAAACCATCTACTTGGTGCGCATCATCATCAGCAACCTCAACGCCACGCTCACCCACGGCATCCCCGTGCGCGGCATCATTCAATTAGGGCAATACCTGCGCTCGCGCCGCGAACAAATCGATGCCAACGAAGCCGCTCAATGGCTGCGACGGCTCCACATCAGCCGCATGGCGCAGTTGCAAGGCAGCGTGCTCATCAAGTTCTTTGGTTTTAAGGCCGAAGAGATTCCGTTTGTAAAGCAAGTGGAACCGGCTGCCGAGAGCCTCACCCTGCGCTCCATCAACCGCATGGAGCTGGCGGCACAAGCGTGGCTCTTCAAACAAGGAAAAAGCGTATTCGTGCACAACAACCAAAAGGCCTTGCGCCGCAATCTCAGCCACTGCATGCGCTATTTTCCCTACGCGCCCATCGAAACCACCAGCAGTTTCTTTGTGAATTTCTCCAAGGGATTAGCCGAAATCGAAGAATAACTGCGCGGCCACGCTCGAAATAGAATGTAAGCCTGCACGCGTGCAAACGACCCTAGTTCCAACAAATGTAAGGTTACACGCGATGGAATCGACCTGCAGGCACCGAAACCCCGTGTGCGTGTGGGTTGAATAAAGCAAAATAAAGCTAATTTATTTGGGGCTTATGCCGTTTTACACTAATTTTGCACGCATGAGTCGGATAAAACTATACTTCATCCTGTTTTTCACCCTCTTTACATTTCCCACGATTGTCGGCCAAAACATTGTGCAATGCGAGGACACTTGCACCCACATCCACGGAATCGACATCAGCCATTATCAGGGCAATGTGTTTTGGGAAATCATCGGCGATAACACCAACATGGCCTATGTTTACCTGAAAGCCTCGGAAGGTGGCGACCGCATCGACGAGAAGTTTGAGCACAACATCCAACTAGCACATCAATATGGGCTGAAGGTGGGCGCCTACCATTTCTTTCGGCCGCGCACCGATTTAAACAAGCAGTTGGTGAACTTCATGGCGCAATGCCGCCCTAAGGAGCAAGACCTTGTGCCGATGATTGACATCGAAACAAAGGGCGGACTGTCAACCGAGGAGTTTTGCGACTCACTGCTGAAGTTCATCAAGCTCGTGGAGACGGCCTACCGACAAAAGCCGCTGCTCTACACTTTTACGAATTTCTACAACCAAAATCTCATCGGGAAAATCGACGGCTACCCGCTCATGGTGGCACAATATACGCAGCGCGAACCTGTGCTGGCCGATGGACGCGACTTCACCATGTGGCAATACACGGGTAAAGGACGCATCAACGGCATCAACGGCTATGTGGACAAGAGCCGATTTATGCGCAATCATGGACTGCGCGAAATTAAATTCCGACATTAACGCTTAAAACATAAAAAGAATATGGCAATCATCAAATGCCCCGAATGTGGAAGGCCGGTCAGCGACAAGGCCCCATTTTGCCCCAACTGCGGCGTGGAAATAGCAGGAAAAGTAGCAACCGCACAGCAACAACCCACAACGTCTCAGCCGCAACCCGCACCTGAGACGGTGACAACACCTCCCGAAACGCCCAAAGAGAAGAAGAACGGCACGCGCAACATCATCATCGTTTGTCTGGTACTCATCGCTGTGGCCGTTGGTGTCATCACCTATTTTTATCGCGATGCACAAAGTGCGAAAGAACAAGAGGCCTACGAATATGCCATGACAGCCAACGATCCGGCCATCTTGCAGGCTTATCTCGACAAATATACCGATGCGCCCGAGGCTCACGTCGACAGCATTCAGGCTCATTTGCAACTGCTCATGCAAGGCGATAAAGACTGGACCAACGCCATGGTGAGCAACTCGAAGACGGCATTCGAGGCCTATCTGCAAGCGCATCCCAACTCGCCCCACAAAGCCGAAGCCGAACATCTCATCGATTCTATCGACTGGTCGGCGGCACAACGCGCCAATTCTGTGGATGCGTTCAACAGCTATTTGGAAGACCATCCCAACGGCGAGCACGTAGACGAAGCCCAAAATGGCATCCGAAGCGTCAATGCCAACACTGTGCAGCCCGACGAGCGATCCATGGTGAGCAGGGTCTTCAACAACTTCTTCCAAGCGATCAACACGCATGATGAAGGTGCGCTGAAAGATGGATGCGAAAGCATTCTTACTTCGTTCTTGGGCAAATCAGATGCAACAAAGAGCGATGTGGTGACTTTCCTGCACAAAATATGGAAAGACGATGTGAAGAACATCACCTGGCAGAGCAATCGTGACTATGCCATTACGAAGAAAGAAGTGGGCGATGGCGAATATGAATACACCGTGAAGTTCTCGGCCTTGCAGATAAGGGAGTTCAACGATGCGTCGAAGAACGACAAAACCGTTTATAAGATTACGGCAAAGGTGAGTCCTGATAATCTCATCAGCACGTTCAACATGGCGAAAGTGGTGGAATAACCCCGCAAGCGAACGAACAAACGAAAGCGGCAAGTTTGGGTGTTGAAGCCTAAACTTGCCGCTTTTATTTTATTTATCTTTATGCGATTGTTTTAATAACTGGCTTTTCCTTGAAAGTCTATCACAATATTCAAAATGTAACTCGTGGGGCTATCGGGCACGCTTACATTCGCCGCAAAATGAAAACCTTTTGGCGTAGCACCTGTATAGACAATATCACTCAAAATGCTTTGACGTAGCACACCCACCGGAATATGCTGACTGAAATCACGCTTGCGGAAATCGCGGCTATAAAGTTTCGTCGCCCCCCTAAACAAACTCACATGCACAATATTGTCATAATAAATGTTGTCTACCTCAACCCCATCATCATTATACGTGGGTTTCGCCACCTTGTACGAGGTTGGGTTCACCTGAATATACCAATGATAACGGTCGTTCCCATAAATTACGACTGAATCTCTCTTAATAAGTTTGCCCTGATTGAGCGCCTGCGGCCGAGATGTCTCGAAATAGTTCAAATAAGACTTGTCGGTTGTCTTAACACAACGCACCGCATCACCATTTTGGTTCTTAAATACAAAAAGATGGGGCGCCTGCTTCACAATGATGTATTTAGCGAGGTTGGCACTATGCAGCATCAACGTATCATGAACAATTTGGAAATAAACAGGCTGCGATGTGCTATCGGGATAGAAAATCGTGTCGCCGACAACCCTAAAAGCAGGCTCCTCCTCATCGTCGTTAAGCCAAACACCTTGCAACATTTTCTTGGCTGCAACGTCTTCTGTTACGCAATTATTCTCAGGAGAACGACTACTGGGCTTACAAGCAAACAGAATACCCAAAAGCACCCCACTCCATGCGAACTTAAAAAGAATATGTTGCATTGATTAAAACAATTCGGCCGCTTTAAAAGTACTGGCTTTTAAATCCTTCTCTGACGTCTGAATATCCTCTGCCGCAATGGGCCACTCAATATTCAAATCTTTATCATTCCACAAAATACTGGCTTCTTGCTGAGGCGCATAACCGTTGTCTACTTTATAAGTAAAAACCGCCTCATCGCTCAACACCAAGAAACCATGTGCAAAACCGCGTGGAATGAAAAACTGCCGTTTGTTCTCATCCGAAAGTTCAACCATAACATACTGTCCAAAGGTTGCACTGTCACGACGCAAGTCCACAGCCACATCGACAACCCGACCTTTCAGCACGCGCACTAATTTAGCTTGCGCATAATCACCCTTCTGATAATGCAATCCACGCAAAACACCATAAGATGACTTCGATTCGTTATCCTGCACAAAATGTACATCACCCACATGCTGTTTAAAATCGTCTTCCTTCCAAACCTCGTAGAAATAACCACGGGCATCATTAAAAATGCGCGGTTCAAGGATGTAAACACCAGCTAATTTGGTCTCTTTATATTCCATTTTATATGTATTTAGTCTGTAATTTTTCACAAAGGTACTATAATTATAAGTGTTTGCAAAACAAAAAAACACAAATAAATTTATCCGTATAATTTTTCTCTGAAACAGGACTTTCTTCAAAGAAAAATATTAATTTTGCAAACGTGATAGAACTGGAAAGACATATAGAGATATTATTGCTTACAAATGATTGCGTCATTATTCCGGACTTTGGGGGATTTATGGCGCACCACATGTCGGCGCACTATGACGAGAGAGACCACTCTTTTCTCCCGCCAACACGCTCTATTGGCTTTAATCCCCAACTAAAAATCAACGATTCGTTATTGGCACAATCCTACGTCGAGGGTTATGATATTAGCTATCCGGAGGCCATAAGACGAATTGAATTGGAAACAGAAGAGCTGAAACAAATCCTAAATCAGCAAGGAAATTACGTGCTCAATGATTTAGGAACACTTCGTTTAAACGGTGAAAATAATTATGTTTTCGAGCCTTGCGAGGCTGGTCTACTCACTCCAGAGCTCTATGGTTTAGGCCGATTTGAACTTCCGAAACTAAATGAGGTTACAGACATTGAGGCCGAACAAAATGCAGAAAGAGACCTTGAACAGCCATTCGCACAACGCAATAGTAAATTAATCCCCTTATTTGAAGAAGAAGAACAAGATGAGAAATCCTATATCATAAAGCGTAGTGTCGTGCGAAATATCGCTGTAGCATGCATCGCTCTCTTGATATGTATGCTGATTCCAACACCATTAGGGAATAGCGGAATAAGAAACATTGCTGGCAACAATATTGATACGAACTTGTTGATGCACATTGCACCGCACGATATGGTGAAGAAATATGCCGCTTCAAACATACAAAAGCAGCCCTCTCATCGTACAGATTTGCCAGAAAAAGCTATCTCACAAAATAAGAATGAAGCAGCTTTAACAAAGCAAGAAGATTATTATAGCATCGTGCTCGCAAGTAGGGTGACACATAAAAATGCTATCGCCTATACGCATTTCTTACACCAAAAAGGCTTTACAGACGCACAGGTTATGAAAACCAAAAGGAATGTAAAGGTAGTTTTTGGGCAATACCCTTCAGAAATCGCTGCACGCCAGGCAATGAATCGTCTACGAAAATATCCAGAATTCAAAGAAAGCTGGATAGCACATTTCCAATAAACTTTTTCCATTGAAATGAAACGTGTTAGATGTCCTAAATGTGACAATTATATCACATTCGATGAAACAAAATATCGTGATGGGCAATCGCTTGTCTTTCAATGTAGCAACTGTGGCAAAGAGTTTGGCGTTCGCATAGGTGTTTCAAAATTGCGCAATCTACAAAAGCAAGAAGTGCATGATGAATTTGCGAATGAAGCCGGGTGTGGTGCAATCGTTGTCATTGAAAATGTCTTTCATTATAAACAAGTTATTCCATTGCAAATGGGCGACAATACGATTGGCCGCTATATGAAGGGCAGTAAAATCGATTGTCCCATTGAAACCAACGACCCCAGCATCGACATGACCCATTGCACCATCAATGTTGCTAAAGATAAAAAAGGAAAGCTCGTTTATACACTAAAAGATGGTCCAAGCTATACAGGAACCTTTGTAAATAACGAGATTTTAGGAGACAAGGAGCGCCGGAGAATTGAAGATGGAACCCTTTTTACAATTGGTGCAACCAGTATTATTCTTCGAGCAGGAGACAATTCTAAATAAATTATCTGATTTAACATGCCTCAAATTAGCCTTACTTTCCGATGCAGAAGTGTTTGAATATATTGCCAAGCACTTCGTTGGGTGTGATTTGGCCACCAGTTATTTCGGCTAATTGGCTCAGGCACACACTCAAATCCTCGCTGATAAGATCGCCACTGATTTCTTTGTTGAGGGATTCTATGACCCGAATAATCATTTCGTCGGCTCGAGTGAGTGCTTCGTAGTGGCGCGCATTGGTTAGGATGACGCTATTTTCGTTGATTTCTGGCAGATGGGCAGCCTGAAAAATGAGCTGTTCCAATGCTTGAATGTTTTGTTGGTATTTTGCCGATATTGCGATGTCTGTTGGTGGATTTGGCCGACTGTGGGGTGGATTGAGGTCGGCTTTATTGTGTACCATGATGAGCTGCTTTCCTTCCGTGCGGCTCTGCATCTGCTTAAACTCTTCCTTTGTAGGAGTCTGGTCGACAATCCACAGAATGATTGCCGCCTCGTTGAGCTTCATGTAGGTGCGCTCAATGCCCATTTGTTCGATGGTGTTGTCGGTGCGACGAATTCCCGCAGTGTCAATGAATCTAAACGTTATTCCATTTATCTCGGTAGTGTCTTCTATCACATCCCGCGTTGTCCCATGAATATCGCTCACAATAGCCTTTTCTTCGTGGAGCAAACAGTTGAGCAGCGTGCTTTTTCCAACGTTTGTCTTCCCGACGATAGTTACCGGAACACCTTCCTTTACGGCCTTTCCCGTCTCGAAGGATTTTGTGAGGGCTGCTATTCGCTGGTGAATTGTTTCGGCGAGATTTTTGAGCTCTTTTCGGTCGGCAAATTCCAATTCTTCGTGGTCAGAGAAGTCCAATTCAAGTTCGAGTAGCGATGTGATGTGGAGCAACATGTCGCGCAGTTGGGAGAGCTCATCGCTGAAATGCCCTCTGATTTGGCTGAGTGCCAGTTGGTGAGAGGCTTTGTTGCTTGCGGAAACTAAGTCGGCAACAGCTTCTGCCTGACTTAAATCCATCTTCCCATTGAGATAGGCTCGTTGTGTGTATTCGCCAGGTTGTGCCGACCTGCATCCTTTATCGATGAGGGCTTGCATCACTCGCTTGAGGATGTAGGCCGAACCGTGACACGAAATTTCTGTGCTATCTTCGCCCGTATAGCTGTGCGGAGCTTTGTAGACGCTAACGACAACCTCATCAATGGGCTGTTGTTTTGCATCACAGAATTCTCCATAGTGCAATGTGTTTCCTTTAGCGTCGGAAAGATGTTTTTTGTTTTTTGCTTTAAAAAGCTCATCGGTGATGCGAATGGCCTTGTCGCCGCTCACTCTGATAATGCCGATGGCTCCTCCTGCAGGTGTGGCGAGGGCACAGATGGTGTCGTTCATTTTAAATTCGGTCTAAAACGAGTTCAATGAGTCCGTTGATGCTATTTTTGTAATTCGCATTCACTTCTTTTGCCAATCGATTGGCAATCACCATGCAGCATGTCATGGCTTTGTGTCCCAGGAGGCAGAAAGACCTGCCAAGGCCGAACTTTCCATTTCGAAGTTCGTGATGTGCAGCCCCTGATAAACAAACGATTCTACTTTCTCGTTCTGCTTGGGATCAGCGAGTGGAATGCGCAATTCGCGTCCTTGAGGTCCGAAGAATCCTCCACACGCAATGGTGATTCCGCGCACCATATCGTTGGCAGCGATGCGGTCAATCAGTTCGGCATTGGCATCGATGACATAAGGTGCAGCCAGCAAGGGGCTCCAGTTCATGTGTGCTTTGAATGCCTCTTCTAAGGGCAGGTCGCATACCTCGTTTCGGCCGGCATAGAAGTTGAGTAGACCGTCGAAACCAATGCTTTTCACACTGGCGATGTAAGTGCCCGTCGGCGTGTTGGGCTGCAATCCGCCGCAGGTTCCAATTCTCACCAGTGTGAGTGTGCGATGCTCGTCTTTCTCGGTGCGCGTTTCGAAATCAATATTGGCTAAGGCATCAAGCTCATTCATCACGATGTCGATGTTGTCGCAGCCGATCCCCGTGCTCAACACCGTGAGCCTTTTCCCTTTATAAGTGCCCGTGATGGTTTTAAACTCGCGACTTTCCACTTCAAATTCTTTCTCATCGAAGTAGGAAGCTACTAAACTCACGCGTCCAGGGTCGCCCACAAGCATAATCTTGTCGGCAATCTGTTGCGGTGTCAGATGCAAATGGAAAATGCTCCCATCTTCGTTGATGATGAGCTCTGAGGGTGCAAAAGTCTTTTTGTTCATAAGTGATGATTTTTATTTTTTGTTTTTAGATTTCATTAAATTCTTCAGCCGCAAAAGTGCAGCGTTGCGATTGCCGTTCATCCAAGTGTCTTTAATCGATGCGATTTGCGCAAACGACTCCAATTTTGTTTTGGGCAGTTGCATGTCGGCGTAGGTGAGCCGCTGACTTTTCGGTTCGAAGACATAGATGCACACCTTGTCGGCCGGCTGATTTCTATCGGTGACGAGCCAGCCCAACTCGTGAAATTCGTCGATGGCCAGCAGGTAGTCGTTGGCTTTAGAATTGTAGGGAAGCCCCATGTTCTCGGGCGGCATAAATTTTTGTTCATCGAGGTTGTAACGCGTCATGAACAGGTCATATCCACCCACGCTCTTACTGCCTTTGGCGCCAAAATAAAGTGTCACCCCATCGCTCTGCATGAAAGGATTGTTGGGCACCAAAAACTCGTCGGTGATACCCGCCAACCGCTCAGGATTAGTCCATTTTCTTTGAAGTTTATCGCTGCTGTACAGGGCAGAATGAGTGGAATCGCCCTGCGCCAGAATGGCATAATTGCCAAAGCCATTGACGAAGGTGGTAAACGACTCATCGATTTTCTTCTTCACGAATGTTGCAGTGGCGCCCATCGTGCCCATTTCTTCGTTGAACGGAATGTGCTGCAAGAAAGTGGCCTTATCGACCACTAAGCTATCAATGAACATGAGTTTGGCCGTGGCAGGCAGCAGTTCTTGATAGAGCAAGCTCTCTGGCGAAGGCTGTTGCTTCGTGCTGGTGCTTTTACCACCTTTCGGTAATTGCGCTTTACCGCGTTTCTGTGCCCATGCTGGTTGTAGGCAAACCATGGCCATGGCGAGGATTACAATGAATAAACGTTGCTGTTTCATTTCTTTTTCTGTGAAGCACAAAGTTAGTGAAAAATGTGCAGAAACGCCGCGTTTGTGCGCATAATTTGTGTGTGGGAGTGACTTTCCACTGATCTGTGCCATACATTGAAACGAATATTTTTTTCAAAAATGCTTGTTCCCGCATCCCGGAACACTTGTTTTTATTAAAAATGGTTGTTCCCGCATCCCGGAACGCTTGTTTTTTTCAAAAATGCTTGTTCCCGCATCCCGGAACGCTTGTTTTTCTCAAAAATGACTGTTCCCGCATCCCGGAACACTTGTCTTTCTCAAAAACAGTTGTTCCGCACCCGGGAATACAGTCAGGAGGTTCGGACAGCCGTTCCCCGAATGCGATTCTTCGGGGCGAGTGGCTTTCCATGCACTCTTCGGGGTGGTTTTAGGGAGAAAACGATTTGCCGAGCAGAACAAGGGAGCGTTCTGCCCGGCAAACTATTTGTCGTATCTAAAAATGATTTTATGCCTGTTCTGACTGTGATTAGAGCTTGAGCAGGCGCTTGATGAATTTGCGCACGATGTTCTCTTTCCTCACAGGCTTGGGGGCAATGTTGGCTGCCACCTTCTTGGGTTCAGCCGCGGCATTGGGCCTTGCATTGCGCTTTTTGTAGTTGCCTTCAACGTTGCCTCGACGCTTGTTGCGCGCGCGTTGTTCACCGTTCTTAGGCTGGCGCTCGGCAGCATTTGCCTTACGCTCGTTGTGCTTGTGAGGCTGGTTTTCGGCTGTTGCCGCTTGCGCGTTGTTGTCTCGACGTGGCTGATTTCTGCGGCGATTGTGTGTTGACGGAGCCTTATTCTCGTCCTTTGTCTCATGCTGTTCGCACTGTTCCGGCCTGTTTTGTGCTTCTTGCTGCTGGTTGCGCTGTCGCCTGTTTTGCTGTTTCTTGTCCTTGTGTGCCGTTTGGTTGCGGTCGTTGCGGCGACGATTCTTGGCCGAGTTGTTTTTGCGCGGACGTTCCTCTGTGTTGTATTCGGGCGCTTGTCCGAGTGCTTCGGGCAGGGGCAGCTTCTCCACCTCGTTGCCCAAGAATTTTTCGATTTGCTGGAAATAGTGGGCATCGTCTTCTGAAACGAAGGTGATGGCCGTCCCCGTGCGGGCAGCGCGAGCCGTGCGGCCAATGCGGTGCACATAGTCTTCGGCATCATGGGGCACGTCGTAGTTGATAACCATGGTGATGTCGTCGATGTCGATGCCGCGCGAAATCACGTCGGTGGCCACGAGCACATCAAATTGGCCGCTCTTGAACTTGAACATCACGTCATCGCGGGTGGCCTGGTCGAGGTCTGAGTGCATCTCGCCACAATTGATGTGCTTGCGTTGCAGTGCTCCGGCCACTTGTTTCACCTTCATTTTGCTGCCGCAGAAGATGATGACGCGTTGCAAATCGTTATTTTTAAACAGCTGGTTGATGATACCAATCTTCTGTCCTTCATGGCACACGTAGGCGCTCTGATGAATTTTTTCAGCCGGTTTGCTTACGGCCAATTTAATCACCTTAGGCTGCTTGAGCAACGTTTTGGCCAGCTCTTCAATCTTCTTGGGCATCGTGGCCGAGAACATAATGGTTTGGCAATTCTTGGGTAGTTTCTTGGCGATTTTCAGAATGTCGTCCGAGAAGCCCATGTCCAACATGCGGTCGGCCTCGTCTAAAATGAAGAACGACACCTTGCTCAAATCGACGTTGCCCAAACTGATGTGGGAGATTAAACGGCCCGGTGTGGCGATGACAACGTCAGCTCCCAACTGCAGGCTCTTAAGCTCTTGGTCGTAGCGGTTGCCATCGTTTCCGCCATAAACGGCCACGCTGCTCACGCCGTTGAGATAGTAGCCAAAGCCTTGCATGGCTTGGTCAATCTGTTGTGCCAGCTCGCGGGTGGGACTCATGATGAGGCAGTTGATGGCTCTCTCGGGGTAGCCGCCATCGTCGAGCTTGCTTAGAATGGGCAGCAAATAGGCTGCTGTTTTTCCTGTTCCCGTTTGTGCAACGCCCAAAATGTCGTTGCCATTTAAAATTTCTGGTATACACTTTTCCTGTACAGGCGTGCATTTCTCGAACCGCATATCATAGAGCGCATCGAGTACATTGTTGTTTAAATTTAATTCGTCGAAATACATAATTTTGTTTATTTGGGTGCATGTCGGTAGCAAAAATAGGCTACGACAGCAAAAATAATATTGGGTATCCAGGCCGCAATGATGGGTGGAAGGTTGGCGTTGATGGCGAATGTCGAGGAAACGGTTTGCAGCATGATGTAAATGAAGCTTAGGGCTAAACCGATTCCTAAATACAAGCCCATGCCTCCCTTGCGTTTCTTGGCCGAGAGCGAAAGCCCTATGATGGTGAGGATGAATGAGGCAAAACTGGCTGCTATTCGCTTGTGATATTCCACTTGGTATTGCACCACGTTGCTGGAACCCCTGTTTATTTGTTTTGAAATGTAATCACTTAATTGCGGACTGGTGAACGTCTCTTGCTGTCCTTTTGAATAAATCAGGTCGGTTGGCTCCATGAGAATGAGCGAGTCTTTCTTAGCACCGCTTTCAATCACTTCACGATAGCCGTTGAACTTCCTGATTTTATAGTTTTGCAATGTCCAGTGATATTTGGCATCGCTGATGGTGTCGTATTGAATTTCCATTGCCGTCAGGTGGCTGATGAGTTTCTTGCCATAAAACTTGTCCAGCGAGAAACCGTAACCACGTTTGGCGTTGTTATCGTAGTGTTGGATGTAGGCAACCGTGCCACGTCCCACTTGCAGCATCACGTTGTCGGCAGCCGTGTTGAGCTTTTTGTTCTTATAGAGCGACTCGAAGTTCTGTTTGATAATGTTGCTGTGGGGAATAACGTAGCCACTGAGATAAAACGAAACAGCAGAGATTAGGATGCACGAGAGCATGTAGGGGCGCATGAGCCGTTTAAATGAAACGCCTGCAGCCAACATTGAAATGATTTCGCTGTTGCCAGCCAATTTTGATGTGAAGAAGATGACGGCAATGAAGACAAATAGTGGGCTGAAGAGGTTGGCAAAGTAGGGAATGAAATTAAGATAGTAGTCGAAGATAATCGCTTTGAGCGGTGCATGATACTCGGTGAATTTTGCTAAGTTCTCGTTGACGTCGACAACAATGGAGATGCTAATGATGAGCGCAATCGAATAGATGTAGGTGCCGATAAACTTCTTGATGATGTACCAATCTAACCGCTTGATGTAGCGTAACGGGTTGATAAAGTACAACCGTGAGAGGTGGCGCGCAACGAAAGCCATCATCCTGAAAAGCCATGGCAAATGCTGCTTAAACCAGGCTATGAGGTGTTGCGTCCATGCAGTGCGTTGTCCAATCCAACGCAACATACGATAACGCTTGTGATGTTTCCTTAATTCGCTAAAATCAACCATGTTTGTCTATAAACGTTGCCCAAGACGCTCAATAACCGATTTCTTCCAACTGATAAAGTTGCCTTGTTGGATGTGCTGGCGTGCGTCGGTTACTAAGCGCAGATAGAATGCCAAGTTGTGGATGCTGCCAATCTGCATGGCCAACAATTCCTTTGCTTTAAAAAGATGGTGGAGATAGGCTTTGGAGGTGCATTTGTCGATGTCGCAACCATTGGCGTCAAGTGGCGAAAAGTCGTCTTCCCATTTCTTGTTGCGCATGTTCATTGTTCCTTCATAGGTGAAGAGTAGTGCATTCCGTCCGTTTCGTGTGGGCATAACGCAATCAAACATATCAACACCACGTTCGATAGCCTCTAAGATATTTTGCGGCGTGCCCACGCCCATGAGATAACGTGGCTTATCTTTTGGCAAGATGTCGTTCACCACTTCTATCATCTCATACATCACTTCCGTAGGTTCACCAACAGCTAATCCACCAATGGCGTTACCGTCGGCACCCTTGTCAGCAATGAATTTTGCAGCCTCTTGGCGCAGATCCTTGTAAGTGCATCCCTGTACAATGGGGAAGAGGCTCTGCCGGTGACCATAGAGAGGTTGGGTCTCTTGAAATCTTTTCAAGCACCTGTCGAGCCAGCGTTGTGTGAGTTGTAAGCTCTTTTTAGCATAGTGATAATCGCTCTTTCCAGGAGGGCATTCATCAAAAGCCATCATGATGTCGGCACCAATGATGCGTTCGGTGTCCATCACATTCTCGGGCGTGAAGAAGTGCTTGCTTCCATCGATGTGTGATTGAAACACACACCCCTCTTCGGTCAACTTGCGGATGCCAGTGAGCGAGAACACCTGGAAACCACCACTATCGGTTAGGATAGGATGCTGCCAACCATTGAAACCATGTAGACCACCGGCTTTCTGCAAGATGTTAAGTCCCGGGCGTAGGTAAAGGTGATAGGTGTTACCCAAAATGATTTGTGCCTTTACTTGTTCAATGAGCTCGCTGAAGTGTACTCCTTTCACGGTGCCCGCTGTACCAACGGGCATGAAAATTGGGGTCAGAATCTGCCCGTGGTCCGTAGTGATAACACCAGCTCTGGCATTGCTTGATGAGTCGCTGTATTGGACATCAAATGTCATTTCTTCTCTTCTTTTTCGTCGGGAACGGTGAAGGCCACGGCATTCTCCACGCGTTCGTCAGTCAATGCAATGTCCCATACCTCAAGAATGGTGTCGACATAGTGGAACGTTAGTCCTTCCAAATATTTAGCGGGAATTTCTTCAACATCCTTTCGATTGTCTTTGCACATGATGATGTCGGTGATGCCCGCACGCTTTGCGGCTAAAATCTTCTCCTTTATTCCACCCACAGGAAGCACCTTTCCACGCAATGTAATCTCACCCGTCATGGCCAAATTCTTGCGTACTTTACGTTGCGTGATGGCCGAAGCGATAGACGTTGCGATGGTGATGCCGGCCGAAGGACCATCTTTAGGCGTAGCACCTTCGGGTACGTGGATGTGGATATTCCAATAGTCAAACAGGCGGTAATCAATGTTGAGTTGTGCCACGTGGGCTTTCACATACTGCAAGGCAATCATGGCCGACTCTTTCATGACATCGCCGAGATTTCCTGTGAGTGTGAGTTTGCCGCCTCTCCCTTGGTTGAGCGATGTTTCGATGAACAGAATTTCACCGCCGACACTGGTCCAAGCTAAGCCTGTCACAACTCCCGCGTCGCTGTTGCCTTGATAGATGTCGCGATAGAAGGGAGCTTTACCTAAAAGCGCCTCGACACGAGTAGGGTCGATGTTCGTGTTACCGATGGAGCCCGTCACTTCTCCTTCATAAACCAGTTTACGCAATGCCTTATTGATTTGCTTTTCCAATTGGCGTACACCGCTCTCACGAGTATAGCGTTCAATCATAAATTCCAATGCAGCTTTGTTGAATTTGATGCGTGATACGAAAGTATCTAAGCCTGTGTTTTTGAGTTCTTTGGGTACGAGGTGGCGCTTAGCAATCTCAATCTTCTCTTCGGTGATGTAACCACTCACTTCAATCAGTTCCATACGATCTAATAAGGGACGCGGGATGGTGTTAAGGTCATTTGCGGTGGCAATGAACAGCACCTTTGAGAGGTCGTAGTCTACGTCTAAGTAATTGTCGTGGAATGCGTTATTCTGCTCAGGATCCAACACCTCTAACAAGGCTGACGAGGGATCGCCGTTGATGGTGTTCTGGCTCACTTTGTCAATCTCATCCAAGATGAAAACAGGATTACTTGCTCCTGCCTTTTGTATGCTCTTGATGATGCGGCCTGGCATGGCACCGATATATGTACGGCGATGTCCGCGGATTTCTGCCTCATCGTGTACGCCGCCCAATGACACCCGCACATATTTGCGGTTCATGGCAGCTGCGATGCTCTTGCCCAATGATGTTTTGCCGACACCTGGAGGACCGTAAAGGCAGAGGATGGGCGATTTCAAATCGCCGCGCCGCTTCAGCACTGAGATGTATTCGAGGATGCGCTCCTTCACTTTCTCCATGCCATAGTGGTCGTGGTCAAGTACTTTGGTTGCTTTTTTAATGTTGAGGTCGTCTTTAGTGTAGATGCCCCATGGCAGATTGACCATGTTTTGGAGATAGTTGAGCTGCACACTGTACTCCGGACTTTGTGGATTGTAGAGTTCCAACTTGTCGAGCTCGCGTTCAAAGATGGTCGCCACATTGTCGTTCCATTTTTTCTCGGCAGCTTTCTCGCGTAGCTCTTTCACTTCGGGTGATCCTTCACCGTGGCCAAGTTCTTCTTTGATATTTTTAATTTGCTGCTGCAAGAAGTATTCGCGCTGCTGCTCGTCAAGATCCATGCGCGTCTTCTGCTGAATATCTTGCTTGAGTTTCAGCAGTTGGATTTCTCGTTCGAGGGCTTTCAGCAAGCTGAATGCACGCTCAGCGATGTCATCTTTCTCAAGCAGTTTAATTTTGTTTTTGATGGGGAGCGGCAGATTGCAGCAAATATAGTTGATGCCAATCACGCTGTGCCGGATACTCGAAAGAGCATATTGTGCTTCGTCGGGCATCTCGTCGTTGAGACTGATATAATTGCTGGCACTCTTCTTCACAGTTTCATAGAGCGCATTGAACTCTTTGTTGAGGGTGGGCATTTGGTCGGCATAGGGCACCACTTCGCCCAAATAGAACTTTTTTCCTTTGTTGAGCGAAGCCAAATGGCAACGTCCTAAAGCCTGAACGATGGCAGTGAAGTTGCCGCCGGGACCAGGCATATCGATGAGCTTCACAAGCTTTCCATAGACACCCGTGTGGTAAACATCCTTGTAGGCGGGAGTGTCGACATTGGAGTCGCGTTGGCACACAATGGCACAAACAGCATCGGGGTGTTTATCTAAATATTTCACTAATTGCACGCTTGACTCGCGTCCCACTAAAATTGGCGTTACAACACCGGGGAAGACGATAAGATTGCGCGTGGTCAGCACAGGAATCTCTCCTGTTATCTCGGTGTTGAGAAGGTTTGAAATGTCGCCATCATAATCGGCAATCATTTGTATCAATGTATTTTTATTGCTCATTCGTGATTAAAATAACTATTGCGTGCAAAGGTACGTATTTTAATTAGATTTTCAGCTTGCGCACGATGATTTTCCTTGTGGCGGTTGGCAAAATACGACAAAAGTATAAAATAATCGGTCGTTTTTGGCGTTAGGGAAATTAGATATGAGTAATTCTTATTTTCAATTCAAGCAGTTTGCGGTCCATCAGGAGGCTTGTGGTATGAAGGTGGGCACAGATGGTGTGTTGTTGGGCGCATGGGCACAAGGCGGACAGCGCATGTTAGATATCGGCACGGGCACGGGTCTGGTGGCGTTGATGTTGGCACAACGCTACAAGCAGTCGCGCGTTGTAGGCATTGAGATTGATGAGGCCTCGTTTCAACAGGCACAGCGCAACGTCATGGATAGTCCGTTTGCTTCGCGTGTGACGGTGGTGCACGAAGCTTTGCAGCAGTTTTCGTCCGAGGAAACGTTCGACAGTATTGTGAGCAATCCACCATTCTTTGTCGATGCATTACGGGCTTCGGGAACGAGCCGCTGTGTGGCACGCCATGCCGACAAACTGTCTTATGCCGATTTGTTTGCGGGCGTGGTTCGGTTACTGTCTGCAGCGGGATGCTTTTCGGCCATCATCCCAGCCGATTGTGCCGCTACTTTCGTGGCCGAGGGCTATCATCATGGTTTGGTACCCACGCGGCAATGCGGTGTAAAAACGTCGGAACACAAGCCTGTGAAACGTTATCTGTTACAGTTTGGCCGCAAGGCCGCTCGCCCCTTGATTGAAGAGACGGTGGTCATGATGACTGGCGGCCAACGTTCGCCTTGGTATGCGGCACTCACGCATGACTTTTATGTACGCTGATGGCTTCGTGAAGTGATTTTGCGATGCGATACACTGAATTTAGCTTTATCAGACAAAACGAAGAAAGTTGTAATCTCTCACAAGGGATCAGGAATGTGGCGCGCAGTGAAAAGGAAGCTATTTTTTCTGTTCCTGTTCGCTGATGATGCCGTGGCGGTAGGCATAGAGCAATTCTTCCAAATCGGCAATCTGCTTTTTCAACTCTACACCTTTATCGGTGTCGGCCACCAGCATACGATGACTGCTCATTTCAACAATCTGAATGGTTGATTTGATATCGGTCCCGCGTAACACAGCATCGGCCGCACTGGTGAAGGGTTCGTGCTGGACCAATTGAAATCCACGACTGTGGAATACGAGTGTGTAGCCGGCTATGCCCGTCTCTTTATGGTAGGCTTGTGAGAATCCGCCGTCAATGACCATCAGTTTTCCATTGGCCTTGATGGGGTTTTCCCCGTTGGCCACATGCACCGGTACATGCCCATTGATGATGTGCCGATTGTCGCCAGTCACCTCAAAGGCATCGAGGATGTGGTCGACAATGGCTTCGTCGTCGCGTAGCAGAAAGTAGTTTCCTTTCTCTTCTTTGTGTGTTGCTTTATCGGCAATAAAATAGCGTTCGAAAGTGGCCATCTTGCTTTTGTCGAAGAGTGGACTGTCTGGACCGCACCACAGATAAAGAAAATAGTCAATGGCATATTTCCGTTCTTCTGGCGTGCTGTCGTCTTGAAATGCCGAGCGTATGATTATGCCTATATTTTGGAATAATTCTTTGCCTTTGTAAAATTTCCCTGGTGTGACCATCACTTCTTTCAATTCTCCTTTTTCGTCAAGCGGAATGGAGGCGTGGAAGAGTAGATTTTTGTTTCTCACAGCATACATGCAACCATGTTGCAGGAGCAAGCGGATGTGCTTGTTGAGTTTCTCGCTCACGTGGAATGAGTGGTGAAGCTTACCCATTAGCGTTTTTTCTTCGAAAGTAAGCTGGCAGGGATGCTTGGGGTCGATGGTTGGGAAATGGCAGCTGGTCAACGGATAGTCCTTTCCATTGATATGAATTGTGTGCTTGTCGTAGTCTATGTGCTTAAATAGCTCACGGTCATGCATGTTCCATTCAGGATGTGCCTCATAGAGTTGTGCTTCTTCCTTAAATTGTATCACGGCTATGGCTTTATGCATTTGTGCTGTCAGGCGCATCGTTTTCTCATCAACCTTCTTTGCGCCTCCACTCAACCGCGGCATAAACTCTTCGCATGGGTCGTCTTTATAAACCTCCATGGCGAAAGTGGCCAATGGGACAAGATTGATACCATAGCCTTCTTCTAAGGTGGTGAGATTGGCATAGCGCAAGCTCAATCGGATGACGTTACAGATGCAAGCGTTATTGCCTGCACAAGCTCCCATCCATAAGATGTCGTGATTGCCCCATTGAATGTCCCAGCTATGATAGTGGGCCATCGTGTCCATGATAATGTGTGCGCCGGGACCTCTATCGTAGATATCACCTAAAATGTGGAGCTGGTCAATCGCTAATCGCTGAATGACGTTACAGATGGCAATAATGAAATCGTCTGCGCGGCCTGTGGAGATAATGGTGTCAATAATAACATTCACATAGGCCGTTTTGTTAGAGTTGTTCTCCGTATGTTCGTGGAGCAATTCCTGAATGATATACGAGAACTCTGTGGGTAATGATTTACGTACTTTCGAGCGTGTATATTTGCTCGAAACGGTGCGGCAGACAGCTACTAATTGGTGGAGTGTGATGTGATACCAGTCTTTGATGTCAGCCTCGGTCTCTTTCACCAATTCAAGTTTCTGCTCAGGATAATAAATCAGCGAGCAAAGTTCGCGTTTCTCTTGTTCGCGCAAAGTATTCCCAAAAAGTTCATTCACTTTGCGCTTGATGTTTCCTGAAGCATTCTTGAGCACATGTTGAAAGGCTTCATACTCGCCATGTATGTCAGCTAAAAAGTGCTCTGTCCCTTTAGGTAAATTCATAATCGCCTGTAGATTGATAATCTCTGTACTTGCATCGGCAATTGTAGGGAAGGAGTTCGATAGTAATTGCAGATAGCGAATATCTTTCTCTATATTATATTTCTTCATATGATAGTTTTATTTATATTCTTTGTAAGGCGGTTTTGTAGAGGCGGAATGGGCATGAAGCTTCGGAAAGCAGTTGTCGTTCCTCCATAACCTGTTCTAAGCTGGCCATAAAACCATGAACTTTTAATAGTTGAAGGTTTTTAGCCAATTCGTCTTCATCATAATTTGTTTCGTGCATCAAACGCCCCAACTCTTCTATATTCGACGAAAGAATTTGTTTACGCTTGAACTTATATTCCACATAGAGAATTTGTTGTAGCACCTGACAGAGCGTATGCTGCTCTTCTTGCAAATGTAATTGGCTCATGCGTTGATGAATCATGTGCCATACATATTCCTCGTGGTGATCCAATACTTCCTGATAAAATCCCTGCATGGCAGAAGCAAACTCAGTCATAGTAAGGCCTGTTGTTGTCACAGGGTTTTTTAACCATGTGATGGTTGTTTGGGTAAACTGTTGTTGTAAATATTCATATTCATGTTTACCACAAGCATGCCAAGCGACATATTTACCCAGCGTTTTGGGGAATGAGGCTTTACTCCATGGGGCGATTGTGCCTAATGGAGAATAAGCTATAGGAATAAGTTTCGATTTCTCTTGTTGTAAGTTGCGTATGACCGTAGGAGTTGATGCCCCTATAACATGAAGAAGATCATAATATCCATCCGTAACAATCGTAACATTACCATCTTTCCACCTTTCTTCAAGGAGATTAAAGAAAGATGTCTCTTGCAAAACATCTTGTTGCAATGATGTTAAGATTTTTATTCTCATATTTGCATTAAAGCTTGTGGCTGCTGAAACTAACCTTGTCTGCACGCCAATATTGGAAGCGGTAGCTAATGCTATGCCAACAATAGGCTATCTCGTGAAAGAATAAACTTGCTGTTCCGATGGGATTTTCAAGCAGTTTATTCACGCGTTTAGCTAATAGAGTTCGTAGAATAATCAGCAGAAGCAACGCCAAGACAGAAGCACATAAAAGAATCCATTGCTGCTGTATAATTCCACCTGCAATTCCCAAGAATGAGATTATGATGCTGATATATGGCAACAAACTATAAAAAAACATCTTTGTGCGATACCCTACATGTCCATGAAGTTTGGAATGGATAGCCAAGAAATTTGTATGGAGATTTCTCCATTCCTCTTTGCTTTGCTCGTCTTCGTATAGCCATTCCTCTTCGGAAATTGCAATGTCTGTAGTGGTTTTACATGCGTATTCGTTTACAAGGAAATCATATTCACCACGAGCAAATCGGAGATTATTCCTAAATCCGTCATTCTCCATAAACATACTTTTCCTCAACGCTATATTGGGTGAATTTGTACTCCAAGCGTGCTGGTGCTTTGCAGCACATAAACGATGGTAGGCTTGCATGGCATGTTCAAACTGCCAGGACTTAGGAGTATCATTAGACAAGGCTGCATATCCCATAACAAAGCCTACAGAGTCATTCAAATGATATGCCACTGCAGTCAACCAGCTCGTATGATGAGGTTTACATGTGGGTTCTGTGATTACTATCCATTCCGTTTGTGCTGCTTTTACTCCAAGTGTTATTGCTAATTTCCTACGGCTCATGTAGCGCGAAGAAGTTGGCAAATAGATGACATACAAATGAGGATATTTCGAACATAATTGTTTCATTAAATCCTCTGTCCCAAGATTATCTTTATCTGTAACAACGATAACCTGATAGGAAGATGGATATGTTTGTTCGAGTAAAACAGGCAAATTTTGTGCTAAAGTCGTTGTCTGCTCATGCGCATATAGAACAATACTAATTGGGGGAAGATTTTCTTCCTGCTTTTGAATATCTTCTGTTCTCCCCATTTTTAGCTTATTCAAAAAAGGACTTGTCAGCACAGCAAGTATTGCTATCAATATGATAGTAACACTTATGCCGATGATGATAGGATTAAAAAATAGATTTAAATTATCCATACCTATGATTTTATGTCTGAGAGTTCCTCTGAAGTATAGCTTTGAGGTAATGCTCGACAATTATATTGACTGGCCATAATTTCTCCATACGCTCCTGCACTATGAAGCGCTATCAGATCTCCACGATGCGTCTTGGGTAATAGAATATCCTTTGCAAAGACATCACTTGATTCGCAAATAGGTCCAACTACATCATATTTTTCTAATACTTCTCTACTGTTGAGATTCTCTATTTGGTGATGAGCCTGATAGAGTGCCGGACGAATTAAATCGGTCATTCCTGCATCAACAATGATAAACTGTTTTGTAGCTCCCTGTTTCACATAGAGCACCCGCGTAACAAGGCTACCACATTGTCCAACAACAGCTCGCCCTAATTCAAAATGTAACTGTTGTCCATCAGACAAATTTAAATATTTTGCGTAGGTGTTGAAATAGAATGAGAAGTTGGGTATGGGATGCTTGTCAGGGTGTTCATAATCAATTCCTAAGCCGCCACCAACATTGATATGCTCAATCCGGTGATGAGCTTGCCTCAATTGTTCTGTAAGCTGATTAATGCGTTGGCAGAGTGCTATGAAATCATCCATTTCTAAAATTTGACTTCCAATGTGAAAGTGCAGTCCTAAAACGCGGATATGACAAAGTTGCTCAGCTTTTTGAATGATATGCTCCATATCCTTCATAGCTATTCCAAATTTATTTTCAGCTAAGCCTGTTGTAATGTTGGCATGTGTATGTGCACCAATATTGGGATTAATTCTAAAAGCTACGGATGCGATTTTTCCCTTTGCTTTAGCTAATTCATTGATAACTTCTAATTCGGGCTCACTTTCTACGTTAAAACAAAATATGTCATTATCTAAGCCTAAATTTATTTCCCAATCGCTTTTCCCTACACCGGCAAATACAATCTTTGATGCCGGAAATCCCGTGTCCAAAGCTCTTTGTATTTCTCCACCGCTTACACAATCAGCACCGAAACCTGCTTGCGCTATTAAGCGGAGCAGCTTTGGGTTTGCGTTTGCCTTAATTGCGTAATGAATAATATAGTTTTTATGTGCAGAAATCTCTTTTTTTATTTTTTGAAGCGTTTCCTTCAATAGCGCTGTATTGTAGAAATAAAATGGCGTATGTACCTCTTTAAACCTCAGGATGTTTTCTTGATCTATAAGCATTTATTTTTCTTTTAATAAAAAGCTATCGATGCTGAAAAAGCACGTCACTAAGTTGTTGCAGTGCGCGCTGCTTGTCTTGCGCATTGATGAGAAATGAAATGTTGTAGTTACTTCCGCCATAAGAAATCATGCGAACGGAAATTGATTTCATGGCCTCGAGTACTAATGTCTCAAACCCTAAATTTTTCCAATCTAAGTCTCCTACAACACAGACGATGCACATATCATGATCTACGGATACTGTGCCATATTTCTTTAATTCATTTACAATCTCATTTAAGTGAACTTCTGAGTCTATGCTCATTGACACGCCGACTTCACTTGTCGTAATCATGTCTATGGGGGTTTGGTAGCTTTCAAAAATCTCAAATACTTTGCGCAAAAAGCCTGTTGCTAAAAGCATTCTACTACTTTTAATTTTAACAGCTGTAATATTATCTTTAGCGGCAACAGCTTTTATTTTTCCTTTAATAATTGTATTATCAATGATGGTACCTTCAGCTTCTGGCTCCATTGTGTTTTTCAATCTCACAGGTATTCCTGCATATTTAGCAGGCTGTATACATGTCGGATGTAAGATTTTCGCACCGAAATAAGCCAGTTCGGCTGCCTCTTCAAAATTAAGTTGGTGCAAAGCTTCTGTTTTCTTTACCACTCTGGGGTCATTGTTATGCATCCCATCAATGTCGGTCCAAATTTGGATTTCGCTTGCAGAAAGCGCTACACCAATGAGTGAAGCCGTATAATCGCTGCCTCCTCGCAAAAGATTGTCTACCTCTCCATAGGCATTTCTGCAAATGAAACCCTGCGTCATGTATATTTGAAAGCCTTGATGATGCTCCATGATTTTCCCCAATTCTGTTTTTATAAATTCTAAATCGGGTTCACCATTTTTGTCTGTACGCATAAAGTCGAGGGCATTGAGCAATATGGCCTTAACCCCTTTTTCTTTAAGATAGTTCACAACCATATTGGTACTCATGATTTCTCCTTGCGCAACAATATTTTTTTCTTCAAAACTGGTGAATAAATCTTTTGTAAATGAACGCAGATATTCAAACTCCTTTAATAGGAACGCTTTCGTTTTTAATTTGTATTCTTCTGTAGAATATAAATCTTGCGCATGTTGCAAATATTTTGCTTCAAGTTTATTAATCACTTCATTTGCGCTTTCCGGATTTTTTTATAGAGGTAATCGGCAATCTCTATCAACGCATTTGTTGTGCCGCTCATTGCCGAGAGAACAACAAATGTGGGTTTTGAAGATGCAGTAACTAATGATGCGACTTCTTGCATGCGGCTAATCGTACCAACAGAAGTACCACCAAATTTCATAACTTCCATACTCATCCTTGTATTTATTATTTTGTTATGGCTTTGGGTTGTTGACACGCTCGGCATCTTCTGCGAGAGCCATGTGATTATATTCTTTTGTGACCTCTGTAAGAATGCCATTCTCACAGCGATATACGATACCCGGGATTTTGTCTAACAACGTTATGTTGTGTGTGGTAATCACGACGGCCGTATTAGCTCTTGTGATGTTTTTTAGTAAATGAATAATATCACTTGCTGTTTCCGGATCGAGGTTACCTGTCGGCTCATCTGCCAAAATTATCTTGGGCTCATTTAAAATTGCTCGTGCAATAGCAACACGTTGCTGCTCTCCTCCCGATAATTCATGTGGATATTTATCGATCTTATCCAACAAGCCCACATCAGAAAGTGTTGTCTCAATGCGCTCATTTATGTCTTGTTCATTTTTCCATCCCGTAGACTTTAGGACGAACTCAAGGTTTTTTCGTACACTTTTTTCGTGTAGCAGTTTAAAATCTTGAAAGATAATGCCAAGCTCTCTGCGCAAGGCCGGTACTTCTTTTCGTTTTAAAGTCAGCATGTCGCGCCCCAGGACTTCGGCTTTCTGTTCGTCCTTTTCAGCATCCTTGTATAAATCAAGCTCGCAATATAATGTTTTGAGTAAGCTTGTCTTTCCAGATCCGACTTTGCCGATGATATAAATAAATTCTCCTTCTTCAACCTGAAAATTCACATCTTTCAAGACGAGATTATCCTCTTGGTAAATGTCTATGTTGTTGTAGTCAATTAAACTCATGCTTTGAAAAACTTAATGTTGTTATGGTTTCATGAAAAATATCTAATGAAAAATGATAGCTACAAAGGTAGATAATATAATTTAGAAAAAAGAATGTATGATTTCTTTTTCAACTTTATACGACTCTGCGTCATAATTTGCCAGCAAAAGTGTAGCAGTTGGGAAATGAGGATGAGAAATCTTTGGGACTCTCCTTAAAGAGTCCGTAAAGACTGCTGCCACTGCCACTCATCGAAGCGTAGCATGCGCCTTGCCGATAGAGTTCTTCTTTAATTTCTTTCAGCTGCGGATAGTTTCTGAATACAGATGTCTCGAAATCGTTTGTCAGTTCATTCTTCCATGTTTCAACAGGTTGCTTCACGATGTCTTTGCAGCATGTTGCGGGTCGTTGTGGTACAACATGGGCGTAGGCTTCTTGCGTAGAAACAGCAACAGGCGGTTTTACAATGCCAATGTAATAGGATTGCAAGAGATTTTGGAGCTCATCCATGGGCGACAAATTACTACCAATTCCTTCAGCAAAAGCAGCTTCATTGCGGATAAAAAAAGCACAATCTGCGCCCAAATTTGCAGCATATCGTTCCATCTCTGCATAGCCTAAGTTGAGGCGGAAACGCTCATCCAACAATTTTATCATGAATGCGGCATCGCTTGACCCGCCGCCTAATCCTGCCTGTGAGGGTATTTGTTTGTAGAGATGAATGTGGATGCGTGGCAATTTGAAATCGCGTTTCAGCAGTTGATAGGCTTTCACCACAAGGTTGTCTTGTTCGTTGCCTTCCAGCTTGTTTCCCGTTATTTTAAGATCGCAATCGGTTGCCGACGGGAAGTTTTCGTCCATGTTTTTAATTTCGAGTGCATCACACAATGGAATGGGGTAGAAAATGGTCTCAATATTGTGATAGCCATCGCTTCTTTTTTCGACGATGTTGAGCCCGAGATTGATTTTTGCGGTAGGAAATAAAATCATGTGTTTATGCTTATTTTTATAGGTTGCAAAAATACAAAAAATAGATTTAGCGAGGCGGCTTATACTTAAAAAAATGATTACCTTTGCCGAAAATCAAAAAATTTTATGGTAGAAAGTAGTACTAACGGTGCCCGGCGCCGAAAGGGAACACAACAGATAGACACCACCTATGGGCATTTGCAGCCACAAGCCACCGACATCGAGCGGGCTGTGATTGGCGCGCTGATGATTGATAAAGATGCTTTTTCGGTGGCTTCGGAAGTGATTTGTCCCGAGACTTTTTATGAGCCTCGAAATCAAAAGATTTATCAAGCGATTCAGAATTTGAACATGACTGAGCGTCCCGTTGACATCATGACGGTGACAGAGGAGCTGAAACGCAATGGCACTTTCGAAGAGGTGGGCGGCTTGCCCTATTTGATGGAGATTAGCGACCGTGTGGCATCGTCGGCCAATGTCGATTATCATGCGCATGTCTTGGCACAGAAGTTTTTGGCGCGGCAGTTAATTCAATTTGCCAGTAGGGTAGAGGAGAAGGCGTTTGACGACACGGTTGATGTAGATTTGTTGATGCAGGAGGCCGAGGGTTCGCTCTTCGAGATTTCGCAGCGCAACATGAAGCAAGATTACACCCAGATAGACCCTGTGGTGAAAGAGGCCATCGATATCTTGCAAAGAGCTTCGGCCAACAAAGATGGTTTAACGGGTATTGCGACAGGCTACACAAAATTAGACGAAATAACGAGTGGCTGGCAGAAGAGCGATTTGGTGATTATTGCCGGTCGCCGGCCATGGGTAAAACCTCATTCGCTTTGAGTTTGGCCAAAAATATTGCGGTTGATTACCAAGTGCCCATTGCTTTTTCTCGCTCGAAATGAACAATGTGCAGTTGGTAAACCGTTTGATTTCCAACACGTGTGAAGTGGCAGGTAGCAAGATTTTGAGTGGACAACTCACGCCCGATGAATGGGAACGTTTAGACAAGAATTTGAGAAAGCTCACCGGAGCGCCTATTTATGTGGACGACACCGCCAGTCTCTCGGTTTTTGAACTGCGCACGAAAGCGCGCCGACTGGTGCGTGAGAAAGGCGTGAAGCTGATTATGATTGACTATTTGCAGCTCATGAATGCCAACGGAATGAAGTTTGGCAGTCGTCAGGAAGAGGTGTCAACCATTTCGCGTTCGCTCAAAGGATTGGCTAAAGAATTGGACATTCCCATTTTGGCCTTGTCGCAATTAAGCCGTAATGTGGAAGGTCGTGAAGGCTTGGAGGGCAAGCGTCCCGTGTTGAGTGATTTGCGTGAGTCGGGTGCCATTGAGCAAGATGCCGATATGGTGCTCTTTGTGCATCGTCCCGAATATTATCATATTTACGAAGACGAACATAAAAATGACTTACGCGGCATGGCACAAATCATCATTGCCAAGCACAGAAAGGGCGCAACGGGCGATGTGTTGCTCACGTTTAAAGGTGAGTTCACCAGTTTTCGCAATCCCGAAGAGTCTTATCATTCGATGCACGATGGTGGCGAAATCGTTGGCTCACGAATGAATGGCGGTGAAAGTAATCCGCCGGAGAGCTATCCATTAAGTGACGCTCCATTCGAAGAAACACGTGTCGATGTGCCCTTCTAACGCCGCGCATGGAATAGTATAAAAAGATTTTGGTGTTTGCCGATGGTTGAGCAAGCACCATTTTTTTTGGAAGCGGCTTGCTAACAACTTAGCAAACGCAAAAAAATGATTTTGAGGCTTGCTAAAAACTTAGCAGGGCAAAAAAAATGATTTTGAGGCTTGCTAAAAACTTAGCAGGGCAAAAAAAATGATTTTGAGGCTTGCTAAAAACTTAGCAGCCGCAAAAAAACGATTTTGAGCCTTGCTAACAACTTAGCAAGGGCAAAAAAACAATTTTGAGGCTTGCTAACAACTTAGCAGACGTAAAAAAAATAATTTTGCGGCCTTGTGCAGCATCGTAATGCTCCATTCGCCTTTAAATTGGGCGTTTTGTTTTCGCATTTCAGTGAAATTTGCTATTTTTGTCTCGCTAATTACAAAATCATTATTGCATTGGCACGTGCTATTCCTTTACATCCTGACATTTGTTGCAGCTTGAACAATAGGCTGTTGCTTATGCTTACCGGCTTGAGCCTGCTCTTGCTGTTGGGAGGTTGTGCGTCGGCTCCGAAGCAAAGGATTGATGCGCTCAATGGCAAGTCTTATGCTTTTCACTACCGCAATTTAGACTCGGCCAAACATTATGCGGAGCAAGCGTTGGCTTTGAGCCGGCACGATGACGAGGGACAAGCTGAAGCACTCAATAATTTAGCTTTCGTAGCCACGATGCGCATGAATTATCAGGCGGCCTACGCGCTGTTGCACAAGGTGAAGAAGATAACAGACAACCAAATAGAATTGTTTGTGAGTGACGTGCAAGCCATGCGCCTTTGCCAGCGCCAATCGCGCAACAAATCGTTCTACACGTATCGGGAATTGGCATTGCGCCGCTTGCGTCGCATTCGTGAAGAGTGGAAATACCTGACCTCGTCGCAACGACGGCGGTTTACTTATGCCGAAACGGAATTTGACATCATCACCTCCACCTATTATTATTATGTGGGTTTGAAGCGGCAATCCATCGAAGCGTTGAAGCAGATTGATCCCTATGGAGCCATTCAACAAGACACGGCACAGCTGCTTTCCTATTATTATAACTTGGGTACGGGAAGCATCATCGATAAGGGGAGCAGCCAAGAGATTGCACAAAAAGAGTTCGATTATTTGATGCGCTGCTATGAATTGGCACGCCACAACCGTTATGTGTTTTGGGAAGCCAATGCCATGCAAGCCATCAGCGAGCTTTTGATCGACCCTTCCGATCGCAAATTCCTTATTCGCAACAACATTCCTTTCATTCAGCACCTCAACGTCGACAACCTGCCCGACTCGCTTTTGGCAGGCAACTTGGCGCAACGTTCACTCAACATGTTTCGGCAGTTTGGCGATGTCTATCAAATAGCCGGTTCCTATCGCACCTTGGCACAATGCTATTGGCAACTCGGCGATTATAAATCGGCGCGAATGTGCTTAGACAATGCTTTGAGCGACACCATTATTAATCGTGCGCCCGACTTGGTTTCCTCTATCCGCGAGCAAATGTCATTGGTCTTTGCGGCCATTGACGACAAGGCACAAAGCGATTATAACCGAAATGTTTATTTAGACTTGCAAGAGCAAACCCGACAAGACAAGCAGCTCGAGGCACGTGCCGATCAGCTCAACAAATCGGCGGCTCAGCTCAACGGCATGCTCATTGCCGTGGCCACCATGATTGTTGTGGTGGTGGTTTTGTTGGTCATATTCGACCAAATGCGTCGCCGTCGTGACAAACAATTTTCGGTAGAGCAATTACTTGCACCTTTAGAGCAATGGCAAGTGGAGGAAGAAGAGCGGCTGGCGCAAATCGATGAGGCTTTGCAAGCTGTGGAAGACCAATGCCACGTGGCCGAGCTTCATTTGTCGGACAATTTGCGTCGCAACATTGAGCAGCGCGCTAAAGTGGCTTTGGTGAACGTCATCACTCCGCTTATTGATCGCATTTTGCACGAGATTGATGTGCTGAACCATCGACATGAATCCCCGGAAGAGCGTGCCGCACGCTATACTTATATTGGCGAGTTGGCCGGCAAGATTAATGAATATAATAATGCGCTGACACAGTGGATTCAGTTGAAGCAAGGGCAACTCAATCTCAACATCGAGCGTTTTGCATTGCAAGATTTGTTTGCCATTGTTGAAAAAAGCAGCTTTAGTTTCAAAAACAAAGGCATTCAGCTGATAGTAGAGCCTTCGAAAGCCGTTGTAAAAGCCGATCGGGCGCTCACACTCTTTATGCTCAACACGCTGGCTGACAATGCACGTAAATATACTCCTTCGGGCGGGCATGTGTGGATTGCGAGCCAAGTGCTCGAGGCAGAAGGTGCTGTTGAAATTGCAATTCGGGACGATGGCGAAGGCATGTCGCCCGCACAAGTGGCTCATTTGTTCGAGCATAAAGTGATTGTGGACGAATGTTTGCAAGGGCAGGAGCAGGTGGAGACTGAAAAATCCCATGGCTTCGGTTTGATGAATTGCAAAGGCATTATCGAGAAATATCGCAAAGTGAGCAAGATTTTCTCGGTGTGCTCGCTCACAGTAGAGAGCCAACTTGGCAAAGGAAGTTGCTTCAAGTTTAGGCTGCCTCAGGGCATGCAGCGTGTGTTATTGCTGTTGGGTGTTCTGCTGAGTTCCGTTTCTTCGCGGGCTGCACCCCACTATTTGCTCAAGCAAGCAGCCAGCTTTGCCGATAGCGCTTACTTCTCTAATCTCCGCAGAGACTACACCATGACATTGGCTTACGCCGACAGTTGTCGTCAATGCCTGAACCGCTATTACCGCCTTGCTCATCCCAAAGCTGTCGACACGTTGCGTTATGTTGGCACGGAAGTGGTGCCAGCCGAGATCAATTGGTTTCGCCAGCAAGTGAAAATGGATTATAACATCATTTTGGACATGCGCAACGAGACGGCCGTTGCCGATTTGGCTTTGCACCAATGGGCAGCCTATCATTATAACAATAGAGCCTATACGCAGTTGTTCAAGGAGACTTCGGCCGACAACTCTTTAGACGAATACGTGCACGTGATGCAACAATCGGAAAATAGCAAAAATGTGGCGGTTGTGCTACTCATTATGCTGTTGATTTCAATCTTCCCAGCCTATTATTTCTTGTATTATCGCTACCAGCTTTATTATCGTTTGGCTGTGGAACGTGTGGGGAAAATCAATGTGGTGCTGTCGGCCGATTTGCCGATTGAAGAGAAGTTGCGTGCCATTGACAGACTTTGGAACAAGGGAAATTTCTTATTGAAAACGCCCGACCCACGACTCAATGAGGTGGTTGATCGCATTCGCGTTGCCTTGAAGAGCAGCATGGCTTCGGGGCAGCAAAAGCGTATTGCTTTGGAACTGGCACACGATGAGCTTCGCCGCATTGAATATGAAAGTCAGCAGCTGCACGTGAGCAACAATGTGCTCGATAATTGCCTTTCGACACTGAAGCATGAAACCATGTATTATCCGTCGCGTATTAAACAATTGGTGGATGGCGAAGAGAAAAATTTAGCCTCTATCAGCGAAGTGGCTCGCTACTACAAGCAGCTCTATGCTGTTTTGAGCCGGCAAGCCATGTTGCAGATTGAGAAAAATCTCAAGGTGACACCCGAGCTGATAAAATACTTATTGCTGTTGCTGAAGAAAATCAGCCACGAAACCGATATGCATTGCCGCATGGTGGACAAAGATACCAGCTACATTGTTGTTGAGGCAGAACTATCCACGCTGCAATTGTCGGCCGAAGAGCGTGCATTGCTCTTCACGCCATCGTCGGTCAATATTGAATACATGGTGTGTCGGCAAATAGTGCGTGAGATAGGCGATGCCACAAATTTGCGTGCTTGTGGCATCCAGGCGCGCCAACGAGTCGGCGGCGGAACACTCGTCGAAATCACTTTACCTCGCAGAATTAAAAAATTAATTGAAATATGAATCCATTCAAAGTAATTATTGTTGAAGATGTGCCACTTGAGCTGAAAGGCACAGAAGGAATACTTAGAAATGACATTCCCGAGGCGCAGATCATTGGGACTGCCGATAACGAAGCAGCTTATTGGAAATGCCTAAAACAAGAGGTGCCCGACTTAGTGCTGCTTGATTTAGGCTTGGGCGGCAGCACCACCATTGGTGTTGAGTTATGCCGGCATACCAAAGAGATGCATCCTCATGTGAAAGTGCTTATCTTCACGGGTGAAATTCTCAACGAGAAGCTATGGGTCGATGCACTTGATGCAGGCTGCGATGGCATTATTCTCAAGAGTGGCGAAATGCTCACCCGTAGCGATGTTGCCAGTGTCATGGATGGCAAGCGCTTAGTGTTCAATCAGCCCATTTTAGAGAAGATCGTAGCGCGTTTTAAAACAGGAGTTACCAATCAACTCATGCAGCAAGAGGCTTTAGTGAATTATGAAATCGACGAATACGATGAGCGCTTCTTGCGCCATTTGGCCTTGGGCTATACCAAAGAGCAAATCACCAATCTGCGTGGTATGCCCTTTGGGGTGAAGAGTTTAGAGAAAAGACAAAACGAATTGGTACAGAAGTTATTTCATGAGAGTAGCAGTGGTACAGGAATCAATGCCACGCGCTTGGTGGTGCGTGCCATTGAACTGCGCATTTTAGACATTGATAATCTGCATGCCGATGAAGAGTAGGAGAGGGCAGCGCGTCTTTGCTGTGATGATGTTGCTGTTGCTCATAGCACAAGGGCTGGTCATTTTGGGCTCATGGCTCATCACGGCCATCCTGCCCAGCTTGCAGTTGCGCTCCCTACTGAGCAGTGAAGGCATCCGTTGGTTCTTTGGCCAATTCTCCTATAATCTCGCTTCGCCTATCATGGTGTGGATGCTGGTGGCCACAATGGGGTATGGCTGCATCACCACGAGCGGATTGCTACACTTAAAACGTCCTTTAGACTTCAGACAGCGGTTGGCCTTGCGCTTTGTCGTTTCCGAATTGGTTGTGCTCATCGCCGTGCTTGTGTTGCTCACGTTGCTGCCCCATGCCGTGTTGCTCAACATCGATGGCCATTTGTTTCCTAGCAGTTTCTCGGATAGTATCATTCCCTATCTGTCCTTTTCGGCTTGCATCATGGGTGTAAGCTATGCGTTTTTGTCGGGGCACATCACTTCACTTGTGCAAACCTTTTCTATGCTCTGTTCGAAGTTCGACACTTTGTCACCCCTATTTGTGCTCTACATTGCAGCGGCTCAACTCTTTTGTTCGATCCGTTTTGTCCTCACAGTAGGCACGCAATAGCTCGCAGAGTCCGATATTCCGTACTTTGCGTCGTAAAATAGACATAATTTTGAGCACAAATGACTCGATTATAGATACGAAAAAGGGCATGCAAGAAGTTTATAAAAAACATTTCGCTGCAATAGGGTGACTACCTTTAAAAGAAAAAGCGTAACTTTGTGTGCACGAAAAGGATAATTTTTTATGGATGAAACAATCGATATAAAAGGGGCTCGTGTAAATAACCTCAAAAATATTTCACTCAGTATTCCTCGCAATCAACTCATTACGATTACCGGCGTGTCGGGTTCGGGCAAATCGTCTTTGGCTTTCGACACGCTTTATGCCGAGGGACAGCGTCGCTATGTGGAAAGCCTGTCGGCTTATGCACGCCAATTCTTGGGGCGCATGAGTAAACCGGAGTGTGATTTTATTCAAGGGCTCCCACCAGCTATTGCCATTGAGCAGAAAGTTATTTCGCGTAATCCACGTTCAACAGTGGGTACAAGTACTGAAATCTACGAATATCTCCGTTTGCTCTATGCGCGTATCGGCCACACCATTTCTCCCATCAGTGGCGAGGAGGTAAAACGTCATACGCCCGAAGATATAGTTAACAAAATGTTAGAATACACCGACGGCACGACCATTCTCATTTTAGCACCCTTGCATCTTGGCGACAATCGTACGCTTGAAAAACAGCTTGAAATGTATATGCAAGAAGGTTATGCGCGGGTTTTCATCAACCAAGAAGTTGTGCGTATCGAGGATGTTTTAGATAATGCACAACTGCTTCAGCAGCCTGTTGGAGATTTTTTCTTGGTTATTTCACGCATACGTGTTGATCATACTAAAGATACCCGCACGCGCATGACAGACGCTGCAGAAACGGCTTTTTATGAGGGTGATGGAAATCTTCGTCTCAGCATTCAGCCAAGTAATATTGCCTTTGACTTCTCTACGCGGTTTGAAGCTGATGGAATAACGTTTGAAGAGCCCAACGACAACATGTTTTCATTTAATTCTCCTTTAGGTGCCTGCCCCACTTGTGAAGGTTTTGGAACCGTAATTGGTATTGATGAAAAGTTAGTCATTCCGAATACTTCCTTGAGTGTTTATGAAGGTTGCGTACAATGCTGGCATGGTGAGCGCATGGGAATGTGGCAAAGTGAATTTATTCGCCGAGCTGCCCAAGACGATTTCCCTATCTTCGAACCCTATTACAAGTTGGATAAGAAGTATAAACAAATGCTTTGGCATGGTCTTGATAGCGAAAAAGACATGGATATTCATGAGAAGATTTGTATTGATGCGTTCTTTCAAATGGTAAAAGAAAACCAGTACAAAATTCAATATCGGGTGATGCTGAGTCGCTATCGCGGAAAAACAATTTGTCCAGATTGCCAAGGTATGCGACTAAAGAAAGAAGCTACTTGGGTGAAGGTGAATGGAAAAAGTATCACTGAATTGGTCGAGATGCCTGTAGGATTGTTGAAAGATTGGTTCTGCAATTTAAATCTTTCGCCGCAAGAGGCCGATATATCCAAACGCTTAGTCACCGAAATTCAAAATCGCTTAAACTATTTGGTTGAAGTGGGGCTGAGCTACCTCACACTCAATCGTCCTTCCAACACGCTCAGTGGCGGCGAGAGTCAGCGTATCAACCTCACAACCTCGCTCGGTTCATCGCTTGTCGGTTCACTTTATATCTTAGACGAACCCAGTATTGGTTTGCACAGCCGAGACACCGATAGGCTCATTCATGTGCTCAGAGAGCTGCAAGAAGTTGGCAACACTGTGATTGTGGTTGAGCATGATGAAGAGATTATGCGTGCAGCCGATTATCTCATTGATGTCGGTCCTGGTGCAGGCAACTTAGGAGGAGATATTGTTTTTCAAGGTAGCACGAAACTGCTTTCGCAAAAAACAGCAGAGGAACTTACAGCAGAATATCCCCAATCCTATACTATTAAGTATCTCACCCATACCGAGACCATCGCTGTCCCCAACTCTCGGCGCACTTGGAATCAATCCATTATGCTGAAAGGTGCACGCATGAATAATCTGAAAGGTGTTGATGCAACCATTCCGCTGAATGTGTTTACATGTGTTACAGGGGTTTCGGGCTCAGGAAAATCATCCCTTATCAAAGGAATTCTCTACCCAGCTCTCAAACGACAACTTGACGAAGTTGCTGATGCGCCTGGAGAATTCATAGCTTTAGAGGGAGATGTAAAGGCAATCAGGCATATTGAATTTGTTGACCAAAATCCCATCGGAAAGAGCACACGCTCCAATCCTGCTACTTACGTAAAAGCCTACGAAGCTATTCGTCAGTTATTTGCCGAACAACCATTAGCAAAGCAAATGGGCTTCAGTCCACAATATTTCTCATTCAATACCGATGGCGGACGATGCGAGGAATGCAAGGGCGCTGGTGTCATCAATGTAGAGATGCAATTCATGGCCGACCTTGTGTTGGAGTGTGAATCGTGCCATGGACAACGTTTCAAGCGTGATATCTTAGAGGTTAAATTCCACGATAAGAATATCAACGATGTGCTGAACATGACCGTCTCAGAAGCCATTAGCTTCTTCGACGCATACAAACAAAAGACGATTGTTAACCGTTTGCGCCCCTTGGAAGATGTCGGATTGGGCTATATCAAGTTAGGACAGAACTCGAGTACGCTGTCGGGCGGTGAAAACCAACGCGTGAAGTTAGCTTTTTTCATTGGACAAGAAAAGCAAGACCCCACGCTCTTCATCTTTGATGAACCACGACGGGACTCCATTTCCATGACATTCAACGTCTGCTAACGGCATTCAATGCACTTATTGAGCGTGGGCACACGATTCTTGTCATTGAGCATAATTTGGATGTCATCAAGTGTGCCGACTATGTAATTGACCTCGGACCTGATGGCGGAGATAAAGGTGGTGAACTGGTTTTCCAAGGAACACCAGAGGCCATGATGGGATGCAAACGCAGCATCACTGCAAAATATTTGAAAGATAAACTATAAACACGCATAATCGGATGCAGAAAGCGCTTAGCATACTCATTCCCTGTTACAACACCTATTGTGTGGAATTGGTGCGCCAACTTGCCGAACAATGCGAAAACATTGAAGGCTTGCACTATGAGATTATCGTTGCTGATGATGGCAGTCGCGACGAACATATCCGCATGCGCAATAAAGAAATCTTAGAGCTTGACTATGTGGTTTATCTCATGCGCAAGGAGAATGTCGGTAGGGCACGCATCCGAAACTTTCTTGCCCAGCAGGCGCAATATCCTACACTGTTGTTTATTGATGCCAACATGGTCGTCCCACGCGCTGATTATATTTTGAACTACATGCAGCTTAGCGACTCCACGCGTGTGGCCTATGGCGGTTACCTTTTAGCGCAGGGGGACGAAAGCAATTTAAGATATTGCTATGAGCGCGCGGCGAGTGCAAAAAATCAGCTGAAGGAACGCATCAAGCAGCCCTACCGCAAACTGCGCACTTCTAATCTTTTTATTCTACGTGAGGTGGTTCGGCAATGTCCTTTCGATGAAAACCTGCATCAATATGGCTACGAGGACATGCTCTTGGGAGTGCAACTACAAAAGGCCAATATTCCTATTGTGCACATCGAAAATCCCGTCCTTTTCTATCGCTATGAAAGCAATGCGCAATTTGTGCGGAAGACCGAGGAAAGTTTGCGAAATCTTTTTTTGTTACGTCAACGCATAGGTGATTTCTCGCAGTTGCTCAACACTGCGAAAACGATGCGGGCGTGGCACGTTGATTGGATTTATCTTAATTATTGGCGCCGAAAGCAACAGGCATGGAAAGCTCAGCTGTGCAGCAAGGCTCCCAATCTGAATGTTTTCAAGAGCTATAAATTAGGCTATCTCATTTCACTCTTTGCGGCAACCGATTCAAATCAACCAACCAACGGTTGTCATGCTGTTTAAGGGCAATGGCATAAACAGCTTTCTCAACCTGGTGTGCCACCGTGCCAAGAGTGTCCATCGCCAAGAAATTGGAGACTTCCACCTTGGCGTTCATCTGTTGTTCGTTCTCACCATATTGCAGCGACACCACTTCGCATTTTGCGGCCGATGTCATGGCACGCAGCGCTTCAACATCTTCTTCGTGCACTTGCGATGCGGCATATTCCAACCAGCGTTTCGAGTCGGCCGTCACATAAGGCACACACGCCTCATACTGCCAGTTGAAATAATGTAGTGCAAAAGAATCGACACACGCATCAGCCGCGCCTTCATCTGTGAAATGCTGGCATGAGGAGGTTGAAAACCATAAGCATGCAGAGGCGAAATAAAAAATAAATTTATGCACAAACAACAAATTAAATTGAATGAAATAAAGCTCGTTATCGGCGCAAAGTTAGTGAAATTCCTTGGTTTACTCGGCTTTTCTTAATAATTTTGCCGCAAAGAAACAGGAAAAAATGCTGAAGTTTATTTCATTTGGTAGTGGAAGCAGTGGTAATTGCTACTACCTTTATACAGAACAGGATGGTTTGCTTATCGACGCTGGAGTTGGCATTAGAACGCTGAAAAAACACGTTAAAAACTACGGACTTTCTTTAGACAAAATGCATCATTTGCTCGTCACCCACGACCATGCCGATCACATCAAATCGGCCGGCTATCTTAGTCTCGAACCGGGAATAAACGTATATGCAACCCATAAAGTGCATCAAGGCATAGAGCGCAACTATTGTGTGCGGAAGAAAGTTGTCCCCGAGCACATGAAAATCATCGAGACGAATGCCCCTTTCAACATTGGCGACTTCAGCATCACGCCCTTCCATGTGCCCCACGATAGCGCCGACAACGTGGGTTATAAAATTGTTTACCACGGCATCACGTTCGTGCTCATAACCGATGCCGGTCAGGTTACGCCCGATATGCAGCGGCACATCAGCGAAGCCAACTACCTTGTGATAGAGGCCAATTATGACGAGGCCATGCTCCAGCAAGGCCCCTATCCGCAACATTTGAAAGCACGAATTTCGAGCCCCAATGGTCATCTCAGCAACCGCGCTTGTGGCGAGGCGCTCGCTCAGTTTGCCACACCAGCGTTGAAGGCGGTTTGGCTCTGCCATTTGAGCGAAGAGAACAATCACCCGGTGTTGGCACAAAAAACCATTGAAGACATACTCAAGAGCCATGGTATCATCGCCGGGGTAGACTTTGCTTTAGAGGTGTTGAAGCGGAAAGTGCCCAGCGGATACAAAGAACTCGTTTAGATTTTTGGCGGACAGCACCGCTGCCAATGTTTCTAATCCGTTTCAGAGCAGAATCACGTTAGATACAGTGTTTCTAATCCGTTTCAGCGAAAAAACACGTTAGTTACCGCTTCACTAATCCGTTTCAGCGAAAAAACACGTTAGTTACCGCTTCACTAATCTGTTTCAGCGAAAAAACACGTTAGTTACTGCTTCACTAATCTGTTTCAGCGAAAAAACGCGTTAGTTACTGCTTCACTAATCTGTTTCAGAGAAAAAACACGTTAGTTACCGCTTCACTAATCTGTTTCAGTGGAAAAACACGTTAGTTACTACTTCACTAATCCGTTTCAGCAAAAAAACGCGTTAGTCCCTGGGGGACTAATCTGTTTTCAAGAAAAAACGCGTTAGTTCCCGGGGGATTTTTCAATTTCATTAACGTAAAGGCATTAGTTCCCGGGGAACTAATCATTTTTTTAACAAAAGCACGTTAGTTCCCGGGGTGTTTTTCAATTTCATTAATGTAAACGCATTAGTTCCCGGGGAACTAATCCATTTCAAAGAAAAAACACGTTAGTTCCCGGGGATCTAATCTTCCCGGTTCGTTTTTAGGTGCAACCGCCTTGATAGTCTGATGATATAGCGCAAAGAAAACAATAATATGCATCACTTCTTGGGACGAAGTGATGCATATTTAAATGAAATTACCAAGACTTTTCTTTGCCGTCCACCCGATTTAAAAATGGGGCGAAAGCGGAAGTCTGCATGGGAGAGCGTGCTTCAATAAAGCGCCAAGAATGGATTTTATTTCGCAATCTTCTTTACACGACGCTCATGACGCCCGCCTTCAAAGGTGGCACTAAAGAAGCTGTCTAAAATTTCGGCAGCTGTCCGGTTGTCGATAAATCGTCCCGGCAACACGATTGCATTGGCATCATTGTGCTGACGCGTGAGCTGCGCGATGTCTTTGTTCCACGCCAATCCGGCCCTCACACCTTGATGCTTGTTAAGCGTCATAACCATTCCCTCGCCACTGCCACAAATGGCAATGCCGGGATAAACTTCGCCGTCCTCAATGGCCTGGGCCAAGGGGTGGGCAAAGTCGGGATAATCAACACTCTCATCGCTAAACGTACCGAAATCTTTGAAAGCATAGCCTTTCGTTTTAAGATATTCAACTACGAATTGCTTCAAAGGAAAGCCGGCGTGATCGCAAGCTATTCCAACCGTTTTAACTTCCATAGGCTTGTATATTTAAAGGTGAAAGGGATAGCCAGAGACGGCCATCCCTTGTTAATTTTTATCGATTTAAAAATGCTTTTACTTCTTTGTAAATATGCTCGGCCGTATAGCCTAATTTCTCGTCTAACACCTTGTAGGGTGCCGAGAAGCCAAAGGACGACATGCCATAAATAGCGCTCTTGGGGCCTATGCCAACCAAACCTTCTAATGTAACCGGTAGGCCGGCCGTTAACCCGAATTTCTTTACGTCGGCAGGGAGCACGGCTTCCTGATAGGCTTGGGGCTGTCTGCGGAACAATCCCTCGGAAGGAGCACTCACCACGCGCACATGTATGCCATCGTGGCGCAACATTTCGCTCGTAGCTACCAATGTTGATACTTCAGAACCGTTGGCCACCAAGATAATATCGGGTTGCGCGTCTGATCCACTCACAATATAAGCGCCTTTCGCAACATCCGCATAAGGATTATCTGCAGGCAGCATGTCCACATTTTGTCGCGAGAGAATAAGCGCTGTCGGTGTGTCTACATTCGCCATAGCCAATTTCCAGCATTCGGCCGTCTCATAGACATCCGCGGGACGGAACACCCGCACACTATCGTAGCCTGCATGGTTTTTTAGCTTCTCCATCAACCTTATCTGAGCTTCTTGTTCAATGGGTTGGTGGGTTGGGCCATCTTCTCCAACTCGGAAAGCATCGTGACTCCAAACAAACTTCACCGGCGTCTGCATCAAGGCTGCTAACCGAATGGCGGGCTTCATGTAATCAGAGAAAACGAAGAATGTTCCCATGGCTGCCACCACACCGCCATGAAGCATCATGCCAATGCACATATCGGCCATGGTCAACTCGGCCACACCGGCCTGAAAGAATGCGCCGCTGAAATCGCCACGCACCAACTCTTTTGTTTTCTTTAAAAAGCCGTCGGTCTTATCAGAATTGCTCAAATCGGCCGATGCACAGATCATATTGGGCACTTGCTCTGCTAAAATTCCTAAGCATGCGGCACTGGCCACACGTGTGGCAGCACCTTCTTGCAACGTAAGCCCGCTCCAATCAACCTTTGGAGCACGGCCACTAAACCATTCGTCCATCTGCTGTGCCAAATCAGGATTGGCCTCGCGCCATGCACGTTCAGCAGCCCGACGCTCTGCAACCAATTGATTTAATTGCTCTTTTCGCTGTGCATAAAGCTGTGCCACATCATCGAAAATCTCAAAAGGCTGGTCAATATTCCCTCCTAAATGTTTTATGGTGTTGACATAGGCATCTCCACCAAGCGGCGCACCATGCGTTTTCACGCTGTGCTCATAGCTGCTTCCATCTTCTTTCAATGCACCTTTTGCCATGATTGTTTTACCGATTATCAGCGTCGGGCGTTGTGGTTCGGCAATGGCTTCATCAAGTGCATGGCGAATTTCGTCTACGTTGTGCCCGTCAATCGTAACCACTTTCCAACCCCATGCTCTATACTTCATGGCTGTATCTTCGGTACTGACCAAATCGCATTGTGTGGAAAGCTGTACATTGTTGGCATCATAAAACATAATCAAGTTGTTCAAACCCAAGTTACCTGCAATACGCCCGACGCCCTGAGAGATTTCTTCTTGAACGGCACCGTCGCTGATATAAGCATAAATTTTATGCTGCATCATTACCGAACCTAACCGCGCCTCAAGGAACTTCTCGGCTACGGCGGCTCCGGCAGCTAACGCATGTCCCTGCCCTAATGGGCCAGAGGTGTTTTCAATGCCACGTAAAACATCAACTTCGGGATGTCCAGGTGTAACAGAACCCCATTGCCGAAAGGCTTGGAGTTCGTCCAAAGAAAAATAACCGCGCAAGGCCAATGCTGCATAAAGCATTGGACTCATGTGACCCGGATCTAAGAAAAATCTGTCACGCCCAGTCCATGCTGGGTCTTGAGGGTCATAAACTAAATATTCAGAAAAAAGGACATTGATAAAATCTGCGCCACCCATCGCACCACCAGGATGTCCGGAATGCGCCTTTTCTACCATTGCTACAGCAAGAATACGAATATTGTCTGCTGCGTGATTCATTACGTTAATGTTGTTCATTGCTCTATTATTGGTGCACAAATATACCATTTTTCATTTAGATAGCCAACCGCTATTGCATGTTTTTTGCTTTTCTTGCTCTGATTTCCTGTTTATTTTAAGTTCTTTGAATGATATCTTTGAAATACAAAAAATCCTCCATGACTGATTTTGCCATAGAGGATTATCTTTTATGTATGGGGATACATTATCGAATTCTGTCTGCCGCACGAACTAACTTTTCATCTGCTAAAATGGCGTGGCGCGCTAAAACATAGAGCAATAAAGATATCAATGGAAAGAAAGCTGTGAAACGAATTTCCAATGTTGTATCTTGACGTTCAATGCTAAAGAATAAGAAATAGATTGCAACGACATGCCACAACACCAATAAAATAACGTTTATCAAGCACAACTTTGCTTGAAATTTACGCGTTTTGAATGCGAATATTGCCCACACATTGAGTGGCAGTGTGAGCAAAAGCAACGCAAATAGTGGAACAGTCTTAAAGTTGGGAATTCCACGCCCCAAACGTTCACACAGATTGGTTACCAACGTATCCGTATGCAAATCATCGCCAGCAAATGTCGCCAAAGGAAAGGAAAGGCAGACAAATGTTAGAACTAATGCAATAAGCAGATATAAAGTTTGCTTGCGCTGTATCATTAACCCTCTTGATTGTAATTGTCACGTGTGGGGTCACGCCAATAAACACTTCCCTCTATAAACTCTTCTGTGGCCAAAAGTGTTGGTTTGGGGAGCTTTTCGTAGTAGCGCGAAATCTCTATTTGCTCACGATTTTCGAAAACCTCTTCTAAGGTGTCATTATATGAAGCAAACTCTGACAGCTTTTTATTTAAGTCTTGTTTAATCTCTACTGAAATTTGATTTGCCCGCTTAGCAATTATAGCAACACTTTCATAGATGTTTCCTGTTTCCCGACTTAAGTCCATAATGTTGCGTGTCACTGTATTCACAGGCGCTTTTGATTTCTTATAGTCCATATTATTTATATGATTTTATAATTGATTTTCGTTAGAATGACGCATTGTAAACCGCTTGCATCTTGCAATATATTTCTCTGCGGTAGCCTTTTCTTTTGAATCAGGATATTGATTGATAAAGCCATAACATTCATCTTCTGCATCTTGATAACGCTCTAACTTCTTTGCTTCAACACTCTGTTCGGCCAACTCGAACTTGCTCTTCATAATCAGTACAGAGAAGTCTTCACGCAGATTAGAGTATGGATAATCTTTCAATGCATTTTGGCTGGTAACAATACAAGCCTCATAGTTATTTCCTCCTTCTGTGCAATTACCAAAATACGTTCCAAGATTAAAATATAACTTTGCAGAATAAAGCTCTTTCAAAACTAACTTATCCTGTAATTCGAAAAGTCGCTTCTGTGCTTCATCCTTTAATTTCCCATCAGGATAGAGATCCAAATAGGTTTGGAATGCAGCTATTGCAGTAACCGTCATCGACTGGTCTAAACGTGGCTCAGGCGTTCCCATATACAGACTTTGCCCCTCATAATAATGCGCCATTTCTGCCAAATAACCTTTGGGATATGACTGGTAATAACGCTTAAAAGCTTGCGCTGCACCCTCATAATCCATGCTGTTATATTCGGCCATGGCCAACATGTAGAGGCTTTCCTGCGCATTATCGGTACCTTTTTCTATATTGATGAGTCCTGTCAACAAAGTAATTGCCTGTGCGAACTTCCCTTCCGCATAGCACTCTTTGGCATACTCATATTTATATTGAGTATTCTCTGTTTTATAGACCTTTGTAAACTCTTGTGCACAACCCGCAAACAAGATTGCCATGCAGCACAAAAGTATTCCGTTCTTTCTCATATTGGATAATTTAGCGCAAAGGTAGCTACTTTTTCATAATCTACAAAGTAACGAAAACACTTTTTAGTACTTTCGCTATGCGACCATGCTTTTTATGCCGTCTCCGCAAGCTATTTCTTAAAAAAAAGGTAACTTTGCGGCTTGTAATAAGGATACACAAATGAAATTTGAACTTACTTCACCCTATAAGCCTACGGGAGATCAACCGCAGGCTATACAACAGTTAGTCGATGGAATTAACGATGGGACAACTGCGCAAGTGCTGCTTGGTGTTACGGGTTCGGGCAAAACCTATACTATGGCCAACGTCATTGCACAAGCCAATAAGCCCACACTTATCTTGAGCCACAACAAGACATTGGCTGCGCAGCTCTATGAAGAGATGAGAGGCTTTTTTCCACACAACGCTGTGGAATATTATGTATCCTATTATGATTATTATCAACCCGAAGCCTATCTTCCCACGACCGACGTCTATATTGAAAAAGATTTAGCTATCAACGACGAAATCGACAAGTTGCGATTGCGTGCCGTCTCTGCGCTACTTTCAGGGCGGAAAGATGTTGTTATTGTTTCGTCCGTTTCGTGCATCTATGGCATGGGGGCGCCCATTGCAATGGAAGAAAACATCATTCGCATTCAAAAGGGAAAGCAAATAGAGATGAGCGAGTTTCTACGTCGATTGGTGAGTGCGCAATACGTGAGAAACGACATTACTCCCGGACGAGGCATGTTTCGCGTGAAAGGCGATACGGTCGATATTTTCACCACCTACAGCGACAATGTGTTGCGACTCACATGGTGGGACGATGAGCTCGACAGCATTGAGGAAGTAGAAGCCGACACGTTTCATCGCATCGACAGTTTCAATCAATATGAAATCTATCCTGCTACCTTGTTTGTTACCACACCCGAACAAACCACGTATGCCATTCGCGCCATACAAGATGATTTGGCCGAGCGCATTGCCTATTTCGAATCTATTGGCGACAAAGTCAAGGCACAGCGCATCAAAGAGCGCGTGGAATATGACATGGAGATGATTAAAGAGCTCGGCCACTGCAGCGGTATCGAAAACTATTCACGCTATTTCGACGGACGCCAGGCTGGTGATCGCCCCTACTGTCTGCTCGATTTTTTCCCAAAAGACTATCTCATTATCGTTGACGAAAGCCACGTGAGCGTTCCACAAATAGGCGCCATGTATGGTGGAGACCGCTCGCGCAAGCAAAACTTAGTGGAATATGGGTTCCGACTGCCTGCTGCATTTGACAACCGCCCACTGAAGTTCGACGAGTTCCACAGTCTCATTCACCAAATCATCTACGTCAGTGCCACACCCGCCAACTACGAAATCGAAGAGGCCGAAGGCGTAGTCGTAGAGCAAATCATCCGTCCGACGGGGCTGTTAGATCCCGAAATCGAAGTGCGCCCATCTGAAAACCAAATCGACGATCTCATGGCCGAAATACTCCATCGCATCGACCTGCAAGAGCGCGTGTTGGTGACTACACTCACAAAACGAATGGCAGAAGAGTTGACCGAGTTCCTCTTAAACCACGACATCAAAACCAACTACATCCACAGCGACGTGGCCACGTTAGACCGTGTGAAAATCATGAACGATTTGCGTACCGGTGTCTACGATGTCTTAGTGGGTGTCAATCTGTTGCGCGAGGGGCTCGATCTGCCCGAGGTGTCGTTGGTGGCCATTTTGGATGCCGACAAAGAAGGATTTCTGCGCAACCATCGCAGCTTGACACAAACGGCCGGGCGGGCGGCACGCAACGTACATGGCAAGGTCATTATGTATGCCGACAGTATCACAGAGAGCATGCAACGCACCATCGATGAAACGGCACGCCGCCGTAGCATCCAGATGCAATACAACGAAGCCCACCACATCGTGCCCCAACCCATTGAAAAGAAAATTGGCTCGTCGCTGATGGAGCAAACTACCGGCAATGACGATACACGGCAGAAAAAGGAAGCCCCTGACACAAAATATGCACTGTTCACCCCCGTGGGCGAAGCTTTGTGGCCGACCCCATCAGCCGCAGCATGAGCAAAGAAGCGCTCAAAAAGAGCATTGCCAACACCACAGCGCTAATGAAGCAGGCTGCCAAGGAACTCGATTTCTTGCAAGCCGCACAATATCGTGACGAAATCGTCAGGCTCGAAGCCTTGCTCAGCGAAAAATAAGTTTGCAAGGAAATCGGACATCTTGATTGCACTTTTTTGATGGAATGTGCCGGATTTCCAAATAAAAATAGTAGCTTTGCAACGCTTTAAAACGAGGAAAGGTGCTCGAGTGGTTGAAGAGGCACGCCTGGAAAGCGTGTAAACGCCTAAAGCGTTTCGTAGGTTCGAATCCTATCCTTTCCGCATAAAAAGGACATTGGGTTGGCTGATTGCGCCGAATGTCCTTTTATTTTTAGGGCTATTTTTCCAACACACTTCAAAATGGTGACCGTTTTGGGGTATTCTGCCGTGAAAGTCCGCATCCGCTCACCGTTTTGGGGTGTTCTGCCGTGAAAGTCCGCATCCGTTGACTTTTTTGGGGTATTCAGCCGTGAAAGTTCGCATCCGTTGACTTTTTTGGGGTATTCAGCCGTGAAAGTTCCAAAACCAGATTCTTTTGTGTTTTCACACCAAAAAGCCAGCATAGGGACTCTGTGCTGGCTTTCTATCTGCTTCTTATCTGTATTTTTAATCGAAGTTCTTATCATCTAAGTATTCGAAACCGCAATAGGGCACTAAAACTTTTGGAACACGGATGCCATGGGGCGTCTGATTGTTCTCTATGATGGCTGCAACGATGCGGGGTAGGGCGAGGGCAGAACCGTTAAGTGTATGACACAACTCTATCTTCTTATCTTCCTGTTTGCGATAGCGGCATTTCAGGCGGTTGGCCTGATAGCTTTCGAAATTGGATACCGAGGAAACCTCCAACCAGCGCTTTTGAGCGGCACTCCATACCTCAAAGTCATAGCAAATAGAAGATGTGAAGCTCATATCGCCACCGCACAATTTAAGAATGTGATAGGGAAGCTCTAACTTTTTTACTAAACCCTCTACATGTTGAAGCATTTCGTTGAGCGACTCATAAGAGTGCTCGGGCTTGTCGATTCTTACGATTTCGACCTTATCGAATTGATGCAAGCGATTTAAACCTCGCACATCTTTTCCGTAAGACCCGGCTTCTCTACGGAAGCATGCCGAATAAGCGCATCGCTTGATAGGGAGTTCTTTCTCGTCAAGAATAACATCTCTGAAGATGTTGGTCACAGGTACTTCTGCTGTGGGGATGAGGAAGAGATTGTCTAAGTTGGCATGATACATCTGGCCTTCCTTATCGGGCAACTGTCCCGTGCCGTAGCCTGAATCTTCGTTGACAACGTAAGGTGGCTGCACTTCTAAATAGCCGGCCTTGCGCGCTTCGTCTAAAAAGAAAGCTTCGAGTGCCCGTTGGAACCGCGCCATCTTACCTAAATAAATAGGGAAGCCTGCACCTGTGATTTTTACTCCCAAATCAAAGTCAACTAAGTTGTACTTTTTCAGCAAATCCCAATGGCACAAAGCTTCATCGCCAAGGTCGGGCTTCGTGCCGCCTTCTTTCACAACAACATTGTCGTTAGCATCTTTACCTTCGGGCACTTCGTCATTAGGAATATTCGGAATAGAAAGCAGCACCTCATTCATGTCCTTTTGTGCTTTCTCCATAACCTCATTTAAAGCCTTGTCTGCAGCCTTTAGTTCAGCCACTTGGTCTTTTATTTTTTCGGCTTCTGCTTTGTTCCCATCTTTCATCAAGCCACCAATCTGCTTGGAAAGCTGATTTTGTTGTTGTTTGTTAGCATCAAGCTTCTGTTGTGCTTTACGGCGTATCTCGTTATATTCGAGTACTTTTTCAACAGCCTCACGTGCCCCTTGAAAATGTTTTTTCTCAAGTCCTTTAACGACGCGTTCTGTTTCTTCGCTAATCAATTTGAGTGTAAGCATTGATTTCTTTCTTGTTTGATGATTTTATTGATGCACAAAGTTACTATTTTTTTTTGAAGTGGAAAATATTATTTTGCGCTTTCCTTAACCACATAAAGGGGAGCTATCCTAAATGATAAAAAATCCAATTGCACTATGCAATTGGATTTTATGGTTTGTTTGGAATAAATCTTTTTCTTTATTTATGCTTCGCTTTTTGTTTTAGCTGCGTAAACTTCGGGTGAGAGAACTGATACCGTACTCTTATTGAATTTACCTTTGTGGAAATAAACTACACCATCCGTCAAAGCGTATAATGTATCATCTTTTCCTTGAGCTACATTTTCACCTGCGAAGTGCTTATTACCACGTTGGCGAACGATGATATTGCCAGCAATAATCTTTTGGCCACCCCAAATCTTTACGCCTAATCTTTGTGAAGCTGACTCGCGTCCGTTCTTAGAACTACCTACACCTTTTTTATGTGCCATTTCTTGTTCCTCCTCGTTTTAAGCGTTAATTGATTTAATTGTAACCTCTGTGAATTGTGCACGATGACCATTCTTTACGCGATAGTCCTTGCGACGCTTCATCTTGAAAACGATGACTTTGTCACCTTTTACAAGAGGGTTAACAACCTCTACTACTACTTCGCACCACTTACTGTAGGTGCACCGACTTTTACTGCGCCATTGTTGTCAATGAGCAATACTTTGTCAAATTCAACAGTCTTTCCTGCTTCTGCATCTTTAATGTGATGTACGAAAAGCTTTTTGCCTTCTTCTGCTTTAAACTGTTGACCGTTAATTTCTACAATTGCGTACATATTTTATTGTTAAACGGGTTTCCTCCGATAGGCGATTGGCATTTACCAACACTTCTTTGAGCCTAAACGGGATAAATCGCCTGCAAAGGTACACTATTTTCATGGAATTTATTTAAGCTGCTTGCAGAAATGCCGTATTTTAATATTCCTTAACCCAGATTGTTTGGGAACTATTGCAGTATAGCCAAGTTCTAATGACAAATACAATAGGAAGGAGTAATCATAAAACATTTATGGATTAAGTGGTAAGATAGATGAGGTCACTCATAATATCATCCGAGACAAATAATCCTTGTTCACTAATACGCAGATGATTATCCTTTAGGATAAGATTACCATCTTTTAAATGTTTTTGGGCTTCTTGTTTCATATAATTTGCCAACCTGGAGCCGTATTCGTGTGTCAAATAAGCGAGATCGATACCTTCTTGTGTGCGTAGTGCCGTAGTGACAAGATCGTTGTAACGTGTGTAAAGATCTAAAATCTCAATCGTTTGTGGCAGTTGTTGACGTGCTATAGCTTCCATATATTGCATGACATTTGATACATTCCATTTACGTTGTTCCCCATTATAACTATGAGCTGCTGCACCTATTCCTATATAAGGTATCTCGTGCCAATAACTACTATTATGCAAGCTACGATGATAGGGCTTGCAAAAATTACTGATTTCGTAGTGTTCATAGCCAGCTGCTTTTAAGCGTTGGCATAGTTCTGTATACATGTCTTGGCTTAACAGGTCGTTAATTTCATGTATTTTGCCGCTATCACGCCATTTATATAAGGTTGTTCCAGCCTCGTACATTAGGCTATAGGCTGAAATGTGTGGAACGTCGCATTGTAAAGCGATATTGATATCGTTCATCCATTGTACTAAAGTTTGGTTAGGTAGTCCAAACATTAAATCGATACTGATATTGTGTAGTTTAGCTTGATGTAATAGTTCAATAGCGTATAGTGCCTGTTGACTTGTGTGTCTGCGGTGAAGAAATTTTAACAGCTTATCATCAAATGTTTGTATCCCCATGCTTATTCTGTTCACAGGAAGCATTGTAAGCTGTTCTATGAAAGATGGGGTAAGGTCATCAGGATTGCATTCGAGAGTCACTTCTTTCCAGTTTCCTCCCCAAAGGGACTCAATTTGTGCGAAGAGCTGTTTTAATTGTTTAAAGGTCAGCACGCTTGGAGTCCCCCCACCTATATATATAGTAGAGAGGTGTTGTGCTTCATCTGCTCTAAGCAGCATCTCTTGACACAGAGAATCAACATATTGTTGTTGTAGCTGTCGTTGTGTCGTGCTATAAAAGTTACAATAAACACAACGATTTATACAGAATGGGATATGGATATAGAGACCTTGCATGTATCTATTTTGCTGCAAAAGTACATTTTTTGTTCAAATCTTTTGTGGATTATAATATTTTTTCTACCTTAGACCACGAAAATGTAGGTCTATCTTGCATTCTAACAGCAAAACAATTTATAATTTTTTTAAATCTAATTGGTATATGAAGGTCTATCAGACGAATGAAATCAAGAATGTGGCCTTACTCGGAAGTTCGGGTAGTGGCAAAACAACTTTGGCCGAGTGCATGTTGTTTGAAGCAGGTGTTATCAAGCGTAGAGGGAGTGTAGCCGCAAAGAATACGGTAAGCGACTATTTCCCAGTAGAGTTAGAGTATGGTTATTCTGTTTTTCCAACGGTTACGCATGTGGAATGGAATCACAAGAAACTCAACATTATCGATTGCCCGGGTAGCGATGATTTTGTGGGTGGTGTGGTAACATCCCTAAATGTAACAGACCAAGCTGTTATTTTAATTAATGGACAATATGGTCCGGAAGTAGGAACACAAAATAACTTCCGTTATACGGAGAAGCTAAAAAAACCTGTTATATTCTTAGTTAATCAGCTGGATAGTGATAAATGTGATTTCGATACTATTATCACATCCATGCAAGAAATTTATGGAAAAAAATGTGTCCCCGTCCAATATCCGTTGCAGACAGGACCGGAATTCCATGCATTAATCGATGTGCTTGTCATGAAGAAGTATTCGTGGAAAGCAGAAGGTGGTACACCCATCATAGAAGATATTCCTTCTGAGGAAATGCCTAAAGCTTTAGCCTGGCATAAGGCTTTAGTTGAAGCTTCTGCAGAGCATGATGAAGTGTTGATGGAGAAATTCTTTGAGTCAGAAGCTCTTTCTGAAGATGAAATGCGCGAAGGCATCCGCAAAGGGTTAGTTACACGAGGCATTTTCCCTGTATTCTGTGTTTGTGCAGGAAAAGATATGGGAGTTCAACGCCTGATGGAATTCCTGGGTAATGTTGTTCCTTTTGTAAACGAAATGCCTGTTCCGCATAATTCACGTGGTGAGGAAGTCGTTCCCGTCGCTTCTGGTCCAACAAGTTTGTACTTCTTTAAAACGGGAATGGAACCACATATAGGTGAAGTTTGTTATTTTAAAGTGATGAGTGGAACCGTATCTGCCGGAATGGATCTAACGAATGTTGACCGTGGAAGTAAGGAGCGCATTGGGCAGATTTATGTTTGTGCAGGTGCAACTCGGTTACCTGTTGACAGCTTGCAAGCGGGTGATATTGGTTGCACTGTGAAATTGAAGGATGTAAAGACGGGAAATGCTTTGAATGAAAAAGACTGTGACTGGCATTATAATTTTATAAAATATCCCAACTCGAAGTATAGTCGTGCGGTGAAAGCTGTTAACAGCCAAGATACCGAAAAGCTGGTTGCTGCTATTCAACGCATGAGTCAAGAGGATCCAACTTGGGTTTTAGAACAAAGTAAAGAGCTACGGCAAATTATTGTACATGGACAAGGTGAGTTCCATCTGCGCACATTGAAATGGCGCTTAGAAAACAACGAGAAGCTGCAAGTAATCTTTACTGAGCCCAGAATTCCATATCGAGAAACTATTTCCAAAAAGGCAAAGGCGCTATACCGCCATAAGAAGCAAAGTGGTGGTGCCGGACAATTTGGTGAGGTACAGCTTATCATTGAACCTTATGCTGAAGGAATGGCCGATCCTACTACTTATAATTTTAATGGGCAAGAATTTAAAGTTACCCTTAAAAGTAAAGAAGTTATTGACTTGGAGTGGGGTGGTCGTCTCGTGTTTATAAACTCAGTTGTGGGAGGAGCTATTGATACGCGCTTTATGCCTGCTATATTAAAAGGTGTAATGGATTGTATGGAACATGGCCCACTAACAGGAAGTTATGCGCGGGATGTACGCGTTGTAGTGGTTGATGGTAAGATGCATCCTGTTGATAGTAATGAGCTTTCATTTATGCTGGCAGCACGCCATGCCTTCTCTGATGCTTTCAAAGAGGCTGGACCAAGATTCTTGAACCCATTTATGATTTAGAGGTGTATGTGCCTGCCGATTTTATGGGTGATGTTATGAGTGATTTACAAGGTAGAAGAGCATTGATTGTGGGTATGGATACTGAAGCCGGTTACCAGAAACTACAAGCAAAAATACCTCTAAAAGAACTCAGTAACTATAGCATTTCGTTAAGTTCTTTGACAGGAGGACGAGCCTCTTTCACAACAAAGTTTGCAAGTTATGAGCTTGTTCCCACAGAACTTCAGGCAACTTTGATTGCAGCCCACGAAAAAGAATTGGCAGAAAAAGCAGAATAAATAGTTGTTTATAATAGAATAGGCGAGTTATATGGCTCGCCTATTTTGTATATACAATTAAATAGTGATTATCTTGATAAAAAAGTTAATTCCAGCAATATTGTTAACAATTAATTGTTAATCAGGAATAAAATCATTATCTTTGTCACTATGAAGAAAAGAACGATATGGACTATTGCCGCTATTATGGGGCTTTCGTTTATGGGATTGTTGTTTTTGCAGTTGCGCTATATACAGGAAATGGCAAAGATGAAAAAGGAGCAGTTCGATGAATCGGTCAATCGTGCACTCTATCAGGCTTCCCGCAATTTAGAATTAAACGAGACTTTGCGCTATTTGGAAAGAGATGTAAAAGAGTCTGAACGTCGTTCTTTTACGGTTGATTCAATGGGAACACGCTCAGGACGTCCTAATGATGGAACGATTCAACAAAGTCATCAATATGCCACTATCGGCAAGGATGGTACAATATATTCTTCTTTCGAATTGAAAACAATCGCCGTAAAGCCATCTTCTATGCCTAAGGCGATGATACTCAAATCTGATAAGAACTCCATTTCGGAAGCATCAAAGTCGTTACAAGAAATTATAAAAAACCGTTATGTCTATCAAAAGGCACTTTTAGACGAAGTCGTTTATTCCATTTTGTATTCTGCTTCAGATAAACCTTTGAAAGAACGTGTAAATTTTAAACTTTTGGATCAGGATTTAAAAGCAGAATTGATGAATAACGGTATCAACATACCTTATCATTTTACGGTATTAACGCAAGATGGGCGTGAAGTTTATCGATGTCCTGATTATTCTGATGATGGTGAGGAATACTCCTATTCACAAATGCTGTTTCGCAATGATCCACAATCAAAAATGGGAGTCGTCCGTATCCATTTTCCGGATATGAATCATTATATATTCTCAAGTGTGCGTTTTATGATTCCCAGCATTGTCTTTACATTGGTGCTTTTGGTTACATTTATTTTTACCATTGTCATCATTTTCCGCTCAAAACGTTATAGTGAAATTAAAAACGATTTTATCAATAACATGACGCATGAGCTAAAAACTCCTATTGCCAGCATATCACTTGCAGCGCAAATGCTGAATGATCGTAGTGTTGCAAAGAGCGAAACAATGCTTTCACATTTAGGTGGTGTTATCAATGATGAGAGTCGTCGCCTTCGTTTCTTAGTAGAGAAAGTGCTACAGATGAGCATGTATGACCGTAAAAAAGCTGTACTGAAGCAAAAACGAATTGACTTAAATGAAATGATAGAAAGCATCGGTCATTCGTTTACCTTGCGCGTTGAACATACGGGTGGAAAAGTGTATATAAACATTGAAGCTGTTGATTCTGAAATATATGTTGATGAAATGCATTTCCAAAATATAATTTTTAATCTTTTGGATAATGCTGTAAAATACAAAAAGGCGGATCAACCTATAGATATCTATCTGCATACTTGGAATGAAGGCAATCGCGTATGTCTGTCTGTGCGTGATACTGGGTTAGGCATAAAAAAAGATAATCTAAAAAAAATATTCGATAAATTCTATCGTGTTCATACTGGTAATGTGCACGATGTGAAAGGATTTGGGTTAGGTTTAGCCTATGTCAAAAAGATGGTCGATTTACATGGTGGAACAATCCAGGTTGATAGTGAATATGGTGTGGGAACTTGTTTCACCATCAAGTTACCATTTTTGACTACATAAGTGAATTCAATACATAATTAAATATTAAAAAACAAGAGTTATGGAAGACAAGTTAAAAATTTTATTGTGTGAAGACGATGAGAATTTAGGTATGTTATTGCGTGAGTATCTGCAGGCAAAAGACTTCTCTGCAACGCTTTGTCCTGACGGTGAAGTGGGATACAGAGAATTTATGAAGAATAAGTTTGATATTTGCGTGCTTGATGTAATGATGCCTAAGAAGGATGGTTTTACGCTGGCACAAGAAATAAGGCAAGCCAATTCTGAAGTGCCTATTATCTTTTTAACGGCAAAAACGCTGAAAGAAGATATATTAGAAGGCTTTAAAATTGGCGCAGATGACTACATCACAAAGCCTTTCTCTATGGAAGAGCTCGTGTTTAGAATTGAGGCTATCTTGCGTCGTGTGCATGGTAAAAAGAGCAAAGAGAGCACACTCTATCATATTGGTGAGTTTACTTTCGACACCCAAAAACAACTTTTAGTTATTGGAGAAAAGCAAACAAAACTAACGACCAAGGAAAATGAGTTGTTAGCATTGCTTTGTTCACATGCCAATGAAATTCTTCAGCGTGATTATGCTTTGAAGACCATTTGGATTGATGACAATTATTTTAATGCGCGTTCTATGGATGTCTATATCACCAAGCTGCGCAAGCATTTAAAGGATGATCCTCAAATTGAAATTATTAATATTCATGGTAAAGGGTATAAGTTAATCACACCTGAAGAGGATTAAGCAACTTAAAAAGGCCATTTCTTGCGATGAAATGGCCTTTTTTATGCACTAATATCAGCGATATTAGGCCACAAAAGCTATGCTATTGTGACGAACCTTGTAACGATAAGGGTTATTCTTGTGGCGTGCAACTATAAAAGTAGCCGCAATCCCTGCAATAATGAGTAATAGGCCTATTCCTAACAACGAATTATGATGTTGCAAAAAAGAAATCCTTGTTGAGGCCAAAAGTAGTACACCCGTATACACAAGCGGTAAACTTATTTTACCAAGTAGTATTCGTATTTTGTGTAATTTATTTTTTTTCATAACCATCTATTTCGTGACAAAGTTACAAAAAAATTTGTTTATGTCGCAAAAAGGCAGTACTTTTGCACCGCATTTTGAGTACGTGGCAGAATGTTCACAAAGGCTTAGGTGCATTTTTATATACAATTAATTAAATCAATTTAAATTTGTATGAATCAATACGAAACCGTTTTCATTTTAACTCCCGTTTTGTCTGATGAACAGATGAAGGAAACGGTCGCTAAATTCAGAAATTTACTTACCGACAATGGTGCTGAAATTCTGAATGAAGAGGCTTGGGGACTGAAAAAGATGGCTTATGCCATTGACAAAAAGTCTACAGGATTCTATTGCTTAATAGAATTCAAAGGCGAACCCACAATTGTGAATACACTCGAAACAGGCTATCGCCGTGATGAGAGAGTAATTCGTTACATGACAACTCGCTTGGATAAGTATGCTGTACAGTATGCTGAAAAGCGCAGAAGTAAATATGCTAAAAAGGCGGAGGCTTAATTATGGCAGAACAAAAGAAATCAGAAATCCGTTATTTGACAGCTCCTTCAATTGATACACGCAAGAAGAAGTATTGTCGTTTTAAGAAGAGTGGTATCAAGTATATCGACTACAAAGACCCCGAGTTCTTGAAGAAGTTCTTGAATGAGCAAGGCAAAATCTTACCTCGTCGCATTACAGGTACTTCATTGAAGTATCAGCGTCGTGTTGCACAAGCTGTTAAGCGTGCACGCCAAATCGCATTGCTCCCCTATGTAACCGATTTGATGAAATAATGAAGGAGGACTCGTTAGTATGGAGATTATTTTAAAAGAAGATATTATCGGACTTGGATACAAGAATGATATTGTAAATGTAAAGAGTGGCTATGGCCGCAATTTCCTTATCCCCACAGGCAAAGCTGTCATCGCTTCAGCTTCGGCAAAGAAAGTTTTAGCTGAAGATTTAAAGCAGAAAGCACACAAGTTGGCTGTCATCAAGGATGAAGCTCAGAAGAAGGGCGCTAAACTCGAAGGTGTTGTTCTGACGATTACTGCAAAAGTTAGTGCGACGGGTGCACTCTATGGCTCTGTAAATGCAGCTACCGTTGCTGAAGAATTGGCTAAGAAGGGTATCGAGGTAGATCGTAAGATTATCACCATGCGTGATATTAAGAAAGTGGGCGAAGGAGAAGCTACGGTTCACTTCCATAAGGATGTTGAAGTCAAAGTTCCTGTGATTGTCGTTGCAGAAAATGCACCAGTTGAGGCAGCTCCTGTTGAAACAGAAGTGGTAGAAGTCGTAGAAGAGCCTACTGCAGAATAGACTATATTCAGTATTGCACTGTAAAGCAAATCTATATAGATCCCGAGACCGACTGTTGGTTCTCGGGATTTTTGGTGTTTTGTACCTAAAATTCTACTTTTTTTTGTACTTTTGTGCAATCAATTAAAATCAATAATAATAAAAAAGATATGAAAGCATTTGTGTTTCCTGGGCAAGGTGCCCAATTTGTTGGTATGGGAAAAGAGCTTTATGAAACGAATTCTAAAGCGAGAAAGTTGTTTGATAAAGCTAATGAACTTTTAGGTTTTAAGATAACCGATATCATGTTTGCTGGGACCGATGAACAGCTTAAGGAAACAAAGGTCACACAGCCTGCTGTTTTCTTGCACAGCGTTATTCAAGCATTGTGTTTGGGTGATGACTTCGATGCCAAAATGGTAGCGGGGCATTCTTTAGGAGAGTTCTCAGCCTTGGTGGCCGCTGGAGCTTTAAGTTTTGAAGATGGTCTGCGTTTAGTTGCAGCACGTGCGAATGCAATGCAGAAAGCATGTGAACAAAACCCCGGCACAATGGCTGCAATCATTGGGCTGCCAGATGAGAAAGTCGAAGCTGTTTGTCAAGAGGTGAGTAGCGCAGGGAATATTGTTGTTGCAGCAAACTTTAATTGCCCGGGGCAATTAGTTATCTCTGGAAATGTTGAAGCAGTGAATGCTGCTTGTGAAAAAATGAAAGAAGCAGGGGCAAAACGTGCTTTACCTCTAAACGTTAGCGGGGCATTTCATTCACCCTTGATGCAGCCTGCAAAAGATGAATTGCAAGCAGCTATTGAAAAGGTTCATTTCCATGCGCCCAAATGTCCTATTATCCAAAATGTAGATGCAAAGGCTCATACTGATGCAAATGAGATTAAAGCGAACTTAATCGCGCAATTAACAAGTTCAGTTCGTTGGACAGCCAGCGTTCAAGAAATGGTTGCTATGGGTGCAACTGAATTTGTTGAATGTGGTCCAGGCAAGGCCTTGCAAGGAATGATTGCTCGCATTAACAAGGAAGTTAGTGCTCATGGTTTAGCGTAATGCAACATAAACTCCTTGTTTATCAAGTATTACCACGTCTTTTCGGCAATATGAACCCGACTCGTAAAGAGTCAGGTTCTGTTGCCGAAAATGGTTGTGGTAAGTTTTCTGCTTTTACTTTAGCACGGTTAAAAGCGCTCCGTTCACAAGGCTTTTCTCACATTTGGTATACTGGAGTATTACGGCATGCTACACAAACAGACTATAGTGCATTTCGTATTCCGCGTCAGCATGCAGACGTTGTAAAAGGTAAAGCAGGCTCACCTTATGCGTGGTGGATTATTATGATGTTGATCCTGATTTAGCGGATGATGTTCCGTGCCGTATGCAAGAGTGGCAAGCTCTGATAGCTCGTACACATGCAGCTGGTTTGAAAGTAATGATGGATTTTGTTCCTAACCATGTAGCACGCGAATATCAATCCATTGCTAAACCTACAGGTATATCTGATTTGGGTGAAAAGGATGATGTCAGTAAGCATTTTTCTGTGCAGAACAACTTCTATTACTGCTGGGGACAGCCTCTAAATCTTGAAAATATCGCCAAACATTCATCTTATATTGAGCAACCTGCGAAAGCAACTGGAAATGATTGCTTTCATGCAACGCCGCAGAAAAGTGATTGGTATGAGACCATTAAACTCAACTATGGCATTGATTATTGTGATGCAGGTGGACGAAGTGAACATTTTTCGCCAATACCTCGCACATGGATGATGATGCTTGATATTCTTTTGTTTTGGGCTTCAAAGGGGATAGATGCTTTTAGATGTGACATGGCAGAAATGGTTCCGGCAGCCTTTTGGCAATACGCGACGTCTGAAGTGAAACGACTTTTCCCGCATGTTAGCTTTATTGGTGAAGTATATAACCCCTCACTCTATCGTCTTTACATTCGTAGCGGATTCGATTATCTCTATGACAAGGTTGGCATGTATGATTGTTTGCGGCGTGTAGTACGTGGTGAATGCGATGCAACCGCTATCACACAAGTTTGGCAAGCAACCGATGACATTCACACCCACATGCTTTATTTCTTAGAAAATCACGATGAACAACGCATTGCCAGTGATTTTTTGCCCATGATGGACAGCGGGCTTTGCCTGCAGTTGCTGTGGCTTTGCTGCTGCGAACCAATCCTTTTATGCTTCATTTCGGGCAGGAATATGGTGAACGAGGTATGGACAAGGAAGGATTTAGTGGAGTCGATGGGCGTACAACTATTTTTGATTACTGGTCGTTAGACACGCTTTTGCGCGCACAGGCCGTTCCACAGCAACTTACATCAACCGAGCTGCAATTAAAAAAGTGTTATGATAAGCTATTACGAATAGCAACAGAGGAGAAGGTTATTCAGGAAGGAGAGTTTTTCGATTTGATGTATGCTAATTTAAATCGTAGTGATTTTGATACGCATACCGAGTATGCTTTTATTCGTCACACAGAGCATGATAAACTTCTCGTGATCGTGAATTTCGCTTCAGAAGATAAATTTACGGGCGTTTTCCTGCCTGCACATGCCTTTGATTGTTGCCAGCTTCCATTGTGCAATGTCAAGGCTTGTGATTTGCTGACGGGTGCAGTGGTAGAACTCCCTCTCAGGCGTGATGCAGCATTATATGTCGACGTTCCAGCTTTTGGCATGCGTATTCTGAAATTCAGCGTGTGACAAAGTGCCATTTATTTGATGATTAAATTAAATATTATAACAAGAAGATGAAAGAAGTTAACCAACAAGAGTTAAATCGCAATTTAGCACAGATGCTAAAAGGCGGAGTGATTATGGATGTCACCACTCCAGAGCAGGCAAAGATTGCTGAGCAAGCGGGTGCGTGTGCAGTGATGGCTTTAGAGCGAATTCCAGCAGATATTCGCGCTGCAGGAGGAGTTTCTCGTATGAGCGACCCCAAGATGATTAAAGGAATTCAGGCGGCTGTATCCATCCCCGTGATGGCAAAGTGCCGCATTGGTCATTTCGTAGAGGCGCAAGTACTGCAGGCTATCGATATCGATTATATTGATGAGAGCGAAGTGTTGTCTCCAGCCGATGGTATTTACCACATCGATAAGACAAAATTCAAGGTTCCTTTTGTCTGTGGTGCAAAGAATCTTGGAGAAGCGTTGCGTCGCATAGCTGAAGGAGCGACAATGATTCGTACAAAGGGCGAGCCAGGAACAGGTGATATTATTCAGGCGGTAACCCACATGCGTGCAATGCAAAGTGAAATTCGCCGCATAGCAAGCATGGCCACCGACGAACTTTATGAAGCTGCAAAGCAATTGCAAGTGCCCTATGAGTTAGTGTGCTACGTGCATGATAACGCAAAACTTCCTGTCGTAAACTTTGCTGCAGGTGGAGTTGCAACGCCTGCTGATGCTGCACTCATGATGCAATTAGGTGCTGAAGGAGTGTTTGTGGGGAGTGGTATCTTCAAGAGCGGAGACCCCGCTAAGCGTGCGGCAGCCATTGTGAAAGCTGTCACTAACTATCAGGACGCTGCATTAATAGCTTCACTCAGTGAGGATCTCGGCGAGGCCATGGTGGGTATCAACGAGCACGAGATTGAACTCTTAATGGCAGAACGAGGCAAATGAGAATAGCTGTATTAGCTTTGCAAGGAGCTTTTGCCGAACATCGAAAAATGTTGCAGACATTGGGTGTAGAGAGCTTTGAGGTGAGGCAGGCTGTCGATTGGGAGCGACCCAAAGATGGATTGATTCTTCCTGGCGGTGAGAGTACGGTGCAATCAAAACTATTGAAAGAGTTGCATCTACTTGATGCGCTGCGGCAGGATATTTGCAATGGTTTGCCAGTGTTTGGCACTTGTGCAGGACTCATACTCTTGGCTCAGCATGTGGAAAATGATGTGCGTGAGCGATTGAGCACGATGCATATCACAGTGAAGCGTAATGCCTATGGGCGGCAAACAGGTAGCTTCTTCACCGAGGATAATTTTGCAGGGCAGACTATTCCGATGTCATTCATCCGTGCACCTTATATTAGTGAGGTGGAAAATGATGTCGAAGTACTTGCTATAGTCGATGGGCACATTGTGGCAGCCCAGCAGGGCTGCCAGCTTGTGACGGCCTTTCATCCGGAATTACTCACTGACACCACGGTGCATCAACATTTTCTATCAATAGTGAAGGAGACAAAGATAGATTAGAACCGTTTCAATAATGGTAATTTTATGAATCGAAATAAACCCGGGAGTTTGATGTAACTTCCGGGTTTATAATGAATCAAAACCTCCAAAAAGAAAAGGAAAGGCGTGTATGGGGTAACGAGTAGGGCAAAGCTTGCTACATTTCGTTACATCGTTGCGGCGACCCATTCGGGTGGCAAAATGGGTGTTGCATCATTGCAATAGGTAGTTACAATAAGATTAGTTTTATACAGTTATTACGAATACTCCCCGTCGCCCCCGCGGAGGTAAGAGCCATGAGGTCGTTGAGGACAGAAAAGAGGATGAGAACATGGAGGCTTCGGAGAAAGCCATGCTCAAAGAAGTTGTCAAGCCTAACGTAGACACAGAAGCCGTTGGGTAAAGAAGACGGGAAAGCTCCACTTCGGTTACAAGCGTCACACGGTAACGGATGAAAACGGATTGGTGCTTGCCGAGGAAACGACAGCTGCCAATGAAAGTGATATGAAACACTTAGAAACACCCCTAAAGAAAGCTAAATTGCCACGGAAAGCACTTGTCTATGCCGATAAAGGATATGACTCGATGGAGAACAAAGAAACCCTCAAACGTATGAAACTCAAAAGTCGTATCATGCATAAGGGAACAAGAGGACATGAAATTACAGAAAGGCAACGGCGCATCAATGTTACGATAAGTAAGACACGCTACAAAGTAGAACGTACCTTTGGTTCTATGCATAGATGGTTTGGTGCAGGAATAGCAAGATACATTGGGCTTTCAAAAACACATGCGCAGCATATTATGGAATCCATTGCCTACAACTTATACCGAACACCCGGGATTATTGTGTCAAATTCTATCAGATAATATGAAAATACACCGATAGAAGATTGTTATCTACTCAAAAATAACCTCCAACGGCATCTTTTGATCAAAATATTTATTCTTCTAAGAGTGTATGGGTGAGAATTGAGAGGATGGTAGGTTTTGCAGAGGTCTCATGACAATAATTACTCCTATTTCTGCAAAAATGGGGTTAATTAATTAAAAAAAACGAAGTAAATGCTTTGAGCTTGTTATTTATTTTCCTATCTTTGCACCACAAAGGTTGAAACTTAAGGAGTAAAGCTCCAAAGATATTTTTTTGATTTGTTTTAGTAGATTAGTTTTTAAGTAGTTTGTTTTTGGAAATCGGTTGTCGTGATGACATCCGATTTTTTATTTATTTATTTCTTTTGAATTTCCTTGTATTATCTTTATCTTTGCAGGCATGAAAATAAAATTCAACTGGAAACGCGTTGCATTATTTGCTGTTTTGTCCGTGTTGTTGCTCGTCAATACCCATTCTTTCTTGATGTCATTGGGTATCATGATGATTCTACTATTGATTGATGCTCTTTTAGCGCAGTGGGAAGATAAACGGCGAAATCGCAATAAAATGAATTAACCATGGAGCAATTAATATCGCTTTATACGAAGTTTGCAGGTCATGCACCTACAAAGATTGAGAAAATAGACGGGGCTGGTAGCAATCGGCAATATTATCGTTTTATATCAGACAGCGGCGACAGTATTGTCGGTGTTATCGGAACAAGTCGTGACGAAAATCACGCATTTATCTATTTAGACCGTCATTTTTTGCTGAGAAAATTGCCTGTTCCCGAGGTATTGGCTGTGAGCGATGATGAATTGCACTATTTGCAGACAGATTTAGGCACACAATCGCTCTTCGATGCCATTCGAGGCGGACGCGAAGCTGGTGGACGTTATAATCAAGATGAGCAAGAGTTGTTGACGCATGTCATTTGTGAACTGCCCAACATCCAAATTCGTGGTGCGCGCGGATTAGACTGGACCAACTGTTATCCGCAGCCAGCCTTTGATGTAGAAAGCGTGCTCTTTGATCTGAACTACTTTAAATACTGTTTTCTGAAGGCAACCGGTTTAGATTTTCACGAATTAAAGTTGGAGGCCAACTTTCGCATGTTTGCCAAGGATTTAACCGAAGAGGTAGGTGAGAGTTTTCTTTATCGCGACTTCCAAGCACGCAACATAATGCTCGATGCGCAGGGAAATCCCTACTTTATCGACTTCCAAGGAGGTCGGCGCGGGCCTTATTATTACGATTTAGCTTCGTTTCTTTGGCAGGCTTCGGCGAAGTATCCCGATAAACTGAAGGTGAAGCTCATCAAAGCCTATTATAACTCCTTGCGCCAATATATAGAAGTTCCGCCTGTTCACGAGTTCACCAATCGCTTATCATTGTTTGTGCTGTTTCGCTTGTTGCAGGTGCTTGGTGCCTATGGCTTCCGCGGTTATTTTGAGCGGAAGAAGCATTTCTTAGACTCTATTCAGCCTGCCATAGAGAGTTTGCGTCAGTTACTTGCAGCACAAGCCGCGCTTTTCCCTTATCCTTACTTAGTCGAGATGTTGACACGGCTCGTAGCCTTGCCGCAGTTCCAAGACAACCCCACACCTGTGCAGGCACGGACAGATGGATATAAAACCACCGAAAGTACTGTGTATGAAGCGCATCCGGAAGACGGTCCCGCCACCTTTTCTAAGTACGACGGTAAAGGTCCTTTGGTTGTTCGCGTGTGTAGTTTCTCTTATCGCAAAGGAATTCCCGAAGATCCATCGGGTAATGGTGGGGGCTACGTGTTTGATTGCCGAAGCACACACAATCCTGGTCGCTACGAACCCTATAAAGCGCTTACCGGCTTGGATGAGCCCGTGATTCGATTCTTGGAGGACGATGGCGAGATATTACATTTCTTAGAACACGTCTATCAGCTCGCTGACCACCATGTAGCGCGCTATATGCAGCGTGGTTTCACCCATCTCATGTTCTCATTTGGCTGCACGGGCGGCCAGCATCGCTCTGTCTATAGTGCACAGCATTTGGCACAACACATCCACGAAAAGTTTGGCATTGAAGTGCAAATTTTACATCGAGAACAGCACATTGAACAAGTATTAAAGGCGCGAAATTAGCGTAGCAACACCAGCGCAGCATGGGGCATTGACAAAAATCCACCTTGCAAGCACATTTCCTCATCAACATTATGCAAGCAATGATATTTGCAGCGGGATTGGGCACCCGCTTAAAGCCGCTCACCGACAAATTGCCCAAAGCACTCATCGAGATTGACGGCGTACCACTGCTCAAGCGCGTCATCGAGAAGTTAAAGGTCTCGGGATGCGACCACATCGTCATCAACGTGCATCACTTTGCCCCACTCATCATCGATTACCTCAAAACCAACGATAATTTTGGTGTCGACATCCGTGTGAGCGATGAAACCGCCGAGTTATTGGAGACTGGCGGCGGGTTGAAGCATGCCCAACAGCTTTTTCGATCCGACGAGCCAATTTTAATCCATAACGTCGACATTCTGAGCAACATCGACCTGCGCACGTTCTACACCACCGATCGCATGATGCTGTGCCCCACGTGCGGAGTCCCTCACGAGCAGGCATCGGCCGTGCTCTTGGTGAGTCAGCGCGTCACACAACGCTATCTGCTCTTCAACGACCAGATGCGTCTTGTGGGCTGGGTAAATCTTGCAACGGACGAGGTGAAAAGCCCCTTTACCGAGGTGCAACAAGCCTCGATAGATGCCATTCAGCATAACTACCAGCTGTTTGCGTTCTCGGGCATCCATTTGTTCTCGCCCACGCTCTTTCCTTTGATGGAATCATTTGCAAATCGCTTTTCCATCATCGATTTTTATCTAAAAAATTGCAGGCAGGTGGCTATCAAAGGTTGTGTTGCGCAAAATTTGCAGCTGCTTGACGTGGGCAAGGTCGAAACACTCGATGCCGCCCACAAATTTGTCGAGTCACTTAGCGATACAGGTCAAATCACTCTTTAAAATCCCTATATACATGCAACAGAAGATTATTATTTTAGATTTCGGCTCGCAGACCACCCAGTTAATCGGTCGGCGCGTGCGCGAATTAGACACCTTCTGCGAAATCTTGCCCTATAACAAGTTTCCCAAGGACGATCCGTCGGTGATCGGCGTAATTCTTAGCGGAAGTCCCTATTCAGTGCATGATGCAGAAGCTTTTCAGGCCGATTTGAGCGCATTAATTGGTAAGTATCCCGTATTAGCCATCTGTTACGGCGCACAATTCATTGCAAACGCCTGCGGCGGGAAGGTGGAACAAGCAGGTACGCGCGAATATGGGCGCGCTCACCTTTCGTCTGTCGATTCCACGTCGGGAATCTTCAAAGGCTTTGCGTGCGGCTCGCAAGTCTGGATGAGTCACGGCGACACCATCACGGGCATACCGAGTGACTACAAGGTAATTGGCTCAACCGACGACGTCGAGTACGCTGCCTTTGCCAACGAGGACAAGCGCGTGTGGTGCGTGCAGTTTCACCCCGAGGTTTACCACTCAATACAAGGCAGCCTGCTGTTGAAGAACTTTGTAATCGACATTTGCGGTAGTCGCCAGTCGTGGAGCGCAGCGTCATACGTCGAAACCACCGTGAGCGAGCTCAAACAACAGTTGGGAAACGACAAAGTCATCCTCGGTCTGTCGGGTGGCGTCGACTCATCGGTCTGCGCCGTGCTGCTCAACCGAGCCATCGGTAAAAACCTCACCTGCATCTTCGTAGACCACGGAATGCTGCGCAAGAACGAGTTCGCACAGGTCATGCAGGACTATGAAGGCTTAGGGTTAAACGTGGTTGGTGTCGATGCAAGCGAAAAATTCTTCAGTGGTTTAGCGGGCGTGACTGATCCTGAAGAGAAACGCAAGATTATTGGTCGGGATTTCGTCGAAGTGTTCAATGACGAAGCACGTAAAATCGTTGACGCGAAGTGGTTGGCACAAGGCACCATCTATCCCGACCGAATCGAGAGCCTAAGCATCACTGGCATGACCATAAAAAGCCATCACAACGTGGGCGGTCTGCCAAAAGACATGCAGTTAAAGCTCTGCGAACCGCTGCAATGGCTCTTTAAAGACGAGGTACGCCGCGTGGGCTATGAATTGCAGATGCCTACACGCTTGATAAAGCGCCATCCTTTCCCTGGTCCGGGACTTGCCGTGCGCATACTCGGCGAAATCACGCGCGAAAAGGTAAGTATCTTGCAGGAAGCCGACGACATTTACATCAGTAAGATGCTTAACTACCACATGCCCGACGGAACCACCCTCTACGACAACATTTGGCAGGCGGGAACAGTCTTGCTCTCTACGATTCGGTCGGTAGGCGTCATGGGTGACGAGCGTACCTATGAGCATCCGGTAGCGCTGCGGGCGGTAACCAGCATGGATGCCATGACGGCTGACTGGGCTCACCTGCCCTATGACTTCATGGCTGATGTCTCTAACGAAATCATCCGCAAGGTGAAGGGTGTCAACCGCGTTTGCTACGACATCTCGTCGAAACCACCCTCGACCATCGAGTGGGAATAGGGGCTGACATTTGCCTCAATCTTATAGCCGAAGCACAATCTCCTCACGAGATTGTGCTCTTTTTTCTTAGTGCGAAGCGTTGATTTTGCCTCCGCGCAGTGGTTCGTGCTATCGATTGCATTGCATTTTGCCTCCGTGTAGTGGTTCGTGCTATCGATTGCACTGCATTTTGCCTCTGTGCAGTGGTTCGTGCTATCGATTGCACTGCATTTCGCCTCCGTGCAGTGGTTTTGTGACGCGACGCACTGCATGAAAAACAGGCCTATATGACAAAAGTGTGCTTAAAATCCTTGTAACTTACTAATAGTCATTATCTTTGTGCTATTTATATTTTTATGGCAAAAAATCTGCTTTTATTGTGGTTCAAAATCGACTATAAAGCGTGGCCGTCTCAAAGGTAGTCAACGCTGGTATTGTAAGTCCTGTAAGAGAACTTTTGTTGGACATAAGCGACTCACTAATGCTATGGTTAACATCCGTTATTCTAAAGGTAATCTTACTATCAAAGATCTTTCAGGGGAATATGGAGTATCAACTAGGACTATTTATCGGAAGCTTACCAAATCTTATAAAGAAGAACTTCCCCATCTTCCTATTCGTCTTGTAGTAGTTTTAATGGATGTCACATATTGGGGACGTAATTTTGGTGTTGTTATTATGAAGGATTCTTTGTCTGGTAACGTGCTTTGGTATAAGTTTATCAACAGGCATGAACGGCTTGAAGATTACAAAGAGGGCATAACCTATTTGGATTCACTTGGATATACAATTCAAGCCATTGTATGCGATGGTTTTAAGGGACTTAGGCAAGCATTCCCTAATTATAAATTCCGGTGTAAT
>NZ_BAJQ01000006.1 GCF_000613785.1 Segatella oulorum JCM 14966 | reverse complement strand
GGCGGTTTCAACATGCAAATGCACCGCCCGCAAAGTTAAAGAATATTTTCGTAAAAACACTCAAAAGGGGTACGAAAATTTAATTTTTCTCTCGGGCGACGGTTTATTTTTTCAGCAACTTTGCTAATAAACTGATGACTGATATTTTCAAAAGTGGATGATTTGGGGATATATTGCCTGATAAGACCGTTCTGATTTTCAATCGAACCTTTTTGCCATGATGAATACGGATCGGTGAAGTAGACCGTAACACCCAATTTCTTTGTAATATATTCATGACAGGCAAACTCCAAGCCATTATCAGTCGTTATTGATTTAAGGAAAGCCTTATATGGCATTAGTATTCGAACAACCGTCTTTGCCAGTTCTTTGGCATCTTTTCCTTTGTTCAACTTTCTCATAAACAACATGCCTGTACTTTTCTCAGTAAGGGTCAGTATGGCTCCATGGTTCCCTTTGCCAACAATGGTGTCCATCTCTAAATCACCAAAGCGTCTACCATCTGCTTCTTCCGGTCTTTCGCTTATATTTACCCTGTTACAAATGGTTGATCCCCTGTCACTTACTGGACGTGCCCGGTGTTTAAGTTTATGACGACAGTAAAGATACAAAGACCCTCCATTCTTCTTGTCCGCACGGATGATCTTGTATATAGTCTCATGAGATATTGACATACCCTGTTCCTTTAAAGCTGCTGAAATCTGTTCAGGAGACCACTGTTCTTCCACTAATAGCCGCACTGCTTCATCCTTTATCTCTTGGGAAATAGCGCGGTTGCCTGGTCTTCGTATCTTTCTATAGTCGGCATTTTTCTGGGCCGTCTCCCAATTATAAGTTCCATGGACTCCGCTGTTGCGGTTGATTTCACGAGTAACGGTAGAATGATTAACTCCTATCGAATCTGCTATCTTTGCCCTGCTCCATCCGTTTTGAATAAAAGTTGAAATTGCGTATCTTTGCTGTGAAGTTAAATGGTTGTACATAAATGTATAATCTGTTACTTAATGAGATAATTGATCTTATTATTTTAATTAAATGATTTTAACACGAGGCTTATAATACCTATGTTTATGATTTTTTAATACTTACGCTTTGTAGTCTTTTTTATTCAATAGGCTACTGCAAAAAGTTCCTCCCTATGTTATTTACTTGATGTATATCTATCTTTCCATTTCCGTTTCTGATTTCGACCTCACTTTTCATCCGCTTGTAGTCATCCATCGACTTTTATTCTGCAAAGGTATCGCAGGCAGGGAACACGGCAAACACCGGAACAAGTCCTATTGACGGAAAACTTTTCATGACCCTCCGAAATCATAGATTGCGGTTTCCTGAAAACTTTTACCGACCAATTCTTTGCCTTAAGTTCCCTTAAAGCCTACGATCTTACCTTGCACATAAAAGGTTCGAGATGACGGTTACACCGGAATGATAAAAAAAAGTTCGGGTCGAAGAAACGAAAAACCTAAAAAGGTTGAGAATCGGGATGCCCAGAATAAATAACAACTTCATAAATAATAGATTATGTCAAACAACGAAATGATTTTAGCAGCATTAGGTTTTTCTAATTGGGACAGTCAGTTAGATGAGTTCAAAACTAACTTCGGTTATGATTGGACAGGTGAAGACTTGGACGAAGCGATAGAGGTGGCCGGATACAACACCTCAAATGTTAGAAATTGCCTCATGGAGATACTTTGGCTTAAAGTCGTTTATTACTTTGTTGACACAATGGATTGCAGCCGAGAAATGTTCGACAGCTATATCAACGGCTCGCTTGATACCCATTTTTATTACAACGGGACAGAAGTCAAGTCTGAAGAGGAACTTTGGAAACTTGTAAACGCAGCATAAAACAACTTAAATTATAAAGACATGGCAAATTGGGCAAGTACAAGCTATCGTATTGAGGGTAGTAAAAATGAGTTGGAACGAGTGTTCAACGTGATTGACGATTTTATGACTGACAAGCGAAAACCTGTCAGGGAAAACGCATCCAAGGAATGGGAGGGAAATATCGTCAGAGTTTTGGGAGCGACGAACGAGCAGATGGAAAATAATTATCTCCGTGGTTTCATCCAAGAGTATGAGATGGATGGTGATACCATTTGTGTAGAAGCAGAAGAAGCGTGGGGGACAACGGACTTTCGCCATGTGTTGGCGCAGCTTATACCCGAGCTTACTATCTATTATATAGTGGAAGAACCGGGCTGTGAAATCTATGCTACCAACGACAGCGAGGGTAAGTATTTTATTGACCGTTTTTATGTGGATGCGTGCATTAACGGCAATTATGAAAGTGATTACTTTGAGACAGAGGAACAGGCAATGAAATATGTCGCCTCACTTCTTGGGAAAGACAATATTTCCATGGAAGAAGTCAAGGAGTGGACAGAAGAACAGGAGGGAGATGATTTCATCTATGTTCACGAGTTTGAGATTGAAGACTAATAAAGGTCATGGCAGGGCTAACCATCCTGCCACAATATTTTTAGCATGAAACACAAGAAGTTTGAGTTAAAGACACGCGAAACGACTATTGCAAGCTACAATGCAACATATGACGGTTATCTTCAATTTTGTGATGATATGGGCAATGACCCCTGCGAAGAAAATAGTGAAGATTATTCTGAATGGTTGGATATTGCCCAAAGTGAAGGCGGCTTTTATGTTGATTGAAAATGTTTGGGGATGAAATGTCCTCAAACATTTTGGGCTGCTCCTTAATGTCGCAGCCATAGGCGAACCATTGAGTTTCACCAGTAAATAGGTCATTTTAGGTCATTAGACGTGACCTTATGATAAGTGCCTTGGATGTGATATGGTGCATACCGTCTTCCGTTAAAACGTGACTTAAAGTATTTTCCGTACACCCAAGTTCTTTCTCGGAGAGCTTCTTAAAGATGGCATTCACACTGCCAAAGTAATAATTCTTACGGCTATGTATGAGATGCACATGGATTACTTTCCTCAATAGTTTTTCTTTCATAAAACAACTAAAGTCTGAAATTTGCATTATTCTATCTTCTCTTCCCAAAGATTAGAACCAATACTATCTCTTTGCTGATACATGTCTGTCGTTATCTCAATTTCAATACCTGTCCCAGTCCAGTTGACAGAGACAACCTTGGTATTGTACTCATTGGAAAGCAGACCCTCCAATGATACTTCAAGGCCTCGATACCTGTAAAGGTCGCTGCCTTTAAACACGACATCTTCTTCGTCAGCCTTTATATGCCCCTCTTCTATGAAACTTTGAATACCTAAAGTATCTCCAGGTGACGGAACGCATGAAAACGGCCATGTTCCACGCCAATTATAAATATTTCCTGCCCAGCAAAATAAAATACGTACTTCCATATATCTTCTTTTGGGTACAAAGATAGCAATTTATATTGATAAAACTTCCAAATATTAAATATATGGAAGTTTTCATCATTCAATTTCTTTATTATTAGCTTGAAACAACCAAGAGATGGCTATTATCATCCTCTGTAACCATTTCCATGCGTTCCGTCTCCTGCAACCTATGGGGGTTCTATTTACTTTTCCTTATCTATTTTCTCATTTCTGTTTCTGATTTCGACCTCACTTTTCATCCTCTTGTTGTCATCTGTCGACTTTTATTTTGCAAAGGTATCGCAGGCCGGGAACACGGCAAACACCGGAATGCTTCCTATTGGTGGAAAACTTTTCATGACCCTCCGAAATCATAGATTGCGGTTTCCTGAAAACTTTGCCGGCCAATTCTTTGCCTTAGGTTCTCTTAATACCTGCGATGTTACCTTGCACATAAAAGGTTCGAGATGACGGTTACACCGGAATGATAAAAAAAAGTTCGGGTCGAAGAAACAAAAGACCTATAAAAAGGTTGAGAATCGGGTTGCCCAGAATAAATGTTAAATTCATAAAACAATAAGAAAATGGAAACAGCAAAAATTCAATTTGTAACACCAATGTGGAACATTGAAAAGATGACAGGTTACAAGCCTCTCACAACATTTTGGAGTGATTTCTCTACGGCAGAGCAATTTGGCATAGAGGCAGTAAAAGGCACTTTCAAACGAGCTTTTGAAGAATGGAAAGGTGACTATAAATTTCTGACCGAGCTTGTTATGGTGCTCAATCATAAAATTTGGCAATGGTACGAGAAAAACGATGAGTTGGCACGTGTTTACAATGCCCTTTGGGAAGAAGCGGATAACTATGGGTGCGAGAACCTGAAAGGCGGAGAGTTAGACTATTTTTATGAAACCCTTGATTAATAACCAATGCAAGGTGCCCCCCACCTTGCTAAAACATACAAAGCAATGAAACATTTTGATTATGCCCCTCTTTACGAAGAGATTTACAAACGACAGAAGCAGGAACTAATCGACGCTTTGCGGAAACTCCCTAACCATGAATTTCATTTTGGAATGGACTATGACGGCGAGGAACAAGGAGAAAAAGCGGAGCATCCTTACATCATGGGATACCTGGGAGATGAACCTGCGGACCTGGAAGTAATGGCGATAAAGGAAGAAGACGGTTTCCTGTCAATATTGGTAAAAGATAAAGAAGCTGGCTTTGAGGGAACCATCACAGATTTGAAGCTGGATATAGTCTTAGGACATTTGGAGAACATACTTGATGAGTTACCAGATATGTAGGTGGTTTGATATGAGTGAGGTGTCAGGTATCGCCCGGCATCTCACTTCTTGAATTTTCATGCCGAAAAAATCGGTGGGGCTTACCGCCCCACACCCTGATTATAAATCGGCTCCCTTCAAGATTGAACATCAAGAACGCTGTCGGAGCCTGTTCGCCGGTGTCGCTTTCACCTTCCGGCACGCTGCAGGAAAAAGCTCCCAAAAGCGGAAGGGCAGAGACTTGCAGACACTGCCCACATTGTTGGATGTAGGATACTCTCCCTTCTTTCTATATACCGGCATATCTTTATTGCCGTATTCCTATATTTCCATATTACCATATAGGTGCATTCTTGTATAGCTGTATATACGTATATATGGCTATACGAACATACATCTATGCGGATTGCCTTGCAGACCTTATAATGGTACATCCCTTTTCCGTCCCCTACCATGGCACCGCTTGCAGCCTTCTTCGATCATTGCCTTTGAGACTTCCGCTCTTTCCCATGACGGCGGAACCAAGTGGCGAGACTGTATCATGGTATCTCTTACTGTCCATGGACGTTCTCTGACGGCTTACCCCTTTACCTGTCCTTGCCCTTCTTCGGCAGCGGTAGCTTTGCTGGCACAACTTCATTCACCCAGGTTTCAGGGCCTGGCAGCGGTACTGTCATTTTCTTTCCCGTGCGGTCAAGTGTGTTTACCGATACCGGCAGCGGTGGCAGCTTCTTGGCCTTGGTTTCATCCTTTCAGTTACCCTTCACTTCAAATCATTCATGGCGTTCTTTTCATTTTTCAGATAAGTCCGACATCCATTTTCCTTTGCAAAGTTAGCGCAAGCGGTGTCCCGCAAGGGCCGCCCTCCGGGACTTGCCTCGTGATTTTTTCAAGTTTTTGGGGTGCGGTTGCTCCTGATCCAAAACTCTATGGTCGGAGATGAAAAAAATAACGGTCATCCCTTGCCTTTGCACACCTTCCTCTTGCCTGCTCCTTCATGCACGTAAAATAAATATCAACTTAAAAAATTACAATTATGAACGCAATGAACAATTTCACAGTTACGGGTTATGTTTGCAAGGATGCAGAAGTTAAAAACTTTGAGAAAGCTGCCATCGCACGCTTCGGTATCATCATCAAACACACAGAACACAAAGGCAACGAGACCTCTACGGTCTCTTCGATCATAGGCCTTGAAACTTGGGTGAAGAACGACGATACGGCTACCTTGGAACTGCTGAAGAAGGGCAAGGAGATTACGGTAGAGGGATTCTTCAAGCCGGAGAACTACACCAAGGACGGTAAGAACGTCACGGTTCTGAAGAACATCGCCACAAAGGTTACCGCCTTTGTCAGGGAAGAAAAGCAGGACGCTCCTAAAGCGAAGAACAAGAAGGCCAAATAAAAGCCTTACTCCGAAAGACGGGAGACTCTTCAAAGGGTCTCCTTTTTTCATGTCTGCTGCAATCGCATCTGCTATCACGCCATACGGCGGTGTCCATACCTATCTTTCATGCAAGCAGGCTTACTTCTTAAACCCTCTTATGTCCTCTTCCGTTCCGTGCCGGAATTCCATCAGACACAAGACAGCACAGACTTGCCGTCAGAGCTGCTTCGGGAGAGAGGACTATACTTCTTGTGGAGCCTGCCGCCCCACACCCGGCCACGGAACAGGCACACGCCTGAAGGCAAGTGCCGTTCCTTTATGCCCGGCTATCTATACACCCAACCTTTTACCGACAATATATATAGCTGTATATACATATAGATGTATATACAGCTATACGGACATACGGCTACACACGCTGCACCTGCGGTGCTTGTTTTACATTCACTTATATCTATCTTTTCATTTCCGTTTCTGGTTTCGACCTCACTTTTCGTCCGCTTGTAGTCATCCATCGACTTTTATTCTGCAAAGGTATCGCAGGCAGGGAACACGGCAAACACCGGAATGCTCCCTATTGGCGGAAAACTTTCATGACCCTCCGAAATCATAGATTGCGGTTTCCTGAAAACTTTTACCGGCCAATTCTTTGCCTTAGGTTCCCTTAATACCTGTGATCTTACCTTGCACATAAAAGGTTCGAGATGACGGTTACACCGGAATGATAAAAAAAAGTTCGGGTCGAAGAAACGAAAAACCTATAAAAAGGTTGAGAATCGGGATGCCCGAAATAATTATAAACTTCATAAACAACAAAGAATATGAAAAAACTTAGAATGGAGTACGCTTACAAGTACAGTTACAGTAGCACATTCGGGAGACCATTCTCTTGCGAAAAGGAGGAGGACTATCTGAAGTCATATAGACTTATAGATAACGACGGCAAAATTGTGTTTGGCCTTTGGATAGAGTTCCATCACTCATCGAATGGTTGGCAAAAATACCGTATCCGCTTTTATGACATATATGACAAATACTTTGAAGGATCCGATCCTTTTAAAAGAAGCGAGACTTTCATGGAGTTTTACACATCCAAAAAAGAAGCTTTAGAAGTAGCAACAAAAATATATATGCTTGATAAGACTGCATAAATCACAAAAGGAATAAAACAATGAATATAAAAACAAACAGATTTTTCTACAAGAAAGCCGAGAAAGGTTGGGCTATCATGAAACGACGAGTTGATGGATATGTTGTTTTCATCCAGTGGGTGGCATCATGGCAGGAAGCACGGCAGCAAGTCTATAAGCTCAACGGCTGGAGTTGACAATATTCCATGCGGTTCTATACGGAGGAACTCTAATTATAAACAATTCATATACAGACAAGATGAAAACATTATCAATTCACAAAAACAAGGCTTTATCGGCATCTGAAGCTGCCGGTAAATGGTGGAGATCAAAAAATATGTTCTTCTCAATACTTGCAGAGGAAGACTTCACCAATAAAGAAGTAGTACTCGTACACATTATTCTTATAACGCTTCTAACCTGTACAGCTTTTATTGAGACATACCCTGTCATATCAATTCCTGCAGTCATTGTGAGTGCCGTTTGTGCCAAGTTCTTGAACAATGTGAGTAACAAGAATAGCAATGTTACTAATTAGCTTATTTTTTTACACCTCAAAATATTAACATTTAAGCAAAACACATAAGAGAGTATCTGAAAATACCAAAAGTTCCAAATAATAAATATTTGGAACTTTTTTAATGTACATTAACAAAATAAGAAGACAGGAAGTTTTTCCAAAAGATTTTGAAAATGTTAATATAAGACTTTTATTTTTTTGATACCTCATTTTCATCGTGAGGTTTGTATCTTCGCAGCCGTTAAAATGTTTTTTTATGAGAAGAAATCACTTATCATTAACTCTCGCGTTGACGGCACTTGCTTTCTCTTCCTGTACAAAGCATCCGTCATTTCAGAACTCTACCGAAGCAATAGAGGCCTGTAAAGCAAAGCTGTCGGAAATCCAATCTTGCAAGGATGCCGACATCGAAAAGGTAACTGACCTTACGGCACAGTGGCAGGAACTAAAAGACTCGTCGTACAGTGTCTTTTCAAAAGACTCTACCATTAACCTGAAGAGTCCGATAGCACTTGCCTATTTTGTCATTTCCGATTCTGTAAGAACGGAGCTGACACGACTGGCTTTTTCAAAGCAGCGTTCGCTTCAGGACGTGATGTACTTTAAACTCAATACGGCTTCCGAACGGGCAAAGATAGAAAGTTCAGACACCTATAAAAAAGCGTCTGACTTTTATGGAAGGCTTGACGAAGAACAGACGATAAAAGGACTTCCGCAAATACTGGCCATCTACAACAAGTTGCTAAACAGCACGCATGACTTTAAACAGGAGTCCCAGTTGCTCACCTTTATCAGACAGGAGGACAGATGTTTTCGTTCGCTCATGGAACACCTTAGCAATGTACCCATGGGTGAGATGCAACGGTTAACCCAAAAGACAACAAGGCTTTTTGACCGGCTTTACTCTTCTGTCGGTCAGAAAAACGATGAAGTGAATGACAGGACCATGCTGTATCTGACCATGCGTTTTAACCGCCGGATCATGCAAAATGCCATTGCGTGCAGGGAAGACATACTGAACAACAAGCAGCTTAGCCAGGAACAACGGGTCAGTTACCGCTGGATGCTGATTCAGCTATGTGTCCTTGGATGGGTATTCAACGGCTGCATTGACCAAGAAACAGCGTGAAGAGCTGATGGTAATTTCCAAGGAACTGCCAATACTTTTGAATCGCCTGGACAACAAAAAGAAAACGAAGGAGGAGGAAAATAAGCTGATAGCCACTTTGGCCGACTATTTTCTGAAATCGTATATTTCAGCAACTTTATAAATGGAAAATCGTATGGAAAAAGCATTAGACTACAACACACTTGAAGACGGAACCTACAAGCGTTCCATCCTCCTGCTTTATCAGAAGTTGATAAAGCTGCTCCCCGACTATTTTACAGAACAGCAGATAGGCGTTATCCAACACGCTTATTTTACGGAAGTCGTTCTTAACATGGAAGAACAACACGTGTTGGAAAATTTCATATCGGATTTGGTGGAGAAACTGCATATACACGTTCTCTATGCTTCCAAGGAAGAGAAAGGAAAAGTATATAAGGTGGTGGCATACTCGACTCCGGTAGAAGATGAAATGTTTGTTGTCTATCTGTCATCGACCAATTACGGAATCGTCAACTCAATGACGGTATTCTTCTTTGACAGTTTGGAAACGATGTACTATCAGCTGCTTTCCGAAAGGAACCGGATACCCAAACTTCAGAAAGACATTCTGGAACAAGAATCATACGCAGAAACATTGTCGAACTTCAATTGAAAGAAATATGATGATATTAATATTAAAATTAATCCTTTTCGTGATGCTGACGAGCATTCCTTTCCTGTATCATTTTCTAATCAAGCCAAGGAGGGAAAGCGTGAAGAAATACCGCAATGTTTTCACGGCCGCACAGCCCCATATGTCGAAGCTGAAGAAGTCTGTTTGGAGACTGGGCACTCATCTTATCAACTTCTATGATAAGATGAAGCGTCGGGAAAAGGCAAGAAAGTTTTTTACATTATTGCTTTTACTGTTTCTTCTCGGTATTCAAGGTGTAGACAACTTTGCATCAGGAGAAGTGGCTGCCACATATAAGACCATGGCGAAAGAAAAAAGGTTGGACCAGCTTAGCATCAGCGGAAAGAAAACGACGGCTCCGTTCATGCAACGAAAGATGAACAACTACCTCTATCCCTTTCTGACCCGCCCCCTCGTTTACCTTATTACTTTCGGGATGACACTACTGTTCTTCTCTTACAAGTTGGCTAACAGAATACTCACGAAAATACATAATAGCAAAAGGATTCTGATAGGTGTTTCCTGTGTAATTATTTTGTTTTCTTTCTTCGATGAAGGAAGGTATATTTTGCTTTCCGAAGTACTTTTCGTTATTGCAATGGCAGCCTTGTTCTATCCAAATTTTCATGATCCTGCTGCTCCCAAAGGGAGAAAACCGATACCACAAAAATACACGGTAGAAAGGAAGGCTGCATGACCTTTATCGGTTACAACATTTATATAAAAATGTGGATTGGAAAAAGGTAGATTTTTACATATAATATTGATAATATAAAATAATAATGACTAACGATAAAATGATAGATAAAGAAGTCGTTCAAAATGGTTATAAGAACTATCATGTAAGAATGTCTTCCGACCTGCTTAAGTTTCTCTGCGGAGACTACACTTACAAGAACGCAAAGCGTTTTTCTCGCCTGCAGGCCTTTCGGGATCTTGTGGCACGTCATTGTACCTCCGAGAGGAAACAAGAGGATATGGTCGCAAATATAGAGTGTCTGTCGAAGTCTTGGGGCTGGAGTCGACCATCGGTCATGAAGTTCATCCAAAATTTAGAGACAATGAATGTTCTGGAAGTCTTCAATGTTGTCACGAGCAAAATGGTCAGACTCCGAAAAGATATCGTCGTTTTGCCCCGGCAAAAGATGTTGAGAAATAACGGAGAGGGATTTTATCCATCCCGAAAATCCGGCTTGACATTTCATTTTTAATGAACCTGGAGATGGAAAAGACAAAGTCTTGGTACATGCGCTTGCGCATGAGCGATCGTTTTGCAAACGAAATGAATTGTTTTACATTGGGAGGTAGCCTAATACCCCCCAAATCAAAATTTGGGGGTATTGCCACCCCGGCGAGGGGGGACTTCGTGCGGCAAGCCGTGTCAATATTAGGCTCTCCGAGGGGTAAAAAGGAAATGGTTTTGAAGCGTGTAGGGTCTTCACTCGTACGGAAGCTAAGGTAGAAGACATTCACAGAGACCCCCCACAGAGACCCCCCACAGAGACCCCTCCGACTAAAATAAAAAAAATGGCAAAACAAGTAATGGATCTTATGCCTACGAAAGGCATTACTGTTGCTCAAAGCAATGAGCATCTACGAAACTTCTCGGCGGAAGCATACCGGAGAAAACTATCGTATGCTTTTGACCCGACACGTGAGCATCTTAATTTTGAAGTTCGCAAAGGGGGTGTGATAGTCCCAGTCGATAAGCAGCTCTCAATCCCCAAACGAATCAAAGACAATTTGAAGGCAAGGAATATAATAGACCCTAACCTCGGACTTCCGGAACCGAAGTACCGGACTGTTGCAAATTTCATCTTGGGTGGTTCGAGGGATCAGATGCACCGTTTGGCCTTCGGTGAACAACAGGTGAACTTGGACAAGGGAGCTGACAATTCGAAAATTACTCGCAGCCCTGAAATAGAAAAATGGGCTGTCGACATGTACAAGTTTATGAGTAAAAAATATGGTGAAAAGAATATCGCAGCTTTTATAGTACATCTTGATGAAACAAACCCTCATATTCATTGCACAATTTTACCAATAACGGAGAGGAATAAATTCTCTTGGAAAATGGTTATGGCAGGGCAGAGTAAATTTGAATTTAGTCAGCGTATGACGAACCTTCATAATGAGCTTTCAGAAGTTAATAAGAAGTACTCTCTTGACCGTGGTGACAGTATTGCAGAAACTGGGCGTAAGCATAGAACAATGGGTGAATATTATGCACAAAAAAGAGAAGAACTGAAGGGAGAAGTAGATAGCTTAAAAGAAGATGTTGCAGAGCAGAAAAAGCAGATCTCAAGAAACAAAGTTAGACTATCTGAACAAGAAAAAGAAATCAAACATGGAGAGGCAAGGTTGAAGGGTCTTACTACCATGATAGCTAATCTTGAACGACATAAAGCTGACTTGCTCCGTGAGATTGAGAAGTTAGAAAATGATGTCAAGGCAGGAAAGATAACTAAAGAACAGGCTGACATCGAACGTGCAAAAATCCTCGCTGATATTGAAAAAACGAAGGAGAAAATTATTGACAAACAAAGTAAGCTCGCTGAAGCAGAGAGAAAACTTGAATTAGTGAGGGGACAGACTGAAGCTACCGAAGAGCGGTATAAGGAAATCAAGGATGACATGCGTTCGATGGCACCCAACTTGAATACGCAAGCCCTACATGACATGCAAGCTGTTGGATGGAATATGGCCTCGATAGAAGCGCAAAAGTCTTATAGTAAATTTAATGCTTACCGTGAGTCTCTTCCGCCAGAGCAGAGAGTGGCTTTTGACGAAGCGACTAAAGGATTTTCTGAAGGTTCTATGTTCGAACAGATGGCAGAAAATTCAAGCCAGGTTGCCTTGGTCGCCACGGCTCTTTTTCTTGGCTATCTTGATAAGGCAACAGAGATTTCGCAGAGTGCCGGCGGCGGTTCCGCGCCTAATGGAGGCTGGGGTAAGAAGCCTGACGAGGACGATATAGCGTTCCGGCAACGCTGTTTCCTAATGGGGATGCACATGCTGAAATCAGGTAAGAAAAGGAATATCAAGCGATAATAATGTTGATGTTTTTTCATGGGGAATGTTGTAGATGTTTATGAATCCGAATGAGATGTGGATTGTATATATGTCAATTTTCTTATACTCCAATACAAGTATAGCACAACATGTATATACATCTATACGTATATATGTATATACGGGCATACGGCTATACGCGCTACACCTGCGGTGTTTTTTTACATTCACTTATATCTATCTTTCCATTTCCGTTTCTGATTTCGACCTCACTTTTCATCCGCTTGTAGTCATCCATCGACTTTTATTTTGCAAAGGTATCGCAGGCAGGGAACACGGCAAACACCGGAATGCTCCCTATTGGCGGAAAACTTTTCATGACCCTCCGAAATCAAAGATTGCGGTTTCCTGAAAACTTTTACCGGCCAATTCTTTGCCTTAAGTTCCCTTAATACCTGCGATTTTACCTTGCACATAAAAGGTTCGAGATGACGGTTACACCGGAATGATAAAAAAAAGTTCGGGTCGAAGAAACGAAAAAACTATAAAAAGGTTGAGAATCGGGATGCCCAGAATAAATAATAACTTCATAAATTATAAAGCTGACCTATCGGCATGACGGGAAATAAAATGAAAAGATATAAGTTCATTATTAAATTGTCCGATGGTAATGAAATACAGGCTACATCTGTCGGCAATAGCCGTGATGAAGCCGTAGAGCGTCTGTTAGCTTTGCCACAGACAACGGAGTTTATCGGTTCAGCGCAAGTCATTGATGCCGTTCTTGTTGGCGAGGAAGCAGTACTACCTGTTCCGGTTGACCGTTTCGTATTACAGCGGGCAAGTGATCCCAATTGGTGGATAGTCGGCGATCCGGAAGGTATGTTTGTCATAAGGTTTCAAGAACATGACTTCAATGGTACACGGAAAATCACCTATCTCAAAGACACTTCTTCCAATGCGTTGGCTGAAGCCCGTGTTCTTCGGGAGATACCGGAGTGGTTGCAGCTATATCATTCCGAAGTGCTTTAAATGAGGGTACAGGCTTTTTCTCCTTAAAAAATTGTTTAATCAACCGTAAATTAGTATATTTGCTGTCTAAAGATAAGACAATTATGAATAAACAAGAATTTTTAGATATATTGGAAGAGCACAAGGAATTGGGCTTCCAAGAACAGATAGACTATGAAAAGTTCTATCTTTACTCAATCGTGACCCATTCAACTGCTATCGAAGGCTCGACGATGACCGAGGTGGAGAACCAGCTGCTCTTTGACGAGGGTCTTTCTGCCAAGGGTAAAAGCATCATTGAGCAGAACATGAACCTCGACCTGAAAGCTGCCTACGAAAGGAGCATGGAAATGGCAAGGGAACACACACCTTTCTCCATCGATATGCTGAAGGAACTGTCTTCAATTGTAATGAGAAGAACTGGAGGGATATTCAATGCACCTGGTGGTGTATTTGACTCATCAAAGGGAGATTTACGTCGGGTAAACGTTACGGCAGGAACTATGGGGAAGTCTTATATGAGTTACCTGAAAGTTCCACAGAAGTTAGAAGATTTCTGCAAGGAAATGAACGAAAGACGGGAACCGCTGTTAAAGAACCCAGATGTATATGAGCAATACCGTTTGAGCTTTGACGCACATCTGAAGCTCGTGACAATCCATCCATGGGTAGACGGTAATGGCAGGATGTCGAGGTTGATCATGAATCATCTTCAAAATGAGTTTGGTTTGGTACCTAATAAGGTGTTGAAGGAGGATAAGGCCGAATATATCAACGCCTTGGTGAAGTCGAGGGAGGAAGAATCAAATGTCCCGTTCCAAGACTTCATGTTCCAGGAGCACGCCAAGAATCTTCAACAGGAAATTGAAAATTACAATTTATCTATGGAAGATGAAGAAGAGGAGGAAGAAGAACAGAAACCTCGCCGGCATTTCCGCAGATAAAGAGAGAGAATAAAATGAAGGGTCATCTGAACTTTACAGTTCAAGTGACCCTTTCTCACGTAATAAAAACAAAGGAAGAGTTTATTTGGAAGACTTCCTGTTGCTCTTCCTATGGGCTGTTTGAGTGCCTTCTTCCTTTTTGAACTCTGTCTGGACAATCTTTATCATATTCTTTACCTCTTGGTCTATCCGCTCAAAGTTGGCATATAGAATACGCTCCTTGGAGTCTTCAGAATCGAAGTGGTAGAACTTCGGGATAGGATAATTGCTGTAGTCTGTCTCCTCTGCCTTGATCTGTTCCATGTCAAAAGAAGTCTTGCAAAAGAACTTGGTGGTTCTGAATTCTTCAGCAGTCTGAATATCCATCGAGCCCCGTCTTCCAGTCTTCGTTACGACGAAATCCCGGGCAGTCTGGCCACACAGCCATCCCGAAGCCATATCACTGATTTTGGAGGCAGGAACAAGGCTGTCCATATTCTCATTGAGATTGATGGATGTTCTGTCCCTGTCGATGGTAATTCCTTTTTTGAGTTGTACGACCTTTCCGAAGATGTCGCCCGACAGCCAATCGAGCGTTTCTTTTGAGCGTGCAGAGCCGGAAACGACATTACCTACAGTGGTAATAATCTTATCCTTGCCCACCTTTCCATAGTCTGCTTCCAACTGCGGCAGTTCCTGAAAACCTAATGTCACTGCAACCTTATTGCTTCGGGCGGTTCCTATCAAGCGGTCTATCTTATGGAAGTAGAGTGTCGGCAGCTCATCGACAATGATGCTTACCGGGACATTCTTTCCCATACCGCTGTTGACACGGGTGACAAGACGGTTCAGAATCAGGGCATTGAGTGCTCCAATGATGCTCTCCATTTCCGGGTCATTGGCAATAAGCAGATAACTTGGATGCCGGGGATCCGACACCTTCAAATCAAAATCGTCCCCACTAAACACCCAATAGGATTCCTTGGTGGCCAAGCGTGAAGTCTGCACACGCAACGTGCCTATCATACCTTCCAGCTGCTCCATGGCACCATTGTCAAAGGCGGTCATGAAAGGCCCCAAAAGCGGGTAGACCTCCGGATCGGTCTTCAAGACTTCAAAGATCTCATCATAGGAGTGATTCAGGAACGAGAGCACGTGGGGCATGTCAGAATACTGACCTTTCCAATAGGCCGGTTGCACCTGGTATTCCTTGTTGCCAATCTGTTTCGTATCATTGAAGACTCTTCCTGTCAACCGCTTATGGTGGGTTTCCTTATCCTCGCCGTATTCGGGGAAGAGTTCATTGCCGTTCTCGTCAAAAGGCTTCTTGTTATAGTTGACGAAAAAGAAGATACAGGCTGCAAGGAAGTTGGTGGCAGATGTCTGGAAGAATTGGTCGGAACCACCACCGGAAGTTTTCTGTCCCTTTTGAAGGGACTCAATAAGTGTCTCTGCCGTTTCCTGTGCTGCCGCCAAATTCGCAATGTATTTCTGCTGGATAGGATTGACGCGTGCGCTGTACTCAATATTGACAAAGTTAATGATATTGAAGTTACAGTCTTTTGGCAGGTTACCTTGCACCTGATTTTTCCTATAATGATAATAGAGCTTGGTTGCAAGCGTCGGGAACTTGTAGTCATAGACAACCATCGCAAAACCCTTGGCCGAATGCTGACGGATATAAGGCTCTATGACAGAGAATGTCTTACCGGAACCGGGCGTGCCCACAACCCATGTGCCTCGGAAGGGATTGACAATATTGATCCAACCCCTCCTGAACTTACCCTTGTAGTAGTAACGCATAGGGATATTGACGGAATACTTGTTCTCGACAAGCTCTGTTGTCTGCTCGAAACTCTCATTCTCGAAATTGAAGCGGTCTTTGAGCATGCCATCCTTGAAATATTTCGATACATTGTCAAGGGCTGTATGGACGAGTATTGTCCCTATGACAGACACGCCCATATAAACCCACACATTGGCTTTCAGGATCCACAACCTGACATGCCAATCGCTGTTATAGACAAGCACAGAAGCCACTACTAAACCAAAGCCGAGGGCAAACGGATAGAATACCATTTTGCGTGCATCGAACTCTATCTGTTTCTTGTTCTTTGTACCTATGCAGGTGATGATTACCAGCATGAGCGTAACCATCTTTGAGTAGGGAAGGAACTGATACACGGACAGTATCCCGAGCCGATGATGAAAACTGTTCACGATACCTCCTAATCTGCTCAACGCAGCCGGATCCAAGGCATACATGAAGAACTCCAAAAGGAGTGATACATATATGGTTGTCCTGAAAATACTGTACGTTCCCTGTATTTCTTTACTTTCTTCCATTGCTTTTAGTATTTAACGCCTTTGGCATGTTTCATCCAAGTCTTCAGACATTTTTTTGTTATAGATCCCATCTTGCGAGGCTGGTATTCCTTTCCGGTTCCTTTCAGGTCATACCATGAATCCATGATCGTTGTGTAATGTATCAAACGACTTAGAGTACGGAGCTTCCTGTTGAGCGTACGCAAGTTCAGGCGGATGTTGTCCATAACTTTGAACCGTTCATATTGGGTCATCTTGGCATTCTTGTCCTGGTCTTTTTTCAACGGCAGGATCTGCTCGATGTCTGCTGCGAGTTTCAGACCGTTCTCGATAATGTCGGTATAGATGTTGTTCTTTGACTGTGAGAAAGCTACCGCCAGGACATTAGCCGGTTGCCGCACGACAATACCCTTGACAACTTTCACGTTTTTCATTGCTTCATCCACTTCCATGTAAATGCCGTATATGTCGGCTGCCACGGTCAGTATGTCATCAAAGCTGTTAAGGTAATCGTTGAACTGACGTTGAAAGTTCGTTGTCGCTGCCACTTCCTCTTTCAAATATTTGTGTCCTGTAAGGTTTCCTGCCAACAAAACATCTTGCGCTCTTAAGGCCTTCTTTGCTTGTTGGGCATAAGCGGCAAACATCCCGGCCCTGACACCATCCGGCCCATTCTGTGCAAACAGGCTTATGGAAAGGGAAAACCCTAAAATGACGCTGATGGTTGCCCGCCTGATGTTGTTCATTGTCCCCATGGCTTATGTGTCTGCCTGTATTTATAAAACTTGGCAACATTGCTGATTGCCCTGCACATCCGCTTGGACGATTCCTTGGCCAGCACCTTGTTACTCTTGTTAATCTTACCGGTGACAGCCCTGTTCCACACATCATCTAAAGAGTGCATTGTGACACTCACTGACAACAGCCGGAGTTTTCGGTTCAACCGTTCTAAATTGTTTGTCAGATTCCACAGCATCTGCGTCCTCTCCGCACCGTTGAGCATATTGCCTTCCCCTCCCTTGGCAATTACATTCTTCAATGCCCTGTAAGTACGGATAAATTCTGTCGCCGTTTCCAAATAGAGATTATTCATCGACAGGGAAGCAGCTATTCCTTGGGGATTGATTCTACATGCCGTATGGACTTCCCATAGTGCCGTGAGCGTCTGCATCCCGTCGGCATAAAGGGAGGTGGCAGATTTTATGGCAGAAGCATATCCGGAAGCTGTCTTCAAATAGGAATTGTATTTTTGTTCCCACTGTTTCATCTTGGTATTGGCCACCGTCATGGCTCCCTGCTCCACAGCAATGGCAGCCATGGCTTTTGACTGCTTCTTTATCTGATTGCCAATAAGTTCCTCACCGCCTGCAATTGCGGCATATTCAAGCGGATTAGATGATGAAAGTCCCTGTGCAGATGCCGGTATGGTTCCGACAGAGAGGGCTATAAGTGCAAAAACGCGTCTAAGGCCTGTTTGTAATCTCATAAATACCTTTCCTTTTCTTGTTAAATTCCACACGTTTGCGTATCTCGCTGACAATATCCACCCTTGCCTTGATGCCTATCATATCCAGCTGGGGACTATTCCTGTCCCCGGAATAGATGGTGATGGTCTTCAAACCGAAGAGCTGCTGGGGTAACGACTGGTGCTGCCGGTAGTCGACGACACGGTAAAGCTCGATATAGTCCGTTGAGTGGGAGAGCACACCGTGAAGGGTGATTAACTGCTCCCCTGTCAGAACATATTCGATCCTTGCCATATAGACCACTTGAAAAAACAAGTAGAAAGTAAGGAACAATGCCGGCCATATCAAAAGCTCATGGAAACGAAACTCCATAAAGCTGCTTATCCAATAACTTGCCAGGCACAATAAGATTACCGGTAGCTCATTGATACAGAACTGCCCCCAATGGGGACGGATTGTTACCGTTTGGAATGGCATAAATTCATGATTGAACATATAACGGACGTTATTGATGATTAAATGCCCATTCCCCTGCCTTCCGATGGTTCTCTTCTTAGATGTTCACTCTCTGACTCGTAAAGGGCAGCAGAGACCGCTTCGGGAGAGGCTACACCAGGCTTGGAGAAGACATTTCGGCTTGCATAAAATTCAGGGCGGGGACGTGGCTCTGCCATGACAGAACCGACAACATCCATTCCCACGGAGACGGCAGCAAGGATAGCAGCTCCCAAGTTGAAGCCGTGGCCCGCTTTGGTCTTCATCTCCACTTCGGGGAATATCTTATCGAAGAGCTTCATGCGCTGGGTGTCGTTGATGGCACGAAACTTGTCGAAATCTTTTTGGGTGATCTCATGGGAAAAGACATTACCGTCTATGACGGCGGTCATCTTGTACTTCCCTTCTATGACCTTGCCTTCTGCGTCACGCAAGCGTTCCACGGCAATATCCCCGACTTCGGTTGCCCTCCCATGGCCACCGCTTCTGACCCATTCTTTGCTGGGCTTCGAGTTCTCCAATGATTGTCCGTTTACGCCGGCTTCTCCTTTCAGGGCAATCTTTACGTTTTCCCGTAATTCAGTCAATGTGGGTTGAGCTTTTCCCTCTGCCACCAATTTCGCTTCGCCTTGGGCGACGGCTTTCACATCTGTCCCGGCCAGGGCTGTGGCCTTGATATGTTCAGCATCCTTAAAAATCGTTTTGTTCAAAGCATCTGCCATACGCTCATTGTATGGTCTGCCGGCGCCACTTTGCAAAGCGTCCTTCATGTCTATATTCTCCGAATAGGAAGACACGCGTTTCTCTGCGGTGGAGAGGGGCAGCCTGATTTCTTTGACAACAGACAAAGGCTGCTTGTTTTCATCGGTTATGGGAATGATGGTGGAAAGCAGCCTTGCCTTGCCGTCATCATCTGCATTCTTGAAAGCAAGATACTGCTCTTCGGTAATCTTATATGACCACATACCAATATCCTTGCTCTCCCGCATATTCAGCATGTAATTGCCGGAAATCTGATCCTTGTAGGCCATCGCTCCGGTAATCGCAGCGGAAACATTGTCATTAACAAGGTTGTAATGACCGTTCAATACGGCAACACCGTCTGCATCCTCAATCCTGCCTGAACGCACAGGATCTTCCAAGACACCGTTGGACGCGTCCTTTATCTTGACTTCATCAAACACCTTGTCGAACAGTTTCAGGCGGTACTCGTCATTATAGTTGATGAACTTGATATAGTCCTCCTTGGAGATGTCATGTGACATCACCTGATTGTTGATTACGGCAGTCATGCGAAACGTAGTCGCACTCTTGCCGTCATTGACGGGCGACACCTGAATCTCACCGACAGAGACGGCACGTCCGTCCTTTACCGGAAGATAGAAACCTTCGTTTGGATTAAGGCCACGTCCGTCGACGACACCGATAGAGTTCCAGCGATCTAAGAAACCGCTTCGATAGTCCTCGCGCATGTCTTTCATGTCTATGATGTCAAGTTTGGATGCCATATATTGGTTGGCTGCTTCCTGATGAAGCCCCAGCTCTTTCTCCACTTCGGGTTTCAGCTTAATGTCTACATAGTCCTTGCTGTTAAGCATCTCTACGGTTATCTTATCGGTAAAGTCTTTCCCTATGACGGCATTCAGGATGGCAAGCCGTTCATTGACAGATACACCATCCTTATTGTGTACACCCTTTTTGTCGCTGTACTTGAATTTTTCGTTCATGAGTTTCTTCGTCTCATCAGGGTTCAGCTTGTATTCAAGGTTGGTAGGAACGGACGCAGACTTGATGGTCAGCAGGTTGTTCTTTTCGTCTACGACAACTCCGTGTGAAGACAGCACCTGTTGGAATTTCTCTGCTGACATATAGACCGGTGAACTGATAGAGTTAAGGGGGACGGATTGTCCTTTCGGGCGTTCCACCTTGGGAAGCTGCTGTTCGCTGATACTCATGGACTGAAGAACGTCCTGTTTCTGCTTCATACCCTTGTCATAAAACCCATAGGCACCTGTTTTCATCTCTCCGGGACGCAAACGTCCGTCAGGACGGTCTATAACGACAGGTGCGCTGTTGGCATAAAAGGGTCTCCCGTCTATGCGCCTGATGCGCCCACCATGGGCAAGTCCCATCAAACCGTCTATGATGCTGTCAAAGCGCCCGTATCTCGGCCCTTCAAAAGGGTAAAAGAAACGCGGTTCTCTGTATCCATATTCTCCCGGGGCAAGCCTGTGCCCGTCAAGTCCCATGTTGACAGGACTGTTGGCATTGCGGGCTGCGACAAATGAGCCAGGGATATAATAATCTTCCTTAACGATGCCGACAAAGGTGTTGTAGGCCTTCTTGTCCCATGCGGATGTGCCTCCGTTCATCAGGCTCTCAACCTGTTGTTGGTCGAGAGGATAACGCCTGGGTTCGGATGAATTATGGGACAAGGTGACAAGTTCATAATCACCGGTCTGTGTCATGGTGATATGAGCCTGCATGCCGTTGGCATTGAGCGTATCTTGTAGACGCGGTGAGATGTCCGTTACACCATAGTTGGTATTCTTTCTTAAAATGGTCATATTATTCTGTTTTAATTCTTCTTACTTTTGCTTATACAGGATCACGCAGGTGTGGCGGTTGGCTGTATAAGGCTTATAAAGATTGATACCGCCCCTGGTTGCTCCGGTCATCTTCGATTTCGGAACACCGGCGTTTATCAGTAGCTTGGCAATATAGCGGCAGCGTTTGATGGAAAGTTTCCTGTTATGCTTGGGTGTCCCTGTCTTGCTGTCTGCGGAACCTACGACACGCACTTCCAAGTTATACTCCTTGACAGCTGCTGCAATCTCCTGAATGTTGACCAACTGCTGTTTGTCGACAAATTCCGTGGTATTACGCTTGAAGAAGAACAAGATTGGAGCGTCAAACCGCGCAATGTTCTCATCGTCATTCCCGGAAACGCTCTCCGTATTCCCATTGGCAAGTCTTTCTTGAAGTGATTTAAGGCCACTGTAATTATTGTGTGGATAGGGAGTCAAGTCGGTTATTGTCGGATGCTGCAATACATCTTCATTCGCTGACACCAACTTGTGTTTTTTGACTTTCCAACCTAAATGTCCAATCCCAATGGCCAAACCGACACTTCCCGAAAGGAGATTGTCTCCCAAACGGCCTTTCTCTCCATATCCGTCAAAATCACGACGGGTTGTCGTTCCACCAAGAGAGGCAGAAATGCTGATACGCTCACTTAGGCTGCAAGTTCCCAAGATACCATAGGAAAAGGCAAAGGAATTTTTCTTCAATTGATTATGCCGGATAATTCCTGCTCCCATATAGGGACTTATGTTCCATTTTGCCGGCTTCTCAAAAGAGGGTCGGAAGAAGGAAGACACGTTAAGAAGTAGGTCTGCATGATAGCTGCCAAAGGACTGGGGGGCACGTTGGGAATCGACAAACTTAAAGCCTTGATAGACCAGTCGTGTCCCAAAATACGGCGAGTGCCATTTCCCGATGGAAAGTTCTAACCCCACCTTGGTTCTACCGTTAAAGTCCGTGTGTGAGACGGGATCTCCCAAGAAAGAGATAAAACCACCCTGTGCGGATACAAACCAATTGTCACCCAAACCTGACAGCTTATATTTTGCCTGACCGTCTATCGGACTTGGCAGGCCTGTCGGATGACTTGCATAGCTTGCCGGAATCTCACGCACAGAGTTCACATAGATTCGTTCGTCATTACCGTACACGACCTGTGCGTGGATGTCATAACCTATGAATGTAAGGGTTGACAATAAAAAGAAGATTTTTTTCATTATGTTTTTTCTTTGTTTATACACATTATATAGTATTATAGCCGTTCAGCGGCTACGTCGTAGAGGTAGAGCTTGTGCTTCATGATAATGCGCTCGCATTTCTGTACATAATCTCTTGCCGTGGCATATCCGGCAGACTTGATGGAAACGAGCCAATTGTGAAAATCCGTGGAACTGTATTTCCAACACTGCTTATAGCGATCGCTCATCAACAGTCTTGAATGATATTCCATGCTGGCTTCCGGAGATGCAAAATTGCAGAATTTCTCATTAGGCCGATCATCGTCATGGACACTGTATGGGAGTCCGCTGTCCAGCCAGTTCCTGTTGGCCTTGATGCCGAAGTAATTGAATCCTGCCTGGGCCAGACTGCTGTTTCCCCAACTGCTTTCAAGTGCCATTTGAGCAAGGATGACGGAAGCAGGGATGCCGTATTTCTGCTGTTGTCTCATGGCTGCATGGGCATATTTTTTGAAAAATGCGTCAGGAGAAAGAAGGGTTTCCTCGCTGACATGGAGAGCTGTGATACACTGCAACTTTACGTCTCTTATGTAAACAAGGAGGTTATAGGGATCTTCGAGCCGTCCCCTTAACCGGCTGGTGACATGAAGGTGTGGCCCCGTCGAACGACCGGAAGAACCGCTGACTCCAACCGGGTCTCCTGCATAGATTCTATCTCCTTTCTTTACCCAAATTTGAGAAAGATGACAATAGCTGATGGTGTAATCACCATGACGCATGATGATGTAATTGCCGGATCCGGAGTCATAGCCTATATTTGCGATGTAACCGTCAAACATGGCAAGGACTTTCTCATAATGAGCTTTCAAGTCCAAGCCACAGTGTTCTTTTTCCTTGCCGGTGAATGGATCTTTACGAATACCGAACGGAGAATTGATCTCGACACTTTGTAAGGGGAAACTGACACTAAGGTATTTGTCTATCCAGTAATCCTGATGACTGGCATCGGGGATATTCTTTTGTGCATGACAAAAAAGACTGAACAGACTCAAAACAGCCATGAAGATATGTCTAAAATGTATAACCATCTACTCGTATTTTATGATTACAAAAATAAAATAAACCGTTTTAATAGGGGGCTCGAAAAAAAAGGAAGTCTTATATTAACATTTCAAAAACGAAAAACACCGTAAAACCGCCCAAAAACGTTTTGAAAATGTTAATATAAAAGGTTTATTTTTTGGGGAACGGACTTTTCAAGTAAGAAACTATCTTTGCAAAAACAATAAATAGGAAAATTATGAGAACAACTTTTGAGGAGAATGAGATACCATACGAGAAATTTGCAAGTATCGGGCTGTCTCAAGAAATGGTGGATGACCTGCCTGAAATGGTGATGAAAAAACTATTGGAGGGACATTGGACTCCCATTTTACCCATCAGTGTGGATTTTGGTGACGGCATACAGAGAACAATTCAGGCCCGTCTTAAACTTGAAAGAAGAAGTGGTACTGTTGACATCCTGATTGCCCCGAGAAGTGAAATGGCTGATTTGGAGGACTTCACGCCAGAGGAACAGAACACGCTGCGAAGTGGGAAAATCATCATAACCAAAATGCCGGGTAAGGAACAGTGTTTCGTACAGCTTGATGACAAGACAAACAGGGTTTTCTATATTCCCGTTTCTTTAATGGAGGATAATCTGGCTTCACTTCAAAACGAGATGGAACTTTCCAATGAGCAAGTGGCACAGATGTGTACCGGCAATGTTATTTCAATAGACAAGCAGGAAGGGCGGTTCACATTCGGGCTGGATTTCCTCGCTGACGGTGGCATCAAGGTGGTAAGTGGTGACAGGGAGGAATATGACAGTATTGCTTCCCGCGAATTGCCTACATATAATTTCGGCATCTACGGATGTTGGGTCAAAGAGTCGGACAACTCTTTCAAGAACTATATTCCTGAAGAGGACTATACAGAAGAGATGCAAAAGGAGTTCTACCACTTGGGAGATGAAAACTCACAGAAAGCGGAGCAGCGAAGCAGAGGTATGCACAGATAATTTTAAAGTTTCACAATATGGCAAAAGTAGTAAAGGAGTTGATTGGTAAACTCGACCGTGAGGAAATAACAAATCTGCAGTGTATCACAATGTACGGCCAGGAAATGGTAGATGACTATAAGGAGTGGTGCCAGGTACTGGGCTTCGAAGAAGGTGATGAAGACGGAGCGGAACAGTTCATCAATGAGCTTCGCTATGGTGATGAGCCTGATGATAACGACTGGCCACAAGAAGTGTGGGATAAAATCAACGAGGTTTCCAACGAGGCGTTGGAAAATGCTGATATGACCAATGGCAGTAACCAAACCAAGGAAAGTAATCTCTCATCAGTGGAACTGTTTCAAGAGTGGAGAAAGGATAAAGGTAAACTTGATTCTTTGAAAACCTCCGAGAACGCAGTAAAAATAACATTATGGCGATATCAAAATCCTCTCGAATCTAAAAAGGCTTGTGCTCGGGCTCTTAATATTACTAAAAATAATATCAAGAAATGGTGGAATATCCGTTATTTCATTGACGGTGCCATTGCTGATGGTGGCCATGTACACCCTATTCGTCTCGAACATGATGTCATCAAACGGACAATCCTTCAAGCTGTTGAAATAGCGGAGAAAGAATGAATAAAACAAGACGATAAACTTTAATTAAATAATGTCAGAAGGCGGTTTGCAGGGATGCAAGCCGCCTTTTTCATTCCCGATATTCTCAATTCGAGACGAATTGTTGAGTTGAGTGATCTATACCAAAGCTGATTGGAGAACTTGGCTTGAAGCTGTATCCGATTGCTCCAAAATCCGCCGGGTATATTCCGGATTGTTTTCTAATCTCTCTCTCCATATCCGGGAGTATTCAGGGTTGGTGGCATCAAAACGACAGCTTTGGCTGATAATGCCACTCCCAAATGGGAAACCAAGTTCTCAAAGAGATAAGTGTCCAGACGGAGCGTATCGAAATCAACTTCACGGGTGCTTTCCACCATGGCCACGGCCAAGTCACGGTAATAGTCGTCCTCGGTTTCGAAATTGCTCTTCGGGGCTATATGGATGACCTTCTCGGCATAATCATAGACAGAAAGGCCGGGGACACCATCAAACTTCAACGTTGTTTTACAAAAGCCGTCAGCGTCGAGGAACTGATACCCTGAAGTTTTCTTACGCTCTGTTGCTATCATATTCAGTTTGAGAGACTCATAGGAACGCCTTTGGGTAACGGGAAAGGTGGTCTGTGCAATGTTGTACACCCTTGACGCTCCGTCCTTATGGAGGATAAAGAGGCTCTTGGCATCTTGAAGAATACCGAGTTCGTTCGCTCTTAGCTCCTCTTCGGTAATGAAGAAAGGAAGCTCAAATCCCTGCTGTTCTGTCCATAACGCAAGCATGATGGCATTCGGCCCGGTATAAACGGTACCATTGATATCTCTTGGTGTCAGCATCTGTTTTGAGACCCAAGGGTTGTTGTCATTAGCAAGCTGCTTTTTAAGTTTTGCACTTAACAGCTTTCCATAGACACGATAGGCTTCCCTACGGAGCATTTCTGCTGTGTGCCACCTGCCCTTAGAAGATGGTTCAATCCGGATATAACCTTCCGGCATCTGACTTGTCTTAGGTTCGATTAGCGGAGCTTCGTCAACTTGATTGGCTATTTTGATGCCGTCATCACTTTTAGCAATAGGTTCTTGAACGCTTTGAGCTTCATTTTGATTGTGGACTAAGGGCTCTTTATTCCTTACTTCGGTGGATTGCGGAGCTTCTATAACTTTGACTGCCGATGCAGAAGAGACCGTTGCCGTTTCCGCGCTTCGTGTTACCCCAAACATTGAAATGATATGTTGCCATAACTCATTCAAAGTATGGTAATTGTCATCAGTGTTATAAGCTGACAGCCCTTGATGGATGTTATTTAGCCTGTCCTTCAACATTCCTTGGGCTTTTTCGTCCGTTGTTCTCTGAAGGTCGGACTCCAATTCTTTCAGCAATTCATCTGAATGGCGTATGACTGCTTTTAACAGGGTTATCCTGTCTTCTGAAGAAAGCGTCACGGTTTCCAAAGTATCATTGTTGAAGGCAACTATTGTGTCCGAAGCCTTTGCCGTCACACGGTCTATCTCTATGCCGTTTATCCGGCAAAGAGGGCACTTCCCGGAAGAGAGCACTTTGTCTCCACAAAAGTCTTTGCCGAATATCCTGACAAAGGTCAGCAGTTCCTGACTGGCATCCTGCTCACTTATCGTTTTATCTATATAATCCAACACATCGACAAACCGGTAGGAATCATTGGAGGTAATCAAAAGTGAACTTTTACTAATGGATACTTGGGGATCGAAGTCTATCTTTATCCCATCCCCTGATAGGGCCCATGCCATTGGGGCATAGTCTTTCCCATCCTCTTGGCGTATAGAGATGGAACTGTGGGCAGGGAACATCCCCTGACAGATATTGCTCCGTCTCATCAGACGGACTGACTCTGTAAACTTTTCCTCCGCCATGTCTCTTGCGGTGGCTTCCTCATTCCATTTGCGCTGCCCCTCACCGCCAAGGGCTGTCATCTCCTTGTTTTCAAGAAGTGCCTTGAACTGTTTGTATGAAACTGTTTCTTCTGACTCATGATGGTGGCTGATCTTGTTGTAATGATATATGGACAAAGCCAAGTCCTCACCGGGCTTGTCAACAACGGCTTTAATCCATATAAAGTGCTTGCCGCCTTTTCGTGAAGCGGGCTCATTCTGTCTCTCATCCACAAAAAGGTTGCCCACTAAACTTCTACAAGCTCTCGCCTCTATCATTCTTACAAAAGCGGCATCCATTTTATAGCCATCAAGCTGTAATTGGTAAAGACGGTCAGCCTGTTGGTCTATGCTGTCAGGCCTTGCCTCCGAGTCTATCCATGTGCTCATCAAACCGTCCTGCCATTGAACGGCCGGGAAAAACTGCGGGTTGTTCCTATCCTGCTCGTTGGACTTGGATCGTGCCCATAAGCTCATTTGCAAAGCCCAACTCTGAAGACGGCTACACTGCTCTTGATTCTTTTCAAGGAAACACAACTCTTCCTGGGAGAAGAAATGGTTGGGCGGGAATGGCTTTAATTTTAATTTATCATGGTCATGTCCTTGCTTTTCGCCTTTGCCGTTATCGTGCTTTTTACCAAGTATCTTACTCCAGCCGCCTAACAGACGGTTGCCGAAGATTCCTGATGGGTTGTCATTTTCGCTCATATACTTGTTAGGGTTTTGTACGGAATAAAATCACCGGCCTATAAAGACTTGAATGATCAACGCTCTATAATGCCGGTGTTCATGTAAACTTCAATATTATGGCAACTATTCTTTCTGTGTGGCGGTCAACTCCCAAGGCTCGATACTGCTGGTACGGCACTCGATATTGACATTGCCTTGATAGATATGGAATCGCAACTCTCCTTTTATTTCAACATAGGCCTCGGGCTTGAAGAATTCCTGCTGAATCGAAGTCGAGGAAAGAAAGCGAACCCAAACCCAGCCTTTCTTTTCTCCATCCTTGTCTTGCGACACGCCGGAAAAGGTCTGGAACTTGCGTCCGTTTTTGTTGGTACGTTCCGTAATATCCCCCTTTATCTTACCTTTGAAATCGATAGCCCCTGTGAGCGAATCTGCTTCGGTGGACTTGACGATTTCTATTCCTTCATCGGTACGGAGGTTGTAATACGTGCGGTCGTCTATCCGTCTGATATAGAGTGTACCGTTCATTCTCACCCTACGCCCGGTGGAATACTGCTCGGCAGTTTCCTTATTGCCGGGGGCGGAAACAAAGACTTGGAGCTCCGCTCCGGAACCATCACTGCCGGCAATGGGGATGGTGATACTGAAAGAAATGAAGGACTTGCCGTCCTTACTTTGTTTCTCTACTGCAGAATTGCTGATGATTCCGCATGCTGTGACATTGCATTTAATCATATTACTTGTTATTTTGGTGAATTGTTTGTCTAAGTTCGCCGAATGGCGTTTGTCTGCTGTTCTTCGGGGAGTTCGGAATCGAAGTTCAAAGAGGCTGCCTGGGCAAGCCGTTTGACGTTGATGCTTTCCCTGTCCCTTCTAAGGGTGGCTGCTTCTTTTGTCTCTTTGTTTTCTTTTGCCTCTTTGGAGGTTTGGGACTCACCCATGTCTTCGTCTCCCTGTTTCAAATCTTGGGCAAGCGTCAGAATGCTCATGAAAAGGGTTGAGATAAGATTGGAGACGGGATTTCCGCCGGACAGCCCTGCACTATCGCCATTCTTGTTCATCAGATATTCCAACCATCTGTTGGGATCGTCTGATTTGGTGATATTGGCAAGCAACATTTGTGTTTGGGTATCCATAGGCTGCCCTTCGATACCGGTGACCGGAGCATTGTTGTATGCCATTTGAGAAGAATAGCGTGCCGCTAAGTTCTGGCCGCCTTTGTTCAACACTGCCGGGAGATTTCCACGAAACGAGAGCTCGGCAATGTATTCTGCCGGATCATAACTCTGGAGTGTTCCTTGGGCATTATAGAACTTGGTCTCAAAATGGAGGTGTGGCCCGGTCGAGCGGCCTGTATTACCGGAATAGCCCAGTTGCATCCCTGCACTGACGGCATCACCGACCTTAACACCAATCTCACTAAGGTGCATATAGGTACACTGAAGACGGCTGCCGTCAGAACGGCTGTATTCCACGGTAATCATGTTACCGGCAGCACCATTGTTGGGCTTGACGGTGATGACCCTGCCGTTATCTTCTGTTCCATAAACGGGAAGATATTTGCCACCGGTGCTAAGGTCTATGCCGCTATGATGATGTCCGGGGCGGTTCTCTCCATACACCCCCGTTACCTTCAAACCTTCCAAGTTGATGGGCATGCACCAACGCCCTTGGAGAGGCGTGAGGAGAATACCGGCAGGGACGGCTTGTGGGGTGTCGGGCTGACGGCCTCTCATATAGCCTATCTGCAAACCTTGCTGCTGTGCATTCTGTACGGCGAGACGGTCGAATTTGTCTAATCCGTATTTACGGATTAGACTTTCTACGCTGTCTACATAATTGCTTGTCGTGGCGTAACCACCGGCCTTGATGCCTTTTATCCAACCCAAGTGATCTGTACTGTCCGTGGGACAACGACGCAGATAGCGGGGTTGGAGTAAGGTGGCAGAGTGATCGCTAAGACTTTGCCCCACGTTGTCGTAGGAACGAAAGGCTTCATGCGCTTGGTCATCGTCATAGTAACTCACCCGGCCTGTCCACGATGACCCCTTTTTGATACCGAAGAAATTGTTGTCGTTCCGGGCGAGGGCAGAGGTGCCCCATGAACTCTCGATAGCCATCTGGGCGAGAATAACAGAAGCGGGAATGCCGTACTTAATCTGCTGCTCCATGGCATGAGGAGCATATCTGTTGATGAAATCAGAGGTGGATATGGCCATGTTTCTGATAATGTGTCATGTCTGATGATTACTGCATTATTCCTTATCTGCGAAAGGTACTTTCTCTCCGGGTGGTCTCCGCCTCCTTTCCGGTAGCCGTTTCAGAAATCGATTCTGAAGTTCCTTCGGATGTTTTCTCTTCTGCACCCTGTTCCTTTTTAACGGTTTCTGTCGAAGTTGACCGTGCTGCCATACTTGTGGATTGCTCCTTCTGTACGTCTTCTTTGAGTAAAGGAGCAAAGACAACAGCAGCGACAGCTTTCTTGTAGGCTGACATGTCATCGGCCAACCACATCTTGTCCCACTGTGCCTTGGAGATCTCTTTCTTCATGAACTTACCGTCAATGGTAGCCATGACATACTTCTTGTTAGGATCTTCCTTATCCTTCGTAATGGTTGGACGCTCTATCTTGCTCATGTCTACATTAGAAACTTTAGGCATGATAAGATCTACCTTGATTTCCGGATGCTGCTTGGCAACGGAGTAGTATTTCTGTGCAAGGGCATCGTGTATCTCCTTCTGCTTGTCCGTTCCCCTGACATCGAAGTACAGTTTCTTGTGGGTATCATTGGGATAAACGGAGAACGAAGGCTCGTTCTCTGCCTTGAAGAAAAAGGCATACTGTCCCTTCTCGTCACGGATAGGCGTGAAAATCTCAATCTTGGGCAAGGCTGCTGCCGCAATCTGCGGTTTCACATCTATATCTCTATGTTGACTGAACTCATATTGTCTCAACCGGTCTACGGAAACGGTCTTATCCTTATAGTAGTCGTCGGGCTCTTTGAGTCCTAAAGCACCACCGGCATTATAGAATTTGACATCGGTGATGCCCTCGTGTCCTAATGCTATCTTGATACGATCTTTGCGAATGCCCGATATCTCTACATTGTCTTCAAGAGAAGCCCCTTCAGGAAGAATGACATCGGCTGAACCTTTTGCCGTATCTCTGACAATGACGATTTCTTTTGAATCTATATCCGGGAGCTTAGCCAAATCGGTGGAAATCTGATATTGTCTCTCACTGACGGCCAAGTCTTTCAGGGGCAAATCCTTACGAATATCTTCGTACTTGACAATCTGCTTCTGCAGGTGCTTATCGATGGACTCGACGGCATTGTTGACATCTTTCTCCAACAGTCCAAGCAATTTGGGATTTTCCTTGATCTCGCGTTGCCAATAGTCGATATGTTGCATACTTTCTTTTGAAAGGCTTGCAGGAAGCCCCTGACGTGCCATCAGGATTCCGGCAGATAGGTCTTGAACAAATCTCTCGTATTTCGCATCGTCGTTGGGGAGGAGATTATTGCGCCCCAGGCGGTCTAAACGCTGCTCGCTGCCTGTGGCTGCTACAATGGCACGGTAAATGTCATTGGCTTTCGCAATGGCGGTCTGCCGGCTGTTGCCGCTATCCTTATCCGTCATGCCGCTGACAATGATCTTGTCGGCTTGCTTGTCGTATTCTGCATCTTGCAGCACCATGACGCGTTCATAACCTATTCCTGCGGACTTGGCTACGGTCTGGGCAGTTGAATAAGCCTTGTTCAACACGTCCTTTTCGTTGGCTACTCTTCTTATGAGTTCTGCACTGTCGAGGTTATCGGCAACGACAACCCACTGCTTGGCTTGGACGAGCTTTGGCAGGTAGTCGTCGATTCTGTCAAGAGGAAAACCCGTGGACTTGATTTTTTGGCCATCGACCTCTGTTTGACCTACCGGTAAGCCTAATATCTTACCTGCTCTGGTGGCATCATTACCGTAAATTTGATACTGGTTATCGTCACGCGCAACGACAATGGCCGTTGGATGGTTTGATTTCAGCTTTTCGGAGAACTTTATCATACTTGTCACGCCCCGTTCGGAGAGTTCCTCATACTTGGCACCGGTCTCTTTCAGCAAATCACTGTACATCTGTTTGCCGGTCATAGAGGTCTGGTCAATATTGAAAATCTGCTGGGTCTGACGGCTATGGTGCTTGACATAGAGCGACCTCTCATCTTCGGGAAGTTTCTGATATTCACCCTTGGTGATAACCTCTTTAGTAGCAATATTCTGGTAATCCCAACGCGTCCAATTGAAAGGAAGTGCCTTCTCATTACTTCTGACAGAATCGCCCGCATCCTTCAGCTCGTCGAAGTAGGCATAAACATTGGAACGGTAGCCCTTCTGATCGGACTGAAGGTTCATCATCAGATTGTTATACGGAGTAATTGGTGTCTTTGCCCAAAGAAACTCTGCGTTGCTCTTGCCAGCCTTGTTCATCCACACGCCTTTGTTGCCCTTTGCCAGTTCTAAGGCTCCAAGCAGCAAGGCGGCATGCAGGAATATCTTGGACGCTTGACCACCATCCTTGTCGTTTTTTCTATTCTCTTCCTCACGCCGTCTCTGTTCCTCGACTTCACGCCGACGCTCATCCTCTGCTTTACGGGCTTCATCGGCTTTCTTGACAGCCTCTTGTTTGGCTTGTGCTGCCTTCTGTTTCTTTTCATTCACGGCGGTTTGTTGTTCTTCAACGATTGGAGCGGCCATCTTTTCAGCTTCGCCCTTTGATACATGGTTCGTTTCCATAATGTGTTCGGCTACACCGGCTAAATCGGTTTGTGGGTTACTGTCTTCGGACAGAGAGATGTTCTCTGTCGCGTCTTCTTTACTTTCCTCCATGCCAATTCCTTTGGCTAAAGCTTCAGAGGGATCATCATAATCGTCGGCAAGCCCCTCCAAATTTCCGGCTTTGAGGGGAGTCTGGTTCAAGGCGATCCGTTGTTCGTCAACTTTTTCTATAATCATATCCGAGGCTTTGCCTACATCAGTCATGATGGTTGTAATGGTCTCGGGCTTATCCCTAAGTCTGTTTAACCATCCGCTTAGATAATTGGCGTTGTTCTCCAATATTTTCCTGTCAAAGCCCATGGTGCTGCCGACAAGGGCGGAAGTCATTTCTGCAATCAGTTCCTCATGGGCGTAGTTGTCTGTCCCTTGGGCACCGAATTTCCTGTCAAGCCGGCTCTCGTGTCCTGTCGAGTGGGCCATCTCGTGCAAAGCTGTGGAATAATACTCCATGCCGTCGTGATAGACTTCTTCAGGAGTTTTCCCAAGTTTGAACTGTTCTTTCATCGGAAGAACAATGCTATCCGTCGATGGGCTGTAAAAGGCCTGGTCGGCAGGTTTGTCATATTGTATATTGGCATGCCACGCCTTTTGCTCGAACATACGGTCAAGGGCTTCGTTGACATACATCCCCTCGGTGTCTTTGACTTCTTGTTCGGGTGTTTTGAAACGTGCTACAATGGCATCATACCTCTTTTTATTGACCTCTTCAAGGTTGGTCTGGTCGATATTGAAGACATGAAACATTTTAGGGAAAGGACGAACGTCCATCGTGGCACGCTCTTCCTGGGACATGGCGTTATAGTCTTCCTCTGACACCTTCTTGCCGTTTTCATCTTTGATGGATAAGCCCCACTTAAAGATGGGAACGGATTTCTCGCCTGACTTGACATGGAGATTCTGCTCCTTGGCTTGCTTAAAGGTCATATAGACGGGTGTCTTGTATCCTTTCTCAGCTGTATTGAACATAAGGAAGAAAGAGTTGCCACCGGAATAGGTCCGACCGCTGATATTTTGCGGTAGCCCCTGAATGGAGCCGTTGACACCCATCCAACCTTTCTTCCAGTTGTTGGCATTGGCTTTCTTGATGATCTTAACCATCATGCCTGCGAACTTCTTCAGAATTTCATCTGACTTATTCTTTCTTCCAGAGGAAGAGTTGCGCTGCTTGTATTCAGTCTCGGCCATAATTTTTATGATTATTGATTGTTACAAAATAAGCGACTTAATGTCAAAAAAGCATCCTCAAAAAAAAGAAACTCTTATATTAACGTTTTCAGAACCTTTTTTCAGCATCGTGGCGGTTTTTATGTTAAAAATGGCTCTTGTTTTTTTGCGCAATCCAAAAAATCTGCCCTACCTGACTCTCTTTTGTTGGTCCTCCTATAACTAATCATATAGCAGCAAGGCGAGAATAAAAGGCTGTTCCTTGAGTCAGCCATGCGGCAATATGTATATATGTATAGACGTATATATGTATAGACGTATATATGTATAGACGTATATATGTATTGGTAGCTATAAAGCAATATATCTATACGTATTGAAGACACTTCTTCTGATTTACCTGCGGTGCTTATTTTACATTTAATTTTATCTATCTTTCCATTTCCGTTTCTGATTTCGACCTCACTTTTCGTCTGCTTGTAGTCATCCATCGACTTTTATTTTGCAAAGGTATCGCAGGCCGGGAACACGGCAAACACCGGAACAAGTCCTATTGACGGAAAACTTTTCATGACCCTCCGAAATCATAGATTGCGGTTTCCTGAAAACTTTTACCGGCCAATTCTTTGCCTTAAGTTCCCTTAATGCCAGCGATTTAACCTTGCACATAAAAGGTTCGAGATGACGGTTACACCGGAATGATAAAAAAAAAGTTCGGGTCGAAGAAACGAAAAAACTATAAAAAGGTTGAGAATCGGGATGCCCAGAATAAAATTTTTAATCATAAACAACAGACAACATGGAAAAGAAACTTATTTATTTGGTTATCAGACGGATGCTTGGCACTCTGTCGAGACAAGAAAACTTGTTTACATTGGTGAAAACTTGGAAGAAACCATCCGTAAGATGGTAGAAAACATTCTGTCTTGCGGTATTTTATTGCTCTTTTATTTTGTGGTTTAGGAAAATCTTCATATCTTTGTAACAGATAAAGACAGATCATTAATGAGAATTATCTCACAAAAGAAGATTAAGGACTTCTATGGACTACCACAACATGAGCAAGCAAAGATACCTTTGCAACAGTGGTACTACACCATAAGGAACAGGGATTACAGGAGTTTTGCCCAAATACTGGTAGACTTCGGTGATACTGTAAGGGAGAAAGACTTATATGTCTTCAGCATTGGCGAAGGAAAATACAAGATAGCCGCCTCGATATATTTCGATACAGGGTGTGTGTATGTGCGGTTTGTGGGATCCGCTTCTGACTGGGAGGCACTTCTTGATGAGAGGGATGTAAAAAGAACTATATGAAAATATCAGAGGCTCAATATAAGTATGCCCAAAGACGGGTGGAGGAACTGTTGGAGGTTGTCACTGACACGACGCTGCCGACATCAACGGAGAGCATAGAGCTGTCTATCATGAGTACTTTTGTGGAAGAATACGAGAAAAGGTATCACCCCATAGAGAAACTCACGCTTGCAGAGGTCATAAAGCAAGGGCTGAAAGCTAAGGGAATGACACAAAAAGATCTGTCCCAGGCCGTAGGACTAAGCACCAGCAGAATAAGCGACTTCACCCAGGGGAAGAGCGAACCGACTTTGGCCACGGCAGGAGAGATCTGCAGGGTGCTTGACATCATGCCTGAAGCAATGCTAAGTTTATAACCAATAAAACGGAAGAACGATTATGGCATTTGAAATTGAAGTTGACAGAGAACATATTGAGAACACATTGTCCGTCACATATACGATGGGACAGATAAACTCATACATGGAGATTATTCGCGAGCTCAAAGAAATACCTGAAGACAATGTGGTTGATATCCGAAAGACCATCGGGAGACTGCAAGACAGAATACAAATGCTGTTGGCGTTAAATCCGGAGGCAAAATTGGAATTGGAGACGGAACGGTCAGAAGGACTTAAAGTATAGACAAAAATAAGTGAAATTCAAATAAAAAGAAAGGAAACATACTATGTTAGAATTGGTAGCATCGGCTCTGATATTGGGAGCAGGATTGAAAGCTATTGTGGGTGGTGACACCCGTCGAAAAGGCGGAAAGAAGAATAGCAACTACAAGGATGCTATGGGATGGTCACACGACAATCACAAGAAATTGTTTTAACGATAATCATTAACTCGTGGGTGCGCTTTAATCGGCGTACTCATAACTTTTTATATACAACACGATGAAGAAGCTGAAATTATTTCTTACAGTAATGATGATATGTCTGGCAATTCCAAGCGAGGCACAGACGAACTCTAAGGTTTTACAAAATTACTATATTTATGCTTCGATTGAGGTAAGATGGGCAAATAAAGCTACAGGAGAGCCTTGCTTTGTTATTTTAATATCACCAGGAGAAAATGGTCAGCAACGTCCAAGTATCTTGAAGAATAGTGAAGGTAAATATGTTATTGTCCGGAATATGATGGAAGGACTGGCATACTTAGAGGTGCAAGGATGGGAATTGCTTGAGCCAAGAACAGCTGCGGGTATAGGAAATTGGATTGTTAGACGAAAAACTTCTTTCGAAGAATTAGAGAGACTTGTAAAAGCAAATACAACCTATGAAGAAGTTGCTCCAAAAGTTCAACTAAATCTAAGTGAACAGACCTTAAAGGTAGATTATAAATAAACAGTTCTACTTGTAAGCTTCCATATATGGTTGTAAAATAGAACCTCATATTCAATTTACTTTATACGTATAAATAAAGCCCCCACCGACGCAACTAACTACGCCAGCAGGGGCCGCTAACAAGTAATATTGTAAACAAAATCTATTTCAATCCATAACTACGCTGTTGTTCCTGACTCTCTAACGCTGCCATACTCTTGTCATAAGTGTTTGAAGCTACGGCTCTGTTCTCGTCATACTTCCTTAATACGGCATTTGCTAATGTGTTTAAAGGTATGGCTTTTTTCTCATATGCGTCGACAGCCGCGTCAGAAATGTTAATGACAACAGGTCGATTGTCTATATCTGCAATCAAAGAACGGCCTCTCATAAAAACATTATTTAATCTTGGATTGAGAGGTTCGTCGGCATATTGCTTGTAGTTTCTTGGTGTGGTTTTAGGAGTGGATGGACCCAAGGCTTCGTGGCCGGCATTGTTCAAGAGATTGACACCTCCAAAACCCATCAGCATGAGCTTTAACAGTGGATTATGGCTGAACATTCCAGCGGCAACTGCTGCTAAAGGTAGTATGTTGTTCCCTATGGTGAACGAGGAAGATTTTCCTGTAAACATACTGATAAGCATATCAGGAAGCATTGCAAAGACATAACCAAGGTTCTTTGTTACATCGCTAAATCCATTCAACCCTGCATTATCCAAATATTTACCCCATCCCGCTGTCTGGAGCATATTGGGATAAGGAGAAGTCTCTGACATTGGATTTTTTATCTGTTGCGTCCCCATGGCCATGTTTTGATAATGTTGGGTATTTAATGGTTCTGAAGGAGATACTGCGCTTGAAACAACAGGTGGCGAGGCAGATTGACCGACTGCGTTATATGCCCCAGTGTCATAATGATCTCTTTTCTCTTGTCTCGTATTCTGGTGATTCCGGCTATATACCGCCGCTCTTGCCACTTGTTTCTCGGCATTTATCTTGTCTATCTGAACAGCAGCTCTTGCATAATCGTCGGCACGCTGTGAAACTTGTGCAAGTGTCATATTTCTGCCATTCAGATTCCAAACCGGCAAGCCCTGTGTCGACATCTGCTTGGCAATGGAAAAAAACGAGGTGGCAAAGGCACGGCATTGTTTGGCTGTCTTGTTTAGCATCCAAGCGGGGATGGGTGCATGGCTGTCGTAAGGAAGAGCCTGACGGCTTAACGCTGTGGTAATGGTTTTCAAGAGCTTTCTTGAATTGCCATTTGTCGCTGTCAATAACTGGCCTGAATCTTTATGAGTAACAGAATCACTCACATGAGGGCGTATCGGGGCAACCTTGATTTTTTTACCCAAGCCATCATTTACATTGGAAATGTATTCGGTGCCGGTCTTCCTGTATCCCAATGCACCTTTTTGGTATTTTTCCAATGTATCCTCATTGCCGAAAACCGCTTTACTGTATTGTTTCTTGGCTGCATCAAGGCTGATTTTGGAAGATGCCCAATAGTTGAAGCCGGCATCGACAGCTGCACCTGAAATCAGTCTTTTTACATAGGAAGCTTTAGTAGCTGCTTTGTAAGCGGCCTTTTCTCCCAGCCAACCTCCAAATTTTACCGCACCTCCTTTCAGAGCATATCCGGCTACTCCCTTGGCAGTGGCTTTCAATGGTACGGCAGCTACAGAACCGACAACATCCGATGCCGGTGCGTCCATAACTGCTCCAAAGGCAAAGGCCCCGGCTTTCTCCACTTTTGACGGCTTATAGAGTTTATTGCCCAGCTCACGATTCTCTTCTTCTGCAGGCGAGAGGTCGCGACCACGCATGAATCTACCAGCCAATGTCATCATAATAGAACTGTTTGCACCCTCTTTCAGGATATATTCCAAAGAGGACTTGGGCATATCGGTTCTGGCCAAATGCTCTTTGAGCAGCTCCATAAAGCGAATCTGTCCATAGTGGACTGCCGGATCGATGAATTTCCGTTTTTCTGACTTTCCCAACTCCTCTGCAACTCTGATGTAGCCTTTCGTCCCTAACTTAGCGATAAGAGATTCCCGATACCTGTCTATCAAGTTTTCCCAGTCCTTTTGGAAGTTCTTGCTGGAGACAATCTTGTTTATGACACCATTTATGAAGTCGTCGAGATTCTTCTTACTCCATTTTCCTGATGACTGGGCTACAATATTAGAGGCCTGTACACGCAGCATAGGCTGAACGACGGAACCTGCACCATAATAAGATGGTACATCTTCATTATAAGCCTTATTAAACTCCTCTTGTTGCTTACGTTGGTAATAGTTGTAGTCTTTCGTAATAACAGGTGCACAATATCTGCTGAAGTATTGACCGAAGCAATACTCCAATTCTCCGAAATGTTGGTTCTTATTTGCCATAAAAGTAGATATTATATGCCTAATAACTGTTTACGTGCCTGCTCGATAGCCTTATGACAGACATTCATTTGTTTTGGATAGAAACGTGCGAGCCAGTCGTCAAGTAAGATTTCGTCATTGATAAACTTCACTGCCAGCTGACGGGTGATCTCTATTGATTTCTCTCCTTTCTCCCTGCCATTGAACCATGCCTTCGTCCAACAGCGAGTCCCCGTCGTGTCGAAGTAGATGGATGCCTCACGGCTGATGTCGTAACTATGAATGTCTATTTCAAGATTTTCCAAGGGATCCTCCATTAAGCCGTTGGCGGCAGCTTCTTCAGAAAGTTTTTTTTTTGAGACTCGTCCCACGACTGGGGATATATACCTTGACGTATGGCCAAGAATCCAAGAAAGTCCTCTATCAAAATTTCCTGAATCTTCTCTACCAAAGGGGCACTACGCCCGGATAATCCTAAAGGATTGCCCAAGTTGGGAATCGTCTCGTAAAAGTAGTTCTTGTCGGCAGCTTTCGAGAGGATATTCTTCAGCGATGCTTCCATCTTTTTAGGAGGCGTATAGGCCTTTGTACGAAGTTCGTTCATGTAAGTGGGCAGCCAACGGAGCATCAATGCCATGATCTCATCCTGACAATCGTCATACTTGGTGACGATCTTCTTGTCCCCCAGGACTTCGGCTGTAGGCTGATGGGTAATACCCATGGCAGCCAACTGCTGTATGTTTGCCCAAATCATGGCAATAAAATTGTCAGGGTCAAGTTCCTTACCGTTAAATCGGACTCCCATGTGCAGGAACTCACCGGTATGGGCAATCTCTTGCCCGGCCTTTACATTCGTGCCATAAGGGGTGTAGGCCTCGGAAATGTGTCCATAGGTAACCTCGTATTTGCCGTATCTGGCGATGATATAGTTTTCGTAAACTGCATCATGCCCGGCACCGATGACCATGCCGCTTGCGATGGCATACAAGGGTCTGTCCTTGACGGCATAATCAACACCTTGGTGCTGAAACTTCTCTCCCGTCTTGGGATGGGTCTGTTCACCGAAAGGGAGGATGACATTCAACTCTTCTTTTTCGTCTAAAGCAAAAGGCATCATGAAGCCGCTTGCGGACTCCAGGAGCATGTCCTTATAATCTGTTGTGTCCATATATTATACTTGTTAGCTTGTTGATTCTTAACTTCATATTCCACGGGAGCGTCGTACCACCGGCTCTTCCGATACAGGAAAATCTACCTGTGATACAGACTGTCCGGCTGATACTGCTGGTGCGGCAGCATAACGTTGCATCTGTTGCATAGGCTGGTTCTCCGATTGTCGATGGTTGATGTTGCGCATGGTCATACCGCCCAACATCAGACTGGCCATCTTGCCAAGCCAACCAAAAGGCCCGAACATCATGTAAGAGGAAAGTGCCAGCGATGCTAAATTCATCTTTGAGACATTGCCTCCCGTAAGCTCATTGGCAATGGAATGTACGCCGTTCACCATCGTACCGGTAAGTCCTCCTTGTTGTGGAACGCCTTGTGTCATACCCGAACCCATCATCTGGGCAGTCGACGGATATTGTGGAGTCGTGGGATCATAGTAACCTCCATTGCTGTTAGATACCATACCATTACCCGAAAAATACTGACCAATCTGCTCTTTGCCTGTCTCGTAGAGATTAGCCCCTTCACCCAAGACAGAGGAAACGCCACCTTTAACGCCTTGATACAATCCGGCAGCTTCACCTGCAACGGAACCGACACCGGAACTGACCTTCCCATAAGTCCCATCACCGAAAAGAACATCCGTCAGATTTGCGACCATGCCAACCTCGTTTCCTCGACCGTCCACTTTCTTGCCCAATGTCGTTTCTCCAAGAACACCGACAAGACCTTTTTTGGCAGCATCCTCACCGCCTAAGGACTTCATCATGTCCGGTAGCAGGGTGCGCCTGTCAGCTGACGGTAGGCAATGGAAGAAAGAATAAGGCTTGCCACTGGATGGTTAGCCGAATATTTTGCATATTGACCAGCCCATCCGGCTGTCTTGTTGATTACTTTTCCACCTTCGCGCCAACCAATCTTTGCCGCATTCTTAAGTGTCTCCTTATTGATAAGGGCTGCCTTTTTCGCGGTCTCTTCAGCAACCTTTTCAGCTGCTTTTGTAGAATGGACAACACCTTGTCCGGTTGCCTTGGTACCATCAACCAAAATCCGTTCTGCCTTTTGGGCGGTTTTGGCTCCGATATGTTCAGTCGATTTGAAGCCGGTCTTGAATTTAGGCAGGCTCTTTTCCCAACTCTTGAAACCTGACTCCACCTTGGAAACCGTGCCTCCCATGGACTCTATCCACTTGGTATAGTTGGCCTTGCTGGCATAACGTCCTTCTTTCATTGCAGCATTGGCCAAAGCCCTACCGACAGATTTCTCCGCACTTTCCGCTGATTTCTCTGCAAACTTAACTCCTACCTTGGCAAGCGGCTTTTCTGCGACTTTGGCAGCTGCTTTACCCAGTTCTTTCATCCAGCCCATAATCTTCTTTATTTTTAGTTAGAATATTTTATTTTAACGATTGCACGTGCCTTATGGCTTTCCGTCTTCGGGGTCTCTATGATACCACCGTTGGCAGAGGAGCAAAGCCATGCCTGTAAACCACTATTTTCGCTTACTTCAGTGGAAGTCCAATACCAACAGTCTCCATCTAAAGCTATCGGCGTGCCACCTAATCTTTCTATGATGGGATTGATGCTTCTGGCAGAGACATTCAGTAGACGCTGCTCCGCAACGCTGGGTAAGAAGTCACTCTGACCACCTTCATGGAAAGTAAAGAGCTTCATGGCCAGCGGACTGCCTTTCTTTGTCCCGGCATTATAACTCTTCTGCATGGCTCGTGTATTGGCAGAGCCGTCAAAAGCGGTAAGGTTGCCGCTCGTTCCGTTGGAAAGGCCAACTGAATCACAAAAGACTTCATTGAGCTCTTTCAGCATGACTGCCATGAGCGGATGGTCTTCCGTCTGTTCTGCAAAAACAACTCCCACGGCCTTATGGGTAGTTTGGGAAAAGTAGGTCTCCGGATTCATGCAACTATGGTTCTCACATAAGATATATCCTACATGGATTGCATTGTCGGCAGGCTGATAATCGTCACATGAACTAAAACCCATGAGAACAACCAATGCGGTAAGTCCCCATACTGCTCTATTTTTGTGACGAAATCTCTTACGTGAAGACTGGTGGCGTACTCTATAAGAGATACGCATGATCCCGCGAGAAAGTCTTATCACACGCATAATCGCCATAAGCATTTTGTATATGTTCATATCTATCTTTGTTTATAATGGAATCTTAACGCCGATGGCTCCACCGGTACGGAATAAATCCTTGCCTCGCATCGTCACATCTTCCTTTACCTGAAAGAAAACACTCCAGCCATTATAGAGATTGAAAGTATGTTCGTAGCCAAGCGATCCAACACCGACAAACTTGTGCAAGTCACTGCCGCCACTCACACCGATTCTGATGTTGCCATGATGGTTACGGCCACGTGTCACGCATGGCTTATAGGCAAAACCGACATTCCAAATGTTGTAACTGTGCCAAAAAGATTTCTTGGTAACGTAACCTGCTTCAGGGTCGGTCTCATACTGAATGTAGTAGTTCGCAAAATACTCCATCGCATTGTGATAATTCATCTCATGCTCATAGGCCAGTGTCGCTTCAAAACCTTTCGGGTAAGAAGCACCCACGCCTACCATCAGATGACTGCCGTGCCCTTGACCCATAACAGACATTGCAAACAGGAAGATCAGGCATAGTGTCACAACCCTCGCAAAGGGATAAGGATGATTACCTTTGTAGATTCTCATGATGTCTCCTTTCTTATTGTTCTTTCAAAAGTAGCGTATCGAATGAATCGGCACTAAGTACATCCTCATAGTCCAAGTTCAGCGAGATGGTACGACCGCTGATCTGCTTCTCTGACAACTCCAAGGTAAGCACCTTGTCATTTGGGAATGTCATCTTCTTCAGGACGATCACATTACGGTAACCATTCCTGAACTTTACAGAACGGTCAAGAATAAATGCCGGTTTCAACTCGATAACCTGGACATTGGTGGACTTCTCCTGCTTTTTGTCTTGGAGCTTTACACGTAATTCATCAATGTCGAACGGCAAGTTAGTCTTGTTCTCCACAGAGAAATCGATGAAGAAATACTCGCCAACCACATAGATATTGTTCAAACGCATGGTCATTTTATCCTTTTTCGTGAACGTGCTGCGATATTTGGCAGGAGAGTTCCACACTTTCATACAGTAGGAAGCCATGTCCGTTGTTGACATGCTGATTTCAGGATTATGAAAGGCATTGCGTTCCACAAGTTCCACTTCCTTATCAGAAACGGCTTCCTGAAGGCGGTGCGTATAGATGAGCGCATATTGCACCCTATAACGCTCGGTGATGATCGTGACGATACCCAGCACATCGCCGTCATTGTGATTGCCGCTCTTGGGCTTTATACGGATTACATTGTCCAACGGCTTGTCACCTGCCACGGAATCAGTGGAAATATCCACCAAACGGATAGGCTCGGAAGCTGTGACAATGGTAGATACGTTCTCGTTTACAGTCAGCACCTCCATGTCCGAATAGGTCTTCTGGGCATGTGCTCCCATTAAAATGGTGGTACACATGACCAAGACAGCAGTGATTTTCTTCTTAAAAATTTTCATGTTTTTTATCTTTCTTGTTAGCGTTTTACTTTCTTTGTCGCTTCTCTTGCTGGCTTCCGTCTATCAGATAAACGAGCGTGCCATACTTCAGCTTCACCCTGTTCCTGCGAATGACTTTGCCTACGGCATTCATCACCTGCTGCGAGGCATTCTGTACAGCTTGGCTGGCCCAACCCTTGACTCCAGTTGAAGAGGTGGTGTTGTCTACGATGTTCGTTCCGCCCTGCGTAGCAGAACCGAGAATTTCCTTGCCGGTCTCTTTAAAGGAGGACAATGGAACATATAGACCTTCCTGACCGTCCGTGTCATAGATGGAAAGGCTGACGCGGATAATCTCTTCTTTGCTGAAGATGCTTTGTACGGTTCCTTTTACTCGCTGATGTCCGAAACCTGACATCTGGGCATAGAGATAAGTCCCTTTCTTGACGGTCATATCGCCAATTTCCACATCATCCAACAAGCGAAGGCGCACACGGCTTCCCTCCTGTACTTTCACATCCTCGTCGATGATGGCTTTGATGAGCTTGGACTCTTCTGTTGAAGAAGAGGAAATGGTATTGAAATAGTCGGAAGGGGTCTTTACTTTCTTGACAACCTTTTCCGGCACTCCCTCCGGCCGTTCTCCTGCCTCACGGGCATTGTTGTCCGTTCCGGAAGACACCGAAGAACCGTTGTTGCCATAAGACAGGTTGTTGCCACCGTTATGCGAACCGGCTATGGGTAGACCATATTCGTCATCACCGCCATAACCACCTTCATTGCCATATCTGCCACGACGTGACGGGGAACCGAAAGCGACACCATTAAGATCATCGTTTATATTCTCCATTTCACTTTGCCGTCTCCTGCGGTCAAGCCGGGCTATCTCGGAATCGCTGACCGGAGCCACAAAGTTGTCACCGGAAGAAGAGCCGCGAGAATGACTCCTCCCTCGGCGGACGCGGTCTTGCATCTCTTGGATTTTGCGCTGTTCTTCCCGCTGTGCCTGCTGCTGTTCTTGCTGCCGTCGCACCATTTCAGCCTCCCTGTCACTATACTGTGAACTGTAATCCTCCTTCTTGTTAACCGAGTCCCGGTCATTCTCAACATTCTCGACACCGGAAAGGTCATTGATTTGTCCATACTCACGCTCGGCATTGTCCAACTTGCCGCCCAACACACTGTCAGTATTGGCAGCAGGAAGATCAGAGTTCAAATAATCTGTTGTAGCCAAACGCGGGTCGTTGTCGGACACGTCGGTATGTACGGCATCGATGATGAAGTATCCCACGAACAAAACCAATGGGTATAGGATAGCCGGAAAAACATACTTTCGGTCTTTAAAATTGATTTTCTTTACATCCATTTTAGTGCCTGTTTATTATGCGTCTTTGGTGTAATGCTGAATCCACTTGTTCTACGGCGGTAGAATGGTGTGTTTTGGAAGCATTGTAGCTACGTACCATATTAATGATGTTAATAGCAAAACAGCCTATCACGATGCCGAAGACGGTAACGAGGAAACCTATACGATGGTGGTTGGCCACCGTCTGTATCTTCATGGCCAGCCAACTCAAACCGCTCTTGTCGGCAAACTGCTTGCCGGCTTCCACTTCTCTTTCATAACGCTCTTTATATTTAGGATCGTTCTTGTCGGGCATAGGTTCGCCCATAATGATTTTCTTCAGTCCCATAAATGTTCAATTTTTAATGTTAGAAATCGGTTTTCTGACTTTCGGAGAGATCCTTATTGACAAGAGTTCTCCAGCCAAAGATGATAAAGCCGTGAGGATTGTTCTCGGTGCGCGGCACCCTCCTTAGGCTTCCGGCAGTGATGAGCTGACGCATCAAAATACTTGTACGACGCTCAATGCGCTGGCGGCCATAGTAGGTAAAGGCCATCTTCTGTTTGTCTAACTTGATGGAGTCACAGAAAATGCTACATATCGTACTCGTTCCGATGATATTGTTATAAAAGCCTTTTTCCTTCAAGGCATTGTACTGCGCAAGACCGGACTCGTCTATAAGGTACATGGCTTTCTTGATGGTATAATCAATATACTTGTCATCGGGAGCCAATGTAAAGAAGAGATTATGGAACATTTCCACATGGCTCTTTGCTTCCACTTCAAAAGTCTCGTCCATCGTAGTCTGCTTGACGAGAATAGGTACAGTGCCATCAAGGACATAAATCTTCTTATGGGCATCAGCGACCATGCCTCTGGCAACAAAAAGACTCCCAAGGCTGATAACGACACAACCTATCAAAAACAGGCTGGTAATAATCAACACCAACTTTATCTTGTTTTCTAATTTCTTTAATACAGCCATAGCATTGTCATTTTAATGTATTCGGGGCATAACAGACATGGCACTTGACTTGACGGAGGATGCCACTCCTTCACCAAAGTTGCGGGTAGAGAAGGCGGTGTCGCCTTCAGGTATCATCCATGCGGCAAGGTCCGGAACCAAGTTCAGGCATCTCAAAGCAACCACGGAAGCTGCAAGGAGATAGCCACAAGTCAGGAAAGCATTTTGTATATAGCCGTTAATTGTACCAGTAGATGATGTAATGGCAGTAAGATTTTCTACCTGAACACTGATAACAATGTCAAACAGCAGCAGCACATAGAAGCCTACGAAATAGAGCATGGCTCCATAGAAATGGACTGTCAAGTAACGGATGAGCCATTTGGCCCATGCTCCCTCCCATTTTGGAAGAACGGAAAACGCCCATTGGATAGGGCCGAAGATAGTCAGCATGCCCAATAATATCTGCTGGCAGAAGATGGTTGCCCACCAACCGACTCGGTATAATACCAGCGCAAGAAACATTACTATCTTATCAAAGCCAATGATGAGACCGGCAAAGACTGATGACTTTTTGGCCCTTGCTGCAGCCTTGATACCTTCAACGGCATCGCTACCAGAGGTATATCTTGTTAAAGCATCAATACTTGCATCATTTTGCAATCCTTCTGATGCTGCTTCTACTGCTGCCGCTTTTTGATACATCGTATCGCGTTTCTGCAGCAACGGCATCAATTCGTTGTATTTTTCACTTACCTGTACGGCTTCTGCTTCATAGAGGTCGTGAGTGTAGCTTCCTATACAGTTAGGAATATAGGCCAGGGCATCCAAGATGCTGCCATTGCCACTGCCCATACCGGTCATGCTGGGCGGATACCAAAAAATCATAATGAGCGCGATACCCATTACTTTGAGTATCTTGAATACATCGACCGGCTCTCCCTTGACCATCATCTTGTAAGCCATACTGGCTCCTACAATGATGGAGAACAAGGCACCCAATGCCATGCTCATTTGGAGTATCCACCAAAATGGCCCCTGTGTGCCGATGAAGTCGGGATTACATAAAAACTCGTTGGTCTGGAAGACAACATTGTCGATGTCTTCTTCGAACAGGTCTACTCCTATGGTTTGGGATAAGTCGGAGATCGTACTCGACAGCCCTTGAAGTCCTCCCTGTGCGGCTAAAAATAATGAACTGAATGCCATAATTGATTTTCTTACTTGTTAGCTTATATTTTGTTTCTTACTTTATTATCTTCTACTTTTTGTAGTTCTTGCTGGAAAAACCGTCGACGGCCATCGCCACTTTCCAACGGTTCAGCGCATCGAAAGCTACCGTGTTGATGGGTGAAAGTCGCTGGGGAGACTTGCTGTTCTTCAGCATCTCCTTTGCGGATTTCATGCTGTTCCAAGCGAGCAACTGACGAGTTAGTTGGTAATTGCGCCTGACCACATCCCTATAGATGGCCATGTACTCCTTTTTCCTGCGCCCTAAGTCCTGATAGGACTCACGGGTAATCTTGATGGCGGTTTGAAGGCAGTTATAGATGTTCTTCCACTGGCGATAGTCTTCTGCCGTTCCACCGTAGGGCATGATTTTGTTGATGTTCTTCTGAAAGATGTCCAACTTGCCCTCTATCTTGCCTTTCTCGACCGTCCATGCCATATCGGTCATGGGGCTGCGGTCAACGATATTCTGTGCTTCCACCTTGGCACGACGGGAGGTCAAGGCTTTGATGCTGTCAGAATAGACCTTTTCGTCTGCCACACGGGCTTTCATGTGAAGACGGAAAATCTGCTTATTCTCTGCATTGGCTGTCCTTTGATATTTCTTGTGGAATGCGTTGTAATAGTAGCGTGGGGTCAAAGCCCCTGCACCGGTTTCCATTGTGGTGAACTGCTGCATGATGTACTCCTCATGGTTTTTCGTGACTTGCACATAACCTTGGCTGAAAGCCGGAAGAACTGTTGCCAGCAGTCCTACCAAGAGCGTAATCCTGTTCCTAAGCAGGATATGTATTCTTTTGAATTTAGTCATAGCGTCTTCCTCCTATGATACCGCCACCACCCAATGGGGCGTGCCGGAATGACCTGTGTTGCTCCAAGCATTGAAATGCCTGGACGGAATTGCCAAGCCATCGTCCCAAAGCATCGTTGGCAATATCCTTGATACTCCTTGCCATAAAGAACTCTTTCTTCCAAAATCCCATTCTTACGGTCATATATGCCCACAATTCCATGTAGGAATGCCTGATGCTACTTTCTATTTTATCAATAGAATCATTGATATCATTAAGAATAATCATCAAATCAGACGTAGTACAGTTTCTTACACCTGACACGAGTTCTGACAATTCCAAATAAGACTTCCTTAGCTCTGAAACACCCTTAAAGACTCCTTCGACAGCTCGTTGGCTGGCATTAAGGATGATGGTGTCACTTGACCAAACGGCTCCATGCAGGAGAATTTCCTTTTTATAGGTGTCCAAAAGCTTATCATAGGCGGAAAGGTTTCTTTTGCAGTTGCCAAAGCTGTTGTAAGTGTGGAAGCCTGTTGCAGTACCGTTCAGAATGAGGTCGATGATGTCGAAACACTTCCTGTATCTGTCCAACTTCTTGTTAACCGAAGTATAGTCTTCCATTGTCTTCATACTCTTCTTATGATAAGCACGCACACCTTCCTCTGCGAGAGCACGTAACTCCAACATGGCCTTAACCGTCTTGTGATTACTGATCATGGCTTCCAAAGAGGCAGGGTCAGTAGGTGAGTCTATTGCCTTGGCTTCTTTTGGAATGAAAAGAAGGCATAAACTCATCAACGATATGTATATCCATTTGTTCATGTCTGCTGTTATCTATGTTAATGTCTTAATTGCTGCCTATGGCTTTGCTTTTTGCGAAGTGGGGCTTGAAGAAGCTTTCTTGGCTTTGTCACTTGCGTCCGTCCATCGCCCTAAGGCATATTCGGCTATTGTGCCACGGGACTTTCTCGTAATGGGATTCAACAGTTGGTTAGTCAGGAAATCCTTGATGGTCTGGCGGTCATTCATGACCTTTTCCAAAAGAACTAACTGGGAATAGATGACGCTAAGCTGATATTCCACACCCCTTGCCACATCTAATCGATCACTTGCCCAAAGCAGATGGATGGCATCTGGACCTTCCTCATTAGGCATATTCTTGGCATAGTTGTATCTCACCGTGATGGAACAGTCCGGCATATCTTCCATCAACTGTTTCTGACGCTCGTTGACTTTTGCGGCACGCTCTTTTTCAGACAGGCTCATATCAAGATTCATCGTCTCTATGACATTCTCTGCTGAATAGGCGGCGGAGAGCTTGTAATCGACACTCAATATGGCACGGTGGATGCGGATGCCAAGAAAATGCTTGGGCTTTGATTGGAGCTTCAAGACTGCCGTATAGGTCACCTGGCTCTTTACCTGTGCGCAATAGGCATGACGGACAAAGATGTATTGCCCATCGCCGTTAACCCATTCTCCGGCATCTTGCCAGGAAAGCTGGAACAGACTCGCCAACTCTCTCATATTGGAATTGATTCGGTAAGGACTGCCATTGTCCTCATTAAGATCTTTGTAGTATTCCGCAATGGCGTTGTCTATCTGTGCCAAGTTGGATTGAACCTGCGAAAGCTGACGTTTCAATGCAGTTTGGTTGTTGCTGACGGTGTCATATTGTGCACGGAGCGCGGCAACCTTATTGTTATCGTGGGCCATCTTGGTTGGTTCATTTGGGAGATCAGCGAACTCATCTGTTTGTCCATGGAGCGAATCTGATTTTCAAGACTCTTAATCTCGTCCTGGCAACCTTTCTTTTTCTGCTGCAGCTCGTTGGCCCCATTCGTGCTCACCTGTGTCTTGTCCAAAGCGAAATTCTTCGATTTGGGGTCTTCAAGGTGCTTTCCCTGATTTCCATTCTCTTTCCAATTGAACGACCCCTCCGCAAGGGTTGCACCATCGTCGCACTTGGCCAGGAAAACGACAGAATTGCAGCCTTTCATTTTGTTCTCATCCGCGATGGTGTAATACTTGCGAGCGTCGTTACCCAACTTATATGTGACACGTTGTGAAAAGGGCTTGTCGCTTTCCAAGCTGTTCCAGTATTTCAGCTGGCTCTCCATGCGCTTCTTGAAAGTCTCCTCGTCCATGGACTCTGAATCGAAATTTTCCTCATGCACTTCATGCTTGATACTCCAGGAGTCTACAATTTTGATAGAATAGGCATAGAAACAATGACGCTTGTAATGCCTGGCACCCCATCCATGCTTATAGGATTCTCTACGGTTTTCATGCTGCAACACATATGTGATGGTGGCATGGTGTCCAGGATGTTCCTTGTTGTACTTATCAACCTTTGCCTGATTCCATCCTGCAAGGCGTTCGGATTCTGTCTTAGCGGATGCCATCTCTGAAGAGGTTAAGACATGACAATACTCATTATCACGTGGACTAACAAAATGCAACCACCCATTCCATTGATCATCATAATTGGCTTCGGCCTTGGGCTTGTAGTCGCAAAGAACCTTACTGCCACTATCATCAGAATAGATGTACCAACGTTGCTTGTAGTACTGCCCTTGCAACTCCTTGATGTAGTTGCTCACATAACCCGTGATGCTGTAATTGTCTACTTGGAACAGACGTGAAACGGCATCTGCACTATTCGAACCGATGACACCCATCAAAATGGCCTTGACATTTCCGGCATTGCGGATGCTTTCATATTTGCTCCGAAAAGTCTGATATAATTGGTAAATCTCACTTGGCTTGGATTTGAAGATCCTGCCAATGGCGGAAAAGTCCCTCATATTGCTGTCCACAACACCTTTTCCTGCGGTGGCAAGTACACCTCCGAGTTTGCCGATGTCGTTCTTGATGTCCTCCTTGGCTGCTTTGATGTTGAAATCTCCGACTTTCTCCAAGAGTTCTTTCCAGTTGACATTGCCAAGCTGGGCCAAGTCAAAGACTTTTTGCAGCTTCTCGTTGATAACCAAGAAAGTTACATCCTTGAACGACAATTTTCCATTAGTAACGACAAGTTCAAACTGCTTGCAGAGCTGCTCGACATTCTTGGTGGTCTTGAACAGGTATGGCCCCCAATAGAGGGCATTGTCAGGTTGTTTGACCATCTTGGCTGCAACGACAATAAGCTTGGGCATGATGCCGTCCTTCACCAAATAGAGGATGCGTTGGTAATAGTAGTTCTCATCGCTGCCGAAAACTCCGACTTCACGCATGGCGTTCCGGTCTTTCAACTTTGACAGGTAGATGCCGGCTGTGGAAAGGCTGGCCTTGGTGTAATGTCCAAGGATGGAGTCTACATCAGAGGCTGTCTTCCGTTCTGTCTCTTCCTCTATCGCATATGCGGCGGTCATGGCTGCCACGGTTTTCGCATCAATGTTGATGGCATGATACGACTGCGCTGACATGGATGTCACCGGGAGGATCAATAGGATGATAGCGATGAAACGACGCATATGATTGATGAGTTTAATTGTCTAACACTTTTCTTTCTTTCAGTACTTTCCGTGCAAATTCCAAGGAACTCTTGATTCCGGAGCGTTTCCAATCACGCACGAAGGCTTCAATGGCGTGTTGGTGGTCACATTGGAGAATCTTCTTGTAGAGTTTCAGGGCAAGTTTCTCTACCTTCTCCGTCGTGTAACTCATGTAACACTCCGGCGGTTCTTCAATGCCGTACACATCGCCTTCCTGACCACGTTTGATGAACACTTCCTTGAATGGGGAACGGCCTTCCTTATTCTCCAAGCGGTTGATGGTGAAAATCTTCTTGCAGTCGATGTCGGTCAGAGCCAAGGTCTTTTTGATGTTGTCGAACTTGTCCTTGAACTTGCTCTGGTCAAGTAGCATGAACACGCCGGAGTTGTTGATGATAGCCTCCTTGACAATCTTGGACTCGGTAACGTCCTGTATCTCTTGCGTTACCACGCCGACCATGGCCCAGTGTTTACGGGCTGTCTTGTATAGATACTGTATATAGGTGGCCATGACAGGGGTGGCAATGGCTTTCCATGCTTCTTCTATGACCAGGCATTTCCGGCCTTCCTTTAAGAGCATCTTCTGTGTGAAGACATCCATGATGATCAACACGACAATAGGAAAAAGGACGGGATTCTCTTTTATTTTGTCAATTTCGAATACGATGAACTTCTCATTGAACAGGGAGGAATCCATTTCGTTGTTGAGCGTGTATTCCATCTCTCCACCCTTATAGAACGGCTTTAGGATCGTGGCAAACTCGTTGATGGCAAATTTAACCTGATCCTGCTTCATGATTTGAGGAATACGCTCAATGGCGAACTCATAATAAGTATTGAAGTTGAGTTCCGTAACTCTCATCTTCTTACGCTGGCGTTCTATCTTGTCAATCTTCTTATTGATACGCTGAAGATACTTACTCTCTATGAGTTCAGGGGTAAGGCGACGAAGCAGCTGGCTCTTCGCATTGTCTTTTTCTCCTTCAGTAGCGGCGGAATCGTCGATGACGGCTTGCAGCTTGTCACGGAGACGAAGGTCACGCTGTTTCTTCCTCTCATCATTATCATCATCTTCTTCTATATCGTCAATATCATCAGATACTCCGTAACGTTTTTCCAGCTCCTCTTCGTATTCCTCATACTTGCCGGTACGTTTATCTTCAAGTTCCATGACATGGCGCATGTTTTCACGCTGCTCTTCGGTAAAGCCTTCAAATGGGTTGAAATACTCTTCGAAGTATTCTATGAGGGTTTGGTTGATGATGGTCTCTTCGAGCTTCGTGGGTTCGCCGCTGCCTTTGAAGATAAGGAAGATTATATTCCTTAGAAAATCTTTCTTCGCTTGGAAGTTCTGCTCATATTCCGCTTTCTCTATCTTGAAAGGGTTCATCGAGATGGGATGTTCCTTTGAATATGTGATGTATATGCCCTCGAAATAGCTGCAAAGACCTTCGTAGCTGTCACCGGTATCTACAATGACAATATCGGTATCCTGCTCGTAGTACTGCCGCATGACAGTATTCATGAAAAAGCTCTTACCACTACCGGAAGGGCCCAGGACAAAGAAATTGGAGTTGTCGGTATACCTAATCTTTCCTTCCTTGCCTGACACATCAACTGCCATCGGTACGCCCTGCCTGTCTGTGTAGTAACATTTCAGGTTCGTGTCATCCCCTTTCTGTTGACGCTCCTTATACATGAGGCAGAGTGCAGGGTCGGAAAGTGTCAGGAAACGGTCGTAGTCGGCATTGAGTTCATAACAGTTGCCGGGGAAGCTGGCAACGAACAACTCCAATTGGTTATAGGCACGCTTTGACAGGTGCATGCTGTATCTTGCTAAAAGGTTCTCCAAACAGTTGGTGATCTTTTGTAGGTTTTTGTCTGCAGAGGTCTTTACGAGAAGATTATAATGTGCATAAACAAACTGCTTGCCGTCACGGGCTACTTCGTTAAGAACGTTATTGATGTCTTCAACGGCAATCTGATTGTTCGGATTGGGAATGGAAGCGTGACGGTTCTTCTTTTTCTCCAACTTTAAAATCTCCCGCTTCTGATTGGGAAGAAAGATAACCTGATTGTAAATAAGCGTGTCTACATCAGGGAGTGTGCTAAGGTCGGAAAGCAGATCCTGCGGCATGACGGAGTTGTTGACATTGATGTCGGCATAAGGGCGAAGGGTGCCGGGAAGACCGGGATCATCTACATCCAAGAGGCTGTAGATTTTCAACTGGTCATCGCCCATACCAATTTTCTCGGACTCCACCTTGAAGTCATTCATGGAAACGACCTCATTATTGAAATCAACTGCAAAGAAACGCTCGGTATATTCTTTACATTCGTCTCCCGTAAGGAAGCGACAGTTGATGTCCTCACTCTTCAGACGGTCATGGACCTTCTGTATCTTGACTTGGAAATCGCGCCACTTGTCGGCATCATATGCCTTTAAACCGCCATTTCGACCACGTTGAGTGATGGTGAGATAGGTTTCAGAATCTATATAGGGACGGCCGTTGAAGAACTTGAAATAGGCATCGGAAAGAAAATGCTTTCTTACATCGGCACACTTTCCTGCAATGCTCGACATATTGAAGTTCTTACGGACGAAGATGTCTTGTTTGTGGATAGCATACCCCTCACCCAACACTTGGAGTACGGATGCCAATAGGGAAGTAAACTCGTAATAACCGTCCGTATCGGCAGAGTACTTCCTCACGGGATTGTCCATCTTCAGGATGGCCGAATAATCGCCTTTCTTTGTGTAGATTACACCTATCTCGTTCACGTCCTCAAAACTGAAATAGATGTCCTCAAACACCTTGGCACGTTTACTGCCTGTTCCGAAAATCTTGATGGAAATGTATATCCCCAACAGGATGGAGGCAAAGACCAATATGACGATAAGGGTAATCATACAATAGTTTTGTTTACTATCAAACGGGTAATTTTAATAATGTCTTGAATGGCAGAATATATAGATACCTTTCGGGGCTTTCTTAGAATGAAGACCTTTATATTGCTTGACGAAAATGGAGACTCCTCCTACTGACAGAAAAATGGTCAGCAACGCCAGTGCTATAAGAAAGCCGAAAATCACATAGCCAATCAAGAATGACAACAGACCTCCGCCAACGGTGACAGCGGCCCACACAATGTATCTTCCTCGAAGGCCCAGAAATTCAAGAGGCTTTTGAAGCCCCTTGAATACCGGGTAATCGGGATAGTCGCTTTTGACTGTTGCCATATTCTTCGTCTTAGAGTCCGAAGAACAGTGGCAATGCCTGGCTGCCGCCACGAGGAAGATGCAGGCACCGACAATCATCATGATGCTCTTCTTGACATCCTGCTCCTCGTTGTTCATCTTGATGTAAACGGAGATGGAACCGATAACAGCGACGATACCTGCCAAAACATAACATAGCTTCGTTACGACAGGGATGTACTTTTTCAGGGCGTCGGTTGATTTGGTGATTGCCTGTACTCCGGAATCCATGCTCTGTGCATCCACTGCTACCGTGCAAACAACCAGCAACAGCATAACCGCTACAAAGCGGGGGTCCATCACTACTCCCTTGATTTTCTTACCTGCGGAGACACAAAAGCTTTTGGCTCCGCTTACCATTACTGACAAAGTCTGATTCATTGTCTTTGAATTTTTAAATAATTAATAAATAAATAATATGTAATAAAATAATTACCAAAGCCTGTCGGTCACGCCGAACTGGAAACCGAAGAAAGCCGGAAGGACGATGGTGGCCCCAAGCAGGAAAAGGCAGCTGCCGACTAAAATGATGATGCTCTTTGTAAATCCTTCTTCTCCTGCCTGCATCTTGATATAGATGCTCGTCGCGCTGTATATGGATAAAATGGCTGCTATGGCATAAAGCAGATACAATACGGCTGTACAGCATGTCAAGATGAATACCACCATATTATATAACCGCCCTGAATTGCCACTGTAATCCGTCGTACCACAGGTGGCCATGACTGGCTGTGTGAGCAACAGTAATGCCGATAACAGCAAATATGTTTTATACTTGAATGTCTTCATAACTTAGAAACTTAATTGTTCTGCCTGCTCATCTTCACTCTTGCCTTTCAAATAGGCGGCAGCATAATCTTCAACGAACTCGTCTACATACACAGCTCCCTGAATGTCCGGAGAAACATTATTGAAATTTTGTCTTATCGAGTCGGCCTTGGCTTTTGCCTGCATGGCTAATTCCTCGGCATCGGACGCTGCAATATCTTCAGCTGTAAGAGGCTTCTGATCAAATTGAGAAGTCTCCATGCCGTCCCCTTTCTTATTGGAAGACGCTTCTTCTGTCTCATGCCCGTATTTTTCCGGTTCTTCTTCACCGGGACGTTCTATTTGATACTTTCCTTCACCGGTCTCACTGATTCTGACAGGTGAAACGGCAGGTGTGCCATCCGCGTTGTCGACAGGTGCGCCAGCGTGAATGACTTCTACACTTTCTTTCTTCTCACCTTTCGCCCCGAACAAATCCATGCAGATCATAACTACATAATAGATAACAAAGACGAATGTCACTACGATTGCGTATATACCGAATGATCCCATATTCTTTTATTTATTGGCTACAAAATAAATGACTTAATATCAGAAAGACAGCCTTAAAAAAAAGAAACTCTTATATTAACATTTTCAAAATGTTTTAGGCGGATTTACGGCTTTTTTGTGTTAAAATTCGGGACTTTAAAATTATGAACTATCCCGATTTTTGCTAAAACAAGTAAATTAGATGAGTCATGGGTGCTGCTCCTCTTATCTTGTTATTCCTATATCATTCTTATATACTTATTGCCATATATACATATTGACGTATATACAACAATACATATATACGCATGGAGAGCAATATATCTGCCTGACTTACCTGCGGTACTTGTTTTACATTCACTTATATCTATCTTTCCATTTCCGTTTCTGATTTCGACCTCACTTTTCATCCGCTTGTAGTCATCTATCGACTTTTATTTTGCAAAGGTATCGCAGGCAGGGAACACGGAAAACACCGGAACAAGTCCTATTGGCGGAAAACTTTTCATGACCCTCCGGAATCATAGATTGCGGTTTCCTGAAAACTTTTACCGGCCAATTGTTTGCCTTATGTCCCCTTAATGCCTGCGATTTCACCTTGCACATAAAAGGTTCGAGATGACGGTTACACCGGAATGATAAAAAAAAAGTTCGGGTCGAAGAAACGAAAAACCTATAAAAAGGTTGAGAATCGGGATGCCCAGAATAAATAATAACTTCATAAATTATAAAGCTGACCTACCGGCATGACGGGGAAATAGTATGACACAGTTTGATTTTATTGATTTGGCAGCACAGGGCGGCCTTGAGTTGATTGAAACGACATCGGAGCGTAATGGTTATCCACGCTGCCTGAAAAAGGCCATCATCGGCTTTGACTCTATGGAAGAAGCACGTGAATATGCAGAGCAGCATAATCTCAGTATTGAGATCTTCCACAAACGCGACGGTTGGAGTCTTTGGTATAGAACTGGTAATCGGGCATACGATCCTTTTATTCGCACAGCCGAGGACTATGGTGACGACTATCTGTTGTTTACAGCCGATGATGCCAATAATTATTACGAGAACGAAGTGCAGGAAATCATATCAGATTTCGACAACTTCGATGATGTAGAGAATTTTCTGAAAGAACGTCGAGAGGTGTATGACGCTATTTGCGCTCTTGGAGAAGACGAAGCCGTGGTGACATATCGGGGTAGCTTGTATGAGGAAATAAAACTGCATTCCATGAGCTACTACTTTGATACCCATCATTATGCTATCGGACTGATTGACTGGGACAATGAGGATTAACAGCTCACCGTAGACTACAACCTCATTCACAGTATTTCATTTTTTAGCTGTGCTATCGGCTTGACGGGCAATATGATCAACTAACATTCCAATAAGAAAAAATGAACGAAAGACAACAAATACTTTATCTGACAGGTGGTGGACTGGATGTGTTTACACATTACTTAGGCGATGTATGCCTGAAGAGAATCTTTAAAAATCCCTTCAGGGAAGACAGCCGGCCTTCATGCCATCTGTATGCGAATAAAAACACATACGGACAAGTGGAGTATTATTTACAGGATTTTGGCGACAGCAGCTTCTGTGGCAACTGCTTTGCCATTGTGGGCAGACTGTGCAATATGAATGTAAAGACTGCATTTAAGGATATCCTGAAGGTGATAGACAAAGAGCTTTGCCTGGGATTGTTCAATAACTCATTTCCGCAAACAGAAACCATTTGTAAGAGGATTGTAAAGAGACGGGAACCGGAGACTTCCTCCGTACTTTCATTCCAATACAAGGAAAAGCCTTTTACCATGGAGGAACTGTGTTTTTGGCAGCGTTATGGAATTGATCAGGATACGCTGGGACGCTATCATGTTGCAAGCCTTTCGTCGTGCAGAATGTCAAAAGAGAATGGAAAGGAATTTACGGTTTATGGCACACCAAAGTATCCGGCTTTTGGATACCTCTTTAATAACAATGATGGCATCAAAATCTATTCTCCCTGCTCCAAAAACAGATTTCTCTATGCTGGTGTCCTTCCGAGACCATACATTTTCGGTTGGGAACAGCTACCGCCACAAGGCGGATATGTCTTCATCACCGGCGGGGAGAAAGATGTCATGTCGCTGGCAGCACATGGGTTCCATGCGATATGCCTGAATAGCGAGACTGCCAAGTTACCTGACAGTCTTATGCAACAGCTTGCCGGAAGGTTCCGGGCAATTGTTATCCTTTATGATATGGATGCAACAGGACAAAGTGAGTCGAAAAAGCGAGTACAGGAATATACTGGAAAATATAATGTAAGAAGAGTCCTACTTCCTCTTTCAGGTGAAAAATCGGAAAAGGATATCAGTGATTTCTTCCGTTTGGGACACACCACGGAAGAATTGGCTACTATCCTGAATAGTGAAAGACCGTAAATTCCATATTATGTATTCCGGTATTTCTGCTTGCATAAACATACAAGGACGAGTGACCATTACTGATTGCTCGTCCTTCTTATGTGTACTAAAAATGGTAGTATAGACTTCCTGCCTTAACGAAAGATGTTGTCTATATTGCCTTTGTTAATCTTTTTAGGCCGCACCGGCCCATGCGCCTCTTCATATTTAGATATAACCATGTCAAGACCTAAGGTAATAAGTTCATTGATTTGAATACCCTCTGTTTCTGATATGGTACGTATCTTATTCATGACGTTCTTATCGACGGAGGTACATATTCTTTCCTTTGAACCACCTTTAGATATCGGCTTATCCACTGGGATGGATGTTACTTCATCCTTTGAATTGGAGCTTGGATTTGGCTGGTGATGATCTTCCGGAGTTGTACTCCTGACAGAAGTAAGTCCTTCCAAAAGACTGCTCATGGAGTCTTTGTTAATGCCTTTGCTCATAAATGTAAATTATAGGTTCTTCTTCGTCCTGTCTAAAAGTTCTCCTACGAAAGCCTTGTAATCAGCAGCTCCGTTGCTCTTCGGATCATAGTCAACAATATTGACGGCTTCCAGGGGTGCTTCGGCAATCTTGATGTTCTTTCGGATCTTGGTTCGGAACACTTTATCGCCAAGCTTGGCCCTAAGACCATCCTCGATCTGTCTGCTCAAATTGGATTTTTCCCAGCGAGTGAGGAGAATACCGGTAATCTCAATCTTTGGATTTAGCTTCTGCTTTACCATTCTGACAAAATCGCTGATCATAGTAAGACCCTGGAAAGGCAGTACTTCTGCAAGCAGAGGTATTACAACCAAATCTGATGCCGTAACTGCGTTAAGAGTAAGAAGACCCAAAGATGGTGGACAATCTATCAGAATATAGTCATAGTCCGCCTTCTTACCTCTTAATATGTCTGCGAGGATGTGTTCTCTTGCCATGACAGAAGAGAGTTCAAGATCAGCAGATGCAAGACGCAATGAAGATGGAACGATGTCAAGATTTTCTGCTATCGGATAGATTGCCAAATTGTAAGCTGCTCCCCTGCAAGAAGCGGAAAGAGCATCATAGATGGTCTGATCAACTTGATTATCTTTTAATAGGGAGGTAGTAAGATTGCTTTGGGCATCCATGTCCACCAACAACACCTTTTTTCCCATAGAGGCAAGGATAGAACCTACACTGGCAGTAGTGGTAGTCTTGCCAACCCCTCCTTTGTGGTTGGCAAATGAGATAATTTTTACTTGCTTTTCCATACCGTTTGATTTATATTTTTTATGTATATACGTATTGTTGTATTCCTTTATTGACTTATATACGTATAGCCGTATATACAGCTATACGCCTGCAAAGATACATAATATATTTTATTTCGCAAAACTTTTATACCTAATTATTTATTATCACGGGATTTTATATATTTATCTATAAACTTGAAGATTCCACAAAGTATTTGAGCAAGTGTGCGAATATCCTCGGTGAAGTGTAATGTGTCAGGGTGGTTTGCCTGATGCGATGCGATTGCATTCGCATCATGGTTGACACAGGCGACCACCCTCGCACACTTTGTTCCATCTAACTTTGCATGTTCAACACCGGTGGAAGTTCCACCGGCTCCGCAGAACAAGTCTATGTATAAAAGTTTAATATTATTCATTTGTTTTCTTAATACTGTTACTTAATCTCGTTTCTTTCCGATGTTCTGCATCATAACGATTGTGACATCGTTGACACAAGGCACGCAGATTATCGGGATCGCAATGTTCTGGAATATGATCAAGATGTGCTATTGTCAGAACAACATATGCTAATCTCCCAGTAAGTTCATTCATCCGATATGTATGGTTCTCAACTCCACAGAACTCACAACAGTTATTCGCTCGTTCAAGAATTGAATTTCTAATTTGTTTCCAATTCTTTGGATAGCGTGATTTGTTTTCTGGTTTAATAGGCATATTATTGTTTTTTATTATTACTAATTTTACAGAGTAGAATTTACAATTTCATCTACAGAGTCAAAAAGTGGTTCCCCTAAGAGTTCCTGGCATACATTGACTATATCAAAAGCCTTTTCAGCAGCTTCCTTATTAGAAACGCTGCTTATTTTTTCTATCATTGTCTCTTTGATGTATTTTAGTTCCTTATTACTAAATTCATCATCAAATTCTGCCTCTGTTAGTCGTGCTGTTATGTCAATAGTATAGCCATCCTCTCGCTTAAATGATATTCTAAGTTTACCAGCATTCATGCTTTGACACTGTCTAACCATTGTGTCAAATTGGTTTGATATATCTTTGTTCTTTTCCATACCGTTTGATTTATATTTTTTATGTATATACGTATTATCGTATTCCTTTATTGACTTATATACGTATAGCCGTATATACAGCTATACGCCTGCAAAGATACATAATATATTTTATTTCGCAAAATTTTTTATGTCTAATTATTTACTATCACGGGATTTTATATTATCCATGATTTTTTCTATTATATTTATGCAATCTTCTTCATGAAACAAATCCAATGAGTGTTAGAACGTTTCCCCGATACATGTCCAAAGATGGGTTTCTCCGAGGTGAGTTTCAGTATTTCTGATACCTTAATGTCTGTTTCATTCCATTTGAATATTAAGAATCCTCCAGGCATTAATACTCGAAAACATTCTGCAAAGCCTTTTTGCAAGACTTCTTTCCAGTCTGCATTGCCAAGAGCACCATACTTTATCATTTGATAGCCTGTTGCCTTGTTCTTTGGACTTGGTTCATTATATATATCGCATGTCCTACAGTTCTCAATACTTCTTAGCAAATGTGGTGGATCAAAAACAACCATGCGGAAGCTATTGTCAGGGTATGGCATATCAGTGAAGTCTGCCTGAACATCGGGGTTGACCTCGAAGTACCTTCCGTCACATAATGTTGTCTTCATCTTTCTTATGTCTTGAAACAGAACCCTGTCATCATGCTTATCGAAGTAAAACATCTTACCTCCGCAACAGGTATCAAGGATTGGGCTATTTATCATATTTGTTTTCTTTTATATTAAACATTTCTTTACAGACATCCTCTGCAATTTTCCGGGCTTCTTTCTTGGAAATGTATTGGTCATCGCTTTCATCTTCTTCATTCCATGAATCTACTTCTTCCTCTTCTATATTCCACCCCCCATACTCTTTCTCAATTTGCAGGAAGAACCACAGAATAATAATAATGGCACCTATCCATCCTAAGAAGCCAATATGGAGTACCCATGAGAAATCTGCCATCAACAGTCCTCCACTCAGATATACAACAAGGGCTGCAATTATGAAATAAAGCAAATGTTTCATTTTCTATTCCCCACATTTAAGATTATTCCATATCAACTTCATAATTCCAATCACAAGCGTCACTTTCGTGAATATGGTCAGAAAGCCACTCGAAACCAGTATATACTTGCTCGTCCAAGTCCATAAAGTCACAGTTTACACACCCTCTATCCGCCAAGGCGTTTAGAGCTTCATAAATCTTTTCGCTAACTTCTACATCATGTAACCAACAGTATAGGTTACCGTTACGGTTAAATCCTTTATCTTTTTCATTCTGTGTATACTTTTAATATTAAATGTGCTATTGAAGTTCCAATTGTACATGGAAATGATACTCGTTGCATAAACAGACAATTTGCCTGACTTCATTGGGATCCTCTCCATAGGGAAAGAAAATCATACGTTCCTTGGTCAAGCATCTGACTCCTTTCTTTCTTAAATTATACAAGAGGTTAGTCCGTCTCTTTGTCACTCTATCCATGTGTGCTGAAATTTTCTTTAAGTAGCATATTGTCCTTATGGAATGCAGCTTCAATGTGTTCTACCAAATCAATCGGTCTCGTCACATACGCATCAAACATCTGGTACATCAGCTCGGGCGTTGGTTTCTCGGACATATCAAGGACAAAAACTTTCTTGCCTTGCCCTTTCATCCAACCGGCTTCAGAATGGGCAGAGCGGCCACACGGTAAGAGGAGGACACAATAGTCCGCTTCCTGCATGGCGTGAAAATCTTTTTCAAATGCTTTGACAGCCTCGGGATGGTGAAGCCCTTCCTTGAAATCCCTACAAGTCCACTTCTCGAAGTCCTTATCGACTTTCTCCCAACTGAATCCGCTTAGTTCATTGTCCTCGGGATGCTTGAAGTCATAGGTATAGTAACCCTGAATCCGTAGGGCGTTCAATAAATTCTCGAAATACTTGTTCCGCCAGCTGCTGGCTAAATAAATCTTTAAAAATCTCATAAGTGTATTTTTTATTTCAGTAATCCTTTACATACCATCTCCACGTATTTGAGACTGTCTCTCAATACCGTATAGCTTAGACTCTCATATTCAGACCTTTCAAGAAACTCTATCTGTCTGCTGAAGACAGAATTGTCATTGTCAAATTTGTTCAGCAGAAAGTATCTCAACCACATGTCGGCACACCGGGGACGTGGCAAGTCCAAATAATCCAGGATCAGGACGGAAAGTCTCTTCTGTTCTGTACGGTTCAGCACGATGCACTCACCAGTCTCTTTGTCTATCCAGCCACAGAGCATGTGTACGGTGTTGTTTTCTCTGTCGATGGAGATTTGGAAACAAGATGGGCCGAACATCGTTTCTATCTTGTTTGCAAGACCTTGTAACTGCCAAAGGCTGATGGAGCGCTTGATAAAGAAACTAATACTCCTTATGAGCTTCATGCTGGCAAAAGGCTTGAGTTTCTTCTTTTGATAAATCAGAGCCAAGAGCTCTTCTTTCTTTTGCACAAAAGTGGCTGTCTGATAGTACTCGGGGGTACGGACGAGATCCGTAACTCCGGTTTCAATACTTAAAACATAATTAATCATACTTTTACTTGTTAGCGTTTTATACTTGGAAAGGATGCACTTACATCAATCCCTTTATCTTTCATTTCCTGAACTTGTCGTCGTCGTAGCTATGGGTGATTTCATAATAGAAAGCTGCTCCCAAAGCTACCAGCAGGACAAGGATGATTATGACATATACCATACGGCTCTATTTGCTGTTTGTGGTGATCTCAATGGCTTTTACGAACTGCAACAGGTTGTTATAACCTTTGTACAGGGGATTACACTCAATGGCATGCTTGCCATACCGATCCTTTAACGTCTTGGTTATGGTGCAGCCCATGACATCATTGGGAAAGTAGAGATAAACCATATCATAGTCATCTCCTTCGACCGAGATATGGATGAAGTTCCTTACATCCGACATAATCATGAAATCACAGTCTGAAGGCAGCCTGACAAAGCCATTCTTCTGCAAGGTCTGGTAGGCCAAATAATCCATCATGTCTGCGAATATACACAACTTGTCGCTCCTGTGCTCTTTCTCCATGGGAAGAAAAGTCACTCCAGAACTATTCAACGTCATGGGGGAGTCCGTCAGGTCTTGGCCAACAAATTCTATCCCGTTGTTCTGGTTTATGACACCCACCCCGTGATAGGTCTTGGAGAGAAAACGGTAGGAGACCGAATGAACCTCCGGAAACTCCTTAACATCAATGCCCATTATACTTGGCGTGGCAGCATCTGTCAAGGTTCTGATCCGAATATTATCGGAGCTTCCTCCTGCATGCCTGAATATAGGTTTACTTGTTTTTTCTAATTTCATTTTTCGATAATTATAGCTTTTCTATCATTGCTTGCAGTTCTTCCATGGTGTGCCCCAAACGGAAGAAATCACTGATGTCCTTTTCCGATTTCTCTCCGGACAGCGGTAGGTCAAGTTTCTGAACGTTGTATTTCTCGCCGTACTGTTGTATCCGCAAAGCAGATTCCCTTTGTCCGGTTTCATCCGTATCATAGAGGAAAATGATTCGACGGAATCGTTGGGAAAGTTCATCCATTACATCTTCGGGAATGTTGGCCGTCTCGCTGTTAAATGTCAAGGCCGGAAATCCATGCGCCGACAGTGACATGACATCCTTTTCGCCACCTGTGACGAAAACGAGTGCTCCTTCTTCAGGCAGTTGTTCATGCCCGAAGATATAGGGCTTTGGGAAGTGGCCGGCATACATAAAACGTGTCTTTGCCTTAGGTCTGTAAATCTTCAGCCTACATCCGTCATCGAAGAAATATCCGTAGGTCGGAATAGCCTTTGAACCGTAAACGGCAAAGTTCCCACCGGACGATTTCTTAAATGTACAACTGCTGATGCTCTTTACGTTGTAACGTTCCAGCGTTGAAAGTCCAATGCCATATTGCCCCCAATACTCTTCCTCCCATGGCATGAAAGGCTGTGTCACGACCTCAAAACTCGCTATGGAAGAACATTTGTACTTCTGCGAGGGTGTGGCTTTTCTTTTCATCAACACATGGTGCTCGCTTCGTTGTTCATCAAAAATGCCAAGTCCAAGATCTCTGTCTATCACTTGAAGCACTTCGCGAAAGTTGGTTTTGGGGTTGATATTACACAGTCTACCTACAATGGCAAAGCAGTTGCCACAGAAGCTGCTGTCGCCGAAGTCTTGGAGATAGTATTGGCCGTTGCCATATCCGCCTCTGTTGGCATACAGGTGACATGAAGGCCGGCTGTCCTCCCTGAAAGGGTTACGGAAAGTCCGGGCAAGGCACTTTTCACCAAGGTAGTGAATGAACACTGCCAAGCCCCCATCGGTCATCTGCAATATTCTTTGAGCTTCATTCATAAGCGTAATTCTATCTTAAATGGTTTGTAGTCCTAACCCTATGCAATGCGGTATTGAAGCTGTACCCCTACACCGAAAAACTTGTGTAACACCGTTCTAACAGTATCAAGGTAATCAGCTTCCAATATCTCAAATATTCGCTTATTCGGAAGAACAAGTGTCAGCGTCTTGGCTACATTATCGAAGGACTCAAAAGAAACTTGTTGGAAAACCGATGCAAAAGCACGTTCGCTTACAATCTTGGCAAAGGCAGACATACACTTGTCCCAAAGAACTTTTGCATAGTCTTTAGACGGTGTCTGCGCCCTCAGTTTATGCAGCAACTTCTTTTCATTTCGTTTATACCAGTTGCAGAAATAGTCGAGGAACCCCTCCAATCCTTTTGGAACTTCTTCTTTGCGACACTTCAAGTTCGCCAAGAACAATGTCAGGGCGTTATAGAGCGTTTCCTTATCCGGGAAGCCATAAAGCAGCTGCATCGAGCGCACCCATTCGTCATCACAGACCAATTCTTCAATTGACGAAATTTCGCGCGGACGAATAATTATAATAATGAAGATTCTCTATTCTCTTATCTCTATTCTCTTTTATAATAGGATCGCGCGCGTAGCCGCCCCCATGACTGCTTGGTGGCATTTTGGTGGATTCAACTTTTGGACGGTTTTGTTCCCTCTTTTGGCCCTCTTTTTGACCTTCTGGTTCGTAAGTAGCTGTATTTTCGTCACTTACAAAAGACTTGGAAGACATTTCATAACTGTTTCGTGCAAAATTTTGTTGGGCATCTTTTGGCCCTTCTTTTGGCTCCTTTTGTTCAGTTTTTGTCCCCCCGTCTTCGAAACTTATAATGGCTGCTCCATTAGATGAAGTGTTTTCCAAATCAGAGAAACTTTCGCCTGATGTGACATGACTGGCAGAGGGGCCTATTGATGTTACCGAACAGGTGTCCTTGACATAATCGGAAAACTCTATCAAACGAACGGAAGAAAGTTTCTTCTGACCGTTATACCCAATATTCAGGATGCCCAGCTTGCGTAGCTTCCGGAGGGCCTCTTTAATGCCGTCTACAGGAATGCCAGTTGAAGCACTGATCTTCTTCATGTCAAACCATAGCGGATCCTCATAGTTTTCACTCTCCGAGTAAGTATGAAGAAGCAAATGGAGATAAATATGAAGAACCTGTGCGTTCACAAAGAAATCTTGGAAGTCAAGGTCGTAATACAGTTTCACCCAGCCACCTCTCACATTTTCTAAAGCCAGGAACTTTGAAAATTCACGAACGGTGATGAGAATACCGTTACGTCTTAGAGAGGCAACATGGATAATGCCTGCCGCCTTCAGCTTATCTAAAGAACGCCGGGCGGATTTACGGCTTATCTCCAAAAAACTCATGATGTCTTTAATTGAGGTGCGAAACTGCCCCCTCATCGTAATTTTGTCAAAGTAAGGCTTATCCTCCCTTTGAGCATTCAAAAAAATGTGCAGGAACATTTGCACGGCGTTGCTGTCATTATAGAAAGAACAATTATAGAACTTTCTGATAAGACCAATCCACTTGTAATCTCCCATAGGTCAGCTATTTTTGGGTTCAATGGCTATCGCCTTATTTCTGTATTCTCATTGATGTTCTCGAAATCGTCAAAGATCTTACCGGTTGAATCTACGAGAACAAATGTTGTAATTGTCTTTCTACTGTTATCTATTTCCATACTGCTGTTCTTTTAAAAGTTAATTGTCTGATTCTATTCGAAAGGAAAGAAACTTTGAGCCTCGATTTCCTTTGATCCAAATACATGTCTCATCGTGGCTGATGGTTTGAATAGATGATAACAAGGATTTACCATGATGCCACCTTACCCGGGCATCTAAGATGAGAGAGAGAATGGTGTTGAACTTACCAACAACCGTTTCCTTTGACCCCTTCTCCCGATACAAGGATGGGGTTATCTGAAAGAGCAAGTCAACCAACCATAGTGGTTTCTTGCGCACATAGACTTCTTTTACGATGTAATACATGAAAATCCGCTTTTAAAGTTTATCCTTCAGGAGAAGGCATACAGACAGGGTTGGTTCTGTCTCGGTAGATACCCTCTCTTTTCAAAAGATAGTACACTGCACTTACACTCATGTAGAACTCGTTTGCAAGCGCACGCATGGCTGCCATTGGAGAAATAAGTTTTTTCTCTATTACCGGGCCATATTCGTTTATGTACTTATCCACGATTAATTGCCTTCGCTTGACAGTCGGAGTCTCAAAAACCAATACCTTCTCAACTTCTTCCCTGACATTGGGAGGAAGTTGCGCAACAGCACCGGGAGATACGGATTGGAGTTTTTTACGCCTTCGTCTCTTGTTTTCGGCTAATTCAGGATCATACACGCCGTTGTCTCCGACATTGCGGTTAATCTCTCGCAATATCGTGGTACGGTCAACCTTTAGAACTTCAGCAATTTCCCTGAAATTCTTCCCCTCTTGAAGGAGCTTGGCAATTTCTTGCCGCTGTTTGGAATCTAATTGCTTTCCCATATTGTTGATGCAAAAAGTGTTAAACGGGTCAGAATCTCTTCTTTCCCTTTATTTTTTGTGCATCAACAGTTGTGTTTTTCTTGAAGTTTCAGAACTTCAATACCTACTGATTATCAATGTTTTAAAGTCTATTTTTTAAATGCTAAATTAACACTTTTAACAAATTGTACTTCTAACTTGAACATCGGTT
>NZ_BAJQ01000007.1 GCF_000613785.1 Segatella oulorum JCM 14966 | reverse complement strand
CCACAAGTGCATCCGTCGTTAAATCCTCGTGCATGATACGTGATGCGCAAATATATTTTGGTATGGAAACGCCGCTGCGCGGACGTTCGGGCGGGCACACAGGCGCCGCCCCTACGGTTTCGTAGGGTGGATTGCGTGTGGGTGGTTTTGTTTGTTGGTTGGTGAAGACGGTGCACATGAACCAACACCATCGGTGTTGTACTTTTGATAGCCCAGGGTTGCCGACGATAGGAGACTACCCTGGGTAAAGTCGTGGAGGGGAACCTATGCCATCGGCATTGTACTTTTTAAAATCAATTTTCGTATGGGGAAATTATTTATTCGGCACTGTGTGATGATGATGTGCGATGAGAAAAAGTACAACCCCCAAGGGGGTAGCATCCTCGCTTGCATCATTACCCAGGGTAGGCTGCGTTGCACTTGCCAACCCTGCGCTATCGAAAGTATAACCCGATGGGGTATGGGCACACCGCATGGTTTGGTGGAGATGGGTAGGGGCGGATTGCATATGGGTGGTTGATGTCGTTTGGGCAGATTACGTATGGGACGGTTGGTTTCGTTTGGGTTGATTGCGCGTAAATGGTTATTTTGTTTGTGTGGGATGCGTGGAAAAATATGATGGAGATGGGTAGGGGCGGTGCCTGTGTGCCCGCCCGCGTCGCCTGCAGGGGCGCATCTATCGTTCAGTTCCCTGCGCATAATGCGTGTATTTTTGGTGTGGAAACGCCGCTGCGCGGACGTTCGGGCGGGCACACAGGCGCCGCCCCTACGGTTTCGTTTGGGCGGATTATGCGTGGACGGATGATTTCATTTGGGGATGGATTGTGCATGGCCTACGTATTCCGTTTGGGTGGGTGATGTTGTGCAAATGTCGTTAACTCGCGTGTGCGAATGGCTGTGGGAGAACCAAGCCTGTAGGGCTTGTACTTTTGATAGCCCAGGGTTGGCGACGATAGGAGCTACCCTGGGTAAAGGTGGCGGGAGAAAATCTATGCCATCGGCATTGTACTTTCTTTAAATTCATTTGAACAAAAGGAATAGCATTCGCAAACAAATGCTTTCTGCCAAGTTGTCAGTTGGCACAGGCTTTGCCTATATGTGGGGCAAAACGAATTAAACAGTTAAGCGATATGCAAAAAGGTAATATTGGGGTTACGACTGAGGACATCTTCCCCGTGATAAAAAAGTTCCTCTATTCGGATCATGAGATATTTTTGCGCGAGTTGGTGAGCAACGCTGTCGATGCCACGCAGAAGTTGAAAACGCTGGCCGAGAAGGGCGATTATAAAGGCGAATTGGGCGATTTGGCGGTGCGCATCACGTTGGATGAGGCGGCAAAGACCATCACGATTAGCGATAACGGTATTGGTATGACGGCCGAGGAGATTGAGAAATATATCAATCAGATTGCGTTCTCGGGTGTATCCGATTTCTTGGATAAATATAAGGATAATGCCAATGCCATCATTGGGCACTTTGGTTTGGGTTTCTATTCGAGCTTCATGGTGAGCGACCGTGTGGACATCATCACGAAGTCTTACCAGGAGGATGCTAAGGCGGTGAAATGGACGTGCGATGGTACGCCGGCTTATGAGCTTGAGGAGACCGAGAAGGCTGGGCGTGGCACGGATGTGGTGCTGCACGTGAGCGAGGATTGCAAGGAGTTTTTGGATAAGGGCAAGCTGACCGAGCTGCTCAATAAATATTGCAAGTTCATGGCTGTGCCCGTGATTTTTGGCAAGGAAACCGAGTGGAAAGACGGCAAGCAGGTGGAAACCGACAAGGACCACGTGATTAACAGTGTGGAGCCGCTGTGGGTGAAGACGCCTTCGACGCTGAAGGATGAGGATTATGAGAAGTTCTATCGTGAGCTTTATCCCATGCAGGATGAGCCGCTGTTTTGGATTCATCTGAATGTGGATTATCCGTTCCACTTGACGGGTATTTTGTATTTCCCTCGCATTAAGAACAGCATTGAGCTGCAGCGCAATAAAATTCAGCTGTATTGTAATCAAGTGTTTGTGACCGACCAGGTGGAAGGCATTGTGCCCGAGTTCCTGACGTTGCTGCATGGTGTGATCGACTCGCCCGATATTCCGCTGAATGTGAGCCGCAGCTATTTGCAGAGCGATGCGAACGTGAAGAAGATTTCGACCTACATCACCAAGAAGGTGGCCGACCGTTTGCAAAGCATCTTCAAGGAAGACCGCAAGGCTTATGAGGAGAAATGGGATAGCTTGAAGCTGTTTATTCATTATGGCATGCTGTCGCAGGAGGATTTCTATGAGCGGGCGAAGGACTTTACGCTGCTGAAAGATGTCGACGGCAAGTATTACACGTTTGAGGAATATAAGACGCTTATCAAGGATAGCCAGACTGATAAAGACGGCAACCTGATTTATTTGTATGCCAACAATGTGGAGGAACAATATTCCTACATTGAGGCTGCTAAGAATAAAGGTTATAGCGTGTTGCTGTTCGATGGGCAGCTCGATACGCCGTTAGTGGGCTTGTTGGAGCAGAAATTCGAGAAGTCGCGCTTCACTCGTGTGGATGCCGATATCGTTGAGCGGCTCATTGTGAAGGATGAGGCGAAGAAGACCGAACTCAATGCCGACCAGACGGAGCAGCTTTCTCAAGTGTTCCGCTCGCAGATGCCACATTTAAATCAGGTGGAGTTTATGGTTGAGGTGCAGGCCTTGGGTGTGGATAATCAACCCGTCGTCATCACACAGAATGAATATATGCGGCGCATGAAGCAGATGAGCCAGTTCCAACCCGGCATGGCTTTCTATCAGCAAATGCCCGATAGTTACACTTTGGTGCTCAACAGCGACCATGCTTTGGTGAAGAAAGTGCTGGGCGATTGCGATGCTGCTACAGGCGAAGCACTCAAGCCCATTCAAAGTGAGCTGAAAGGATTGCAGGCGCGTCTCTCGGCTTTGCAGCAGGCACAGAGCGCAAAGAAGCCCGAGGAGCTGACGCAGGAAGAAAAAGATGATGTGCAGAACACGCAAAAGGAAATCACTGCGCAACAAGATAAGCAAAAAGAAGTGATTGCAAACTATGCAAAAGAAAATAGCATTGTTCACCAACTAATTGATCTTGCTTTGTTGCAGAATGGCATGCTAAAAGGTAAAGAATTAGATGCATTTTTGAAGCGCTCGGTGGATTTGATTAAGTAGTTCACTGCACACATTATACACAAAGGCGGGGAATATGTTGCGGCATGTTTCCCGCTTTTCTTTTTGTTTTTTTGCAGTTAATCTTGTTAATAAATACTAATCATTAGCCTTTTCTTTAGTGCTACCTTTTCAGTTTAGCCAAAAACCATTACCTTTGCACCGCATTCAAGGAATGAGGCTTCGTAGCTCAACTGAATAGAGCATCTGACTACGGATCAGAAGGTTCCGGGTTTGAATCCCAGCGAAGTCACAACAGCAAGAATGTTTAAAACGGATGGCTTCGTAGCTCAACTGAATAGAGCATCTGACTACGGATCAGAAGGTTCCGGGTTTGAATCCCAGCGAAGTCACAACATGAAGAGGAGTTCTTAATTAGAGCTCCTCTTTTTTGTGTTCTTTTACGAAATAAAAACATGCAATTCCTTTGTCTCTCGGTCATTTTGTTTTATTTTTGCATGAAAAATAGGGAGTATGAAACAAAAGAATATGGTAAAGAAAATTAAATATAGTTTGGTAGCCCTTGCGGGCGTTTTTATCTTTAGTGCGTGTGGAACGACGCAGACAGTGCCCATCACTGGGCGTAAACACTCGTTGTTGGTGAGCGATGCCGAGGTGTTGAGCTTGAGTAAGTCGGAATATGCGAAATACATGCAGACGGCCAAGCGTTCGACAGATGCTGCGAGCACAGCGATGGTGCAGCGTGTTGGCCGCCGTTTGGCGAATGCCGTTGAGGATTATTTGCGCTCACATGGAGCGGCTGACGAGGTGAACAACTTCGATTGGGAGTTTAATTTGGTGGCCGACAAGAACGTGAACGCGTTTTGTATGCCCGGCGGAAAGATAGTTGTTTACGAAGGGTTGCTGCCTGTCACACAAACCGAGTCGGCTTTGGCCATCGTGTTGGGGCACGAAATTGCGCACGCAGTGGCTAAGCATAGTGCCGAGCAGATGTCGAAGAAGATACGCCAGAGCTACGGCACACAAATCGGAAGCCAGATTGTTGGCGCCATCGCCGGCTCATCTGTTGGCGACCTTGCGGGTGCCATTGCCCAGCAAGGATTTAGCTTTGCCAACCTTCGTTACAGTCGCGACAACGAGACCGAGGCCGACCACATGGGACTTATCTTTGCAGCAATGGCGGGTTACGACCCTGCTGTAGCCATTCCTTTTTGGCAACGCATGGCCGAGAAGAGCGGTGGCGGCAACAGCAGCGACATGTTTAGCGACCACCCGAGCGACGCCAAACGTATAGCGGCTATTCGTCAGTGGTTGCCCACGGCAGAGAAATATTATGAAGCTTCGGGTGCCAAGACCTCTACGTTGCAGATTTCTTCGGGGAAAGCATCAAAGAAAACTAAGGCTGCGCGCCGGCGCAAGAAATAGTCGGCACGCGCTTTTCACTTTAACCTCTTTCTATTATGATAGCTTATTTAGTCACCCATTTATGGCTCATTTGGACCTTCATCTTCTTGCTGTGTCTGATTTTAGAGCTGAGTTCAGGCGATTTCTACGTCATTTGCCTTGCTGTCGGCGCCGTTGTTCCGATAGTTGTTTCGTTTTTCACGCCCTTGTGGCTTCAAATTCTGCTTTGGGCGCTGTCTTCGGTGTTTAGCATTTGGTTGGTGCGACCGTGGTTGGTGCGGCATTTGCGCACGGCGGGCGACGCACGTTTGAGCAATGCCGACGCTTTAATTGGCCGCATTGGTGTTGTCATAGCCGATATTCCGGCTGGCGCGAGCGGTTATGTGAAGGTTGACGGCGACGAATGGAAAGCCGTAAGCCAGAACGGAATGCCCATCGCGAGCGGCAACAGAGTTGAAATCGTCTCGCGCGAATCCATCATCGTAACAGTGAAATTAATATAGTTTATTCATTTTAAAAGTTCTAAATCATGGACATTGGTATTTATGTGTTAGTGGCAATCGTTGCATTAGCCATTATTTTCTTGAAGATGACCGTTGTCATCATTCCACAAAGTGAAACCAAGATCATCGAGCGTTTGGGAAAGTATTACGCCACGCTCAAGCCCGGCATCAATTTAGTGATACCTTTCATCGACCGGGCGAAGAGCATCGTCACGCTCGTCAACGGTCGTTACGCCTATTCAACGAGCATTGATTTGCGCGAACAAGTGTATGATTTCGCGCGTCAGAATGTGATTACCAAAGACAACATTCAGATGCAAATCAATGCGTTGCTCTATTTTCAGATTGTCGACCCGTTTAAGGCTGTCTACGAGATTAACAACCTGCCCAACGCCATCGAGAAGCTCACGCAGACCACCTTGCGTAACATCATCGGCGAAATGGAGCTCGACCAAACGCTCACCAGCCGCGACATCATCAACACCAAGTTGCGGGGCGTGCTCGACGATGCCACCAACAAATGGGGCATCAAGGTGAACCGCGTAGAGTTGCAAGACATCACGCCGCCGCAGAGTGTGCTGCAAGCCATGGAGAAGCAGATGCAAGCCGAGCGCAACAAGCGCGCTACCATCCTCACCAGCGAGGGCGACAAGCAGGCGCAAATCTTGCAGAGTGAAGGCGACAAGGCGGCCATGATCAACAAGGCCGAAGCTGCCAAGCAGCGCGCCATCCTCAACGCCGAGGGCGAAGCCACAGCACGCATACGCAAGGCCGAAGCCGAAGCCGTGGCCATTGAAAAGATTACCGAGGCTGTGGGCAAATCGACCAACCCGGCCAACTATCTTTTGGCGCAGAAATACATTCAGATGATGCAGCAGTTGGCCGAAGGCGACAAGACCAAGACCGTTTTCCTGCCCTACGAAGCCACCAATCTCTTGGGCAGCGTGGGCGGCATCAAAGAGCTTTTTAAAGGCGAGTGAAATGCGCCGGGCTTGCGCTTTGTGCGCCCCGGAGCGTTGCCTTTTTGACGCAGGCGGAGCGGTGGTACCATTCAGCGCCGCTCCTCGGCCATCTCTAAAAAATAAACACGAAACAATGAACATAGCTATTGTTTGCGGAGCGCGTCCCAACCTCATCAAGGTGGCGCCGCTGCTCCGCACCATTCATGGAAACAAGAATTATCAATCCATCCACGCCGAGTTGATTTATGTGGGCACGGCGGCCGACGCCACCTTGGATGCCACCATCTTTAGCGACTTGGCCATTGCGCCGCCCAGCGTTTATTTGGGCGTGGAATGTGAGAACCTCAACGAGCTTACCGGCCGGGTGATGTCGGCATTCGAACACTATTTGCAAACCCATCCCACCGACGTGGTGCTCGTGGTCGACGACTTGGCCAGCACCATGGCCGTGGCCATTGTCACGAAGAAGGCGGGCGTGCGCCTGGCGCATATTGCTGCCGGAACCCGCAGCTTCGACATCACGATGCCCAAGGAAATCAACCGGCTGGTGATCGACGGCCTGAGCGACGTGCTCTTCACTGCCGGAGCCAGCAACAACAGCATTGCCAATCGCGAGGGCGCCGAGCTGAGCAAGGTTTACATGGTGGGCAACATTTTGATGGACAACCTGCGATTTATCCACCAAACGCTCCGGCGCCCGCCCATCTTCGACGACTTGCAGCTCGAAGCCGAGCACTACATCGTCTTCACGCTCAATCGCAAGCTGCTCATCGAGCAAACGCAGCATCTGCGCCAATTATTGCAGGCCATCGCGCGCAGCGTGGAAGGAACGGGCATCCGCGTGATTGCACCGCTGCGCCAGCGGGCTGCCCACGTGGTTGAGGCTTTGCTGGCCGACGAGCCGCAAGCCTCGTCCATCACGCTCGTGCCGCCGCAGGGCTATCTGGCCTTCGCCTATCTCGCAGCCCACGCCCGCGGCATCATCACCGACAGTGGCAACGTGGCCGAGGAAGCCACCTTCAACCAGGTGGCGTGCATCACGCTCAACAGCTACACCGAGCACATCGAAACCGTCAAGCAGGGAACCAACGTCCTCGTGGGCGAAAATCCCGACTTGCTCCACGCTGCCGTCGACGACATGGTGGCCGGCCGATGGAAAACATCGAGCCTGCCCGAGCGCTGGGACGGCCGCACCGCCGAGCGCATCCTGCAAATCCTCTATTAAACGCCGTTTGGTCGGCACCCGCTCGGGGGATGAGTTGCGACAGCGCCATCCGCCGCGTGCACCATTTTTCAGCTCGGCCGCCCCACATTTTTGCGACAAAGCTTTGGCCGCAGCCGAGTTTTTTTCTAAATTTGTGCGTAAAATTAATTCAAAAGACAGATGAAAAGACTTATTTTCCCCGCCGCAGTGGCACTCATGATGGGCCTCGCGGCATGTTCGCAACAAAAACAACCCCAACAGCAGCAGGCCCCGCAGCCCGCCGCTCAAGTGAAGGTCGACAGTGCCGCCATGCGCGCCAATGCCGGCGAATATCGCAGTTACGACGGTTCGAAAGCGTTGAAGTTGGAGGCCAACGGGCAGGTGACGAGCAAGAAGCTGAAGTTTGACTACACCTCGTGGCGGGTCATCAGCACGGGCGAAGGCTATGCCGACATCGTGCTCGTGCGCGCCGGCTTGGACCACGAGATTGAGCAAAACTTCCGCATCGACACCAGCGACCATTCGCTCGTCATCGATCAGGAGACGTTCCGCTTGCCCGCCAAGCCCAAGAAGTAATCGCGCTGCGCTGCACGAAAGGGGCGGCAGATTGGTCTGCCCCTTTGCGTGGCGGTGAACGCGACGGATGAAGAAAGGGTGGGGCTTGCTAAAAAATTAGCAGCGGCAAAAAATCAAAAAGATGGCTTGCTAAAAAATTAGCAGCGGCAAAAAATCAAAAAGATGGGCTGCTAAAAAATTAGCAGCGGCAAAAAATCAAAAAGATGGGCTGCTAAAAATTTAGCAAGGGCAAAAAATCAAAAAACGGGCCTACTAAAAAATTAGCAAGGGCAAAAAATCAAAAAGATGGCTTGCTAAAAAATTAGCAGCGGCAAAAAATCAAAAAGATGGGCTGCTAAAAATTTAGCAAGGGCAAAAAATCAAAAAGATGGGCTGCTAAAAATTTAGCAAGGGCAAAAAATCAAAAAGATGGGCTGCTAAAAATTTAGCAAGGGCAAAAAATCAAAAAGATGGCTTGCTAACGCGTGAGCAGCGCCGCTTGGCACAGTTTATGTTAATGTAAGAATATTAAGGTTATACGCCATGGCATTTGTGGACACCTTAAGCCAATCTATAACCCCCTTGTATATGCCGCAAGGTAACTTTTTTAAAAAATAATATCACTATGAGAAGAAAAGAGAAAGTCGATAATTTAAATCGCATAAAGCTCCAAAATTTGGAGCATTCTCAGTATGCCAACTATGTGTTGGCGCAGTTTAAAGCTCTCAAAATGGACAAGATCGACGAGGTGCTTCCGCCCTTGGCGACGGCCATCAAAAACGAGGATGAAGTGCTCAATTTGCCGGCGGCTGCCGAGGAGACGGCCGACGTGAGGCAGTTGGACGACGTGCGCGACCAGGCTTTCCGCTCGCTGTCGCTGAAAATTCAGACGGCCTTGGTGAGCGACGATGCCGACGAACGGGCGGCAGGGAAAAAGCTGGATCGGGTGCTCGACTGCTATCCCGGTTTGGCCACGATGAACTACGAAAAGGAGACGGGCGCCGTGCTCAACCTCCTTGTCGACCTGAAGGATGCCAAAGTGGCGGCCGAGGTGACCAAGTTGGCACTCGCGGCGGCCATCACGCGCTTGGAGAAGGCCAACGAGGCGTTTAGCAAGGTCTACTACGGCCGTTATGAGAGCTATGCCAATGCGCCTCAACGCGGTGCACGTGTTTTGCGCGAACGCACCGACGAGGCGTTGGACGATGTGCTCTGGCGCGTCGAATGTCTGTATGAGGTGACGCGCGATGCCAAGCTCCTGCACGCCATCGAGCTCTACAACACCTATGTGGCCGACCGCGAAAGGGTGTTTGCCGACCGCGAACGGGCCAATGCTGCGGCTATGGAGACGGCACGCAAGAAAATCGGCGAAATGCTCGCGCCCATGTTCTTGGCCTTGGAGGTGAAGCGCAATCTGCCCCAGGGCAGCCTCTCGTTTACAGGCAACACCTCGGGCAGCGACAAAAAGAAGCAATATGAGTTGCACGTGGCGGGCAGCGACGAGCCGCTCTGGGTGGTGGTGAAAAATCATCAGTTGGAAGTGGTGAAACACGAGGAAAAACCTGCGCCCAAGAAGCCCACGCCGAAGAATCCGGGCAAGAAAAAGCCCGGCGACAGCGGCAATGGCAAAAAGCCGGGCGAAAGCGGGCAGGGTAGCGCCGAAGTGACGCCCAAGCCATAGCGTCGGGAATTGCAAGTGGGGCAGGACAGCGCGGGTTGTTCTGCCCCCTTTTCGTGGCCGCTCCGAAATCTTAAATAAACCCTAAAACTAAGTGCCGTTTTTAAAGGAAATAGTTTTTTTTCACTAATTTTGCCGCCAAGTTTAGTGGCTTATGCGTAAGAGAGTATTCTCACTGATAACATTGCTTTGTTTTGCGCTGACTGTGGTTGCGGCCGGCAAGCGCTTCACCCTCGTCATCGATGCGGGGCATGGCGGTGGCGATAATGGTGCGCCGGGGGCCTATTCCAACGAAAAGGATTTGACGTTGAAATATGCGCTCGCCTTTGGGCGCTATGTGGAGCGAAATTGCCCCGACGTGAAGGTGATTTACACGCGCACAACCGACATATTCGTCACCCTCGCCGGTCGCGCCGACATTGCCAACCGCAACAAGGCCGATCTCTTTCTCTCGTTCCATATCAACGCCATCACGGGCTCGAAATCGGCCCATGGGTTTCAAAGTTGGACGCTTGGCCGAGGCGCACAGTCGGGCGACCGCGGCATCAAAGCCAATGTCGATGTGGCCAAGCGCGAGAACTCGGTGATGTTTTTAGAAAAGGATTACAAGAAGGTGTATAAGGAACTCGATGCCAATGCCGCCGAAAGCGACATCATGTATGAGTTTATCGCCGACAAAAACCGCGAACGCAGCGTGGAGCTTTCGCGTCTGATGCAGCAATATGTCTGCGCTGCCACGGGGCGCGTGAATGGGGGTTCGCATCAGAATAATCTGGCCGTGTTGCGCCTCACATCAATGCCGAGTTGCCTGCTCGAGCTGGGTTTCATCTCTACGCCCGACGAAGAAGATTTCCTCAATGCCGACAGCTCTGTGCCGCTCTATGTGCAGGGCGTCTTCAACGCATTCATGAAATATCGCGAGCATTATGACAGCAACATCAGCGTGCCCTACAAACCTATCAAGGATGAGCCGGTCATTCCGCAGGTGGTGCCGCCTTCTTATCAAAACGAAGCGCCTGCGCCCAAGCCTGCACGCAAGAAAAAAGTGGCGGTGGCAGCGCCCGAAGTGAAACCGCAGCCCGATGTCACGCCCGATAAGGACACGTCCGCGCAGCCTGTGTTTAAAGTGCAGCTGTTTGTGACCAGCCAGGCTTTGCGCAACGATGACAGCCGTCTGAAAGGGCTCGACGGCGTGGATTTTTACCGTGAGGGTGCACTGTTTAAATACACCTGCGGCGCTTCGGCCAATTATAACGAGATTTACAAGCTGCGCAAACAGCTTTTAGAGCGTTTTCCCGATGCGTTTATCGTGGCGTTTGTAGCGGGGCAGAAATGCAACATCAATGAGGCGATACGCACGTTTAAAGCCCATAAAAATAAATAAATCGCAAGTGCGAACCGACAAAAAATAGAATATGAAACTGACAAACGAAATCAAAATTGCGCTCGTTGCCATCGTCGGCATCCTGGTGCTGTTCTTTGGACTCAATTTCTTGAAGGGCATGTCGCTCTTCTCCACGGATTCCACCTATTACGTGGCGTTTAAAGATATTAGCGGCCTCTCGTCGTCCAATCCCATCTATGCCGATGGCTACAAGGTGGGCGTGGTGAAAAGCATTCAGTATAACTATGCCAAGAAGGGCGATGTGCTCGTGCAAATCGACATCAATCCCGATTTGCGCATCCCAAAAGGAAGCTCGGCCGAGATTGAAAGCGATCTCATGGGCAACGTGAAGATGAATTTGCTCTTGGCTAACAATCCTCTCGAGCGGGTGAACAAAGGCGACACAATTATTGGTTCTAAGAACAGCGGAATGTTGGGAAATGTGGCAAAATTGTTGCCCACCGTGCAGCAAATGTTGCCCAAGCTCGATAGTATTCTCAGCAGTGTCAACACCTTGCTGGCCGACCCAGCTTTGGCACATTCGCTCCACAACATCGAAGGCATCACCGCCAACCTCAACACCACTTCGCAGCAGCTCAACACGCTCGTTGCGGGAGTGAACAGGCAAGTGCCGGGCCTTTTGCGCCGTGCCGACGGTGTGATGGTGAATGCCAACACCTTCACGGGTAATCTTGCGCAGGTGGACATCGCCGGAACGATGGCTCAGGTGAACCAAACCATCGCGCAGCTCAATGCGTTTAGCCAGCAGCTCAACAGCAAAGAAGGCAGCTTAGGTTTGCTCATGCACGACCCGGCACTCTATAACAACCTCAATAAAACGATGGTGAGCGTCGACTCGCTGCTCATCAATGTGCGGCAGCATCCCAAGCGCTATGTGCACTTCTCTTTGTTTGGCAGAAAAGATAAATAATTCACAATAAACAAAAAAGTTTGGTGCACAATGCTACAGATTGTGCCCATCCTTTTGGAATTTGCATTAGTTTTTGTAACTTTGTGTCCACTTAGCAAACACTCTAACGACATTTAATCATTTTAGTAGCATAGTTTTTCATGAAAGGAAGTCCTGCAAGCTGTTGGGACAGGGCACTTGCGCTCATCAAGCAACATGTCACGCCGCAACAGTTTGATACTTGGTTTAAGCCCATTGGCTTTGAGCATTTTAACGAAGAAGAGAAAACCATCCTCGTTCAAGTGCCCAGTCCTTTCGTCTATGAATATTTAGAGGAGAACTTCTTAGGCTTGTTGCGCGCGGTGCTCTATCGCACCTTTGGCGAGGGCGTGCAGCTCACCTATCGCATTGTCACCGACAAGGAGCACAAATTGACGCAAGATATTGAGTCGGATGAAGCGATTGCCGATGTGAATGCTGCGCAGGGCAGCCGCAAGCAAGCGGAAAATCGGGCGGCAGCGGTTGAATTTGATTCGCAACTCGACCCGCATCTCACGTTCAAGAACTATATTGAGGGCACGAGCAACAAGCTGCCGCGCAGCGTGGGACTTTCGATTGCCGAGCATCCTGCCACGCCGCAATTCAACCCCATGTTTATTTATGGTCCTTCGGGATGCGGAAAAACGCACCTCATCAACGCCATTGGGCTGCATTGCAAGCAGCTTTATCCCGAGAAGCGCGTGCTTTATATCAGCGCGCGCCTTTTCCAGTCGCAGTTTGTCGATGCCAACCTCAAACACGTCATCAACGACTTCATTCGGTTTTATCAGACCATCGACATGCTCATCGTGGATGACATTCAAGAGTGGATGAATGCCGTTAAGACGCAAGACACCTTTTTCCACATCTTTAATCATCTCTTTCGCAATGGTAAGCGCATCATTTTGGCCAGCGACCGTCCGCCGGTCGACCTCAAAGGCATGAACGAGCGTCTGCTCACGCGCTTCTCTTGTGGTTTGATTGCCGAGATGGAGAAACCGAATGTGGAGCTGTGCATCGACATCCTGCACAATAAAATCCGCCGCGACGGACTGCATATTCCCGAAGAAGTGGTGCAGTTTATCGCCTCGACCGCCAACGGCAGTGTGCGCGATTTAGAAGGTGTGGTGAGCTCTCTGTTGGCTTATAGCGTGGTGTATAATTGCAAAATCGACATGCATTTGGCCGAACGGGTGATTAAGCGGGCCGTGAAAATCGACGATAAGCCGCTCACCATTGACGATATTATGGAGGCGGTTTGTGCGCATTTCAATGTTACGGCCACAGCCGTAAACAGCAAAAGCCGCAAGCGCGATTTGGTTGTCGCACGTCAGGTTTCGATGTTCCTGGCTCAGAAATATACCAAGATTCCGGCTTCGCGCATTGGTCGCCTGGTGGGAAATCGCGATCATTCTACCGTTATTCACAGTTGCTCGCAAGTGGAGCAGCGCCTCAAGGTGGATCAGGATTTTAAGGATGACGTGATGCGCATCGAGGCATCATTCCAGTTGAAAGGATAAGGCGCACGCACATGGGTGCGCGCAAATCTTAAAATCCCACATCAGCAGTCGATGCTGATTTCTCAAAAACAAGCGTTCGTCACCCGCCGAACGAACATTTTCTCAAAACAAGTGTTCGCCACCTGCCGAACGAACATTTTTCTCAAAAACAAGTGTTCGTCACCCGCCGAACGAGTATTTTTCTCAAAAACGATTGTTCGCCACCCGCCGAACGAACATTTTCCTCAAAAACAAGCGTTCGTCACCTGCCGAACGAACATTTTCCTCAAAACAAGTGTTCGTCACCTGCCGAACGAGCATTTTTCTCAAAAACGATTGTTCGCCACCCGCCGAACGAACATTTTTCTTAAAAACGATTGTTCCGCACTTGCTGAACAAGCATTTGACTTGGGTTTATCGCAAAAGCTAAGGTGAAGTTATTGGTCGGGGTTGCGTTCATAGCCTTGATATGCCGGCACAAGCCCACTCATTACCGCTTCATAGCTTTGTTGCATTTGTTGTTTGATGTTCTCAGCGCCTTGTCCCGCAGGAGGGATAGGTTGGTGAATGGTTAGTTTCAGCGGATGCCAGAACACCCAAAAGAAATCGCGTGTCCGCGGCTTCACATCGAAACTGCCATTGATGGTGATGGGCACGACGGGTAATTGCAGTTCGTCGGCAACATAAAGGCACCGCGAAAGAACACCCCCATGTGGCCTGAGAAGGTGCGCGCACCCTCGGGAAAGACCACAACCGACATCCCCTCCTTCAGGATGTTGCGGGCATTGTCATAAGTGGCTTTGATTTTCGAAGGCCCACTGCGGTCAACGAAAATGTGGTGTGCGGCGGCACATGCAGCTCCCACTAAAGGAATGCGGCGGAGCCCCTTTTTCATCATCCACTTGAAGTTGCGTCCCAAGAAACCATAAATGAGGAAGATGTCGAAGGCTCCTTGATGATTGGCCACAAACACATAGCTTTGGTGTGGGTCGAGATGTTCGCGCCCTTCAACTTTTATGGGTAGGAGCAGAAGTTTTATCCACAGCCATCCCCAGCATTTGCCGGATAATAGCCCCAGAAATGTCCGTTGCCAAGGTGGCAACCCACGATGGTGACAAGGGCTGTGATGATGGTTGCCACAAGTAGCAGGGGCAAACAAATGAGGAGCTGATAAAGACGATAGAGGTATTTCATCATTGAAAGCATTGAGTTATTGTTGTGCGTGTAGGGTGATGACGGCGATTTCGGGCTCAACGCCAATGCGCAGAGGGATAAGACCGCCTATTCCGCAAGTGACGTAAAGATAGCGGCCATGGCTTTCGGCCAATCCGTAGTCATCGGTATAGGTGAGCAATGTAGTGCGAAGGCCAAAGATGCTCACTTGCCCACCATGCGTGTGTCCTGCTAAGGTGAGTTGGGCATGGCTCTCGGCAGAATGCGTGTGCGCCACGTCTTGGGGTCGTGTTGCAAGAGCAGGGTGAAGGTGTTCGCGTCAATTCCCGCCGTAGCGCGTCGGATGTTGGATTTGTCGAAGCTGTGAAGTCCTACGCCGCAATATTCCTCGCCCACGATGGCTATCGAGTCTTTATGATGGCTGCTGTAGAAAAACCGGTGCTCATTGCGCAACAGTTGCCAGCCCATCTCTTTTTGTGTGGCAATCATCTGCGCCTCAATCTTTTGTTTTTCGGCGGCAGTTCCATAATAATAGCCGCTATAATCGTGGTTGCCCAGCACACTATAGACGGGAATTCCCTGTTTGGCAAGACGAGTGAGTAGGGGGATGAGCGGTTGAAGTTCCGCGGGGTTGGTGTTCTGCAAATCGCCAGCAAAGCAAATCATGTCGGGCCGTTGCGCCAGAATGGTGTCGATATCGCGTGCTAAAAACCGCTCCCAACCATGATTGAATGTGCCTACGTGCGCATCGCTAAATAGCACAATCTTGAGGCCATCAAACGCTTTGGGGAGTGTTTTAAATGTGAGTGACAGGCGCGTCACACGCAATTCTTTGGGGCCAACGAGCACACCGTGAAGCGTCGTGCATAGGATGAGCACGCTCACGAGTGTGGCTATGGCATAGATGCTGCGGCGGAACTTTAAACTTTGCTTGCCCCATCTTCGTGTGATGAGTACCGCGATAGCAAACATCATCTTGGGGATGACGCATAGTGCAAATGCGAAAATAAACAGTTTTATCCAACACGAATTATCGGGGGCAAACTGTTTTTGTAGTGCCAAAACGATGGAAAATACCACCATGGCCGCGCTGGGGAGCCACCAAAGCAGGCGCAACCACGGCTTTGCATGTGTTCGTTTATGGCAAAAAGCTGCATACACGATGGCATCGGGCAGAAGGATGAGCGGAATTAAAAAATATATTATCCTGACAATCATGAGAGTAATGTGTTTAAAGTTGTTTTAAAAATTTACGGATGCGATCGGCCGGAATGCCACGCCTTTTAGCATAATCAGCAATTTGATCGTCTCCAATGCGCCCCAGATCAAAGTAACGGCTTTGCGGATGGGCAAACATTAAACCGCTGACACTGGCATGCGGATTCATCATGCCTGTTTCAGTGAGTTGAATGCCGACACTTTTAAAGGGGAGCAGTTGGTTGAGCAAAAAGTTCACGCTCGTGTCGGGAAGCGACGGATAGCCCACGGCAGGTCGAATGCTTGGTAGGCTTCGGCATGGGTTTCTTCCATGGTGAGTTGCTCATTTGGCGCATATCCCCAATACACGCGGCGCACATATTCGTGCATCCTTTCTGCCGTCCCTTCGGCCAAGCGGTCGGCCAACACTTGTGAAAGCATGCGCAGATAGTCGTCTTTTGCATAAGCAGCAGGCAAGGCAGCATCTACCGAGGTGGCAAAAATGCCCACGCGGTCGGCTATTCCTTGCGCCTTCGGGCGAACGAAATCTGCTAATGAAAGGTTGGGCGTGCCATCTTGTTGCGCTTTTTGTTGGCGCAACATGGGTATGCGTATGTCGGCGATAATCAAGTCGTCGCCATCGCTGTTAGCTGGAAATAAATCGAATGTTGCATGTGTGAAGTAGTGCCCTTCCCATTCTTTGAGCAAAGCTTCGGCGTCGGCTCTCAAAGCCTGTTTGGCTTCTTTTGGCTTACCATTCATGTCCCAGGCATGAAAGAAGTAGAGCCAATTAATATAAGGTGTAATCTCCTGAATCGAATAATGGGTGATCATTTTAAATGCTATGTTTCGAATTGGAGTGCGGCTCCTCGATAGCTCGTGTTGAATTGGCCATCATGCAAGACGATTGTTCCATTGCAAATGGTTGTCATCACCTGATGGTTGAAGATGTGTCCTTGCAGTGGGCTCCATTTGCATTTGCTTTGAATGCACTGGGTTGTCACTTGAAAAGGCGCTTTACGAACGATGGTTAAGTCGGCAAAATAGCCCGGACGCAGGAACCCTCGTTTGCTGAGATGAAATCGTTGTGCAGGTTGATGGCACATGAGTTCAACAACACGCTCATAAGGCAACACTCCTTGCTCGGCCAGTTCAAGCATCAACGGCAATGAAAATTGTATCATAGGCATGCCCGAGGCAGCTTTTACACAGCCTCCTTGCTTCTCGCTAAGCAGATGGGGTGCATGGTCTGTGCCAACAGTGGTGATGCGCCCATCAGTTAAAGCGTTGCGAAGTGCTTGGCGATCCTGCTCTGTTTTTACGGCAGGGTTGCACTTGATGCGTGCACCTAAGGTGGCATAATCGGCATCTGTGAAATAGAGATGTGCCACAACTGCTTCGGCCGTGATGTGCTCGTCATGGCCAAAGAATTCTAATTCGCGTGCTGTTGTGAGGTGCGCCACATGTAGGTTTGTGCCATATTGTTTCGCTAAGGCTACGGCCACGGCTGTGCTTTGATAGCAGGCTTCTTCACTTCTGATGATGGGATGAAGCCTGATGTCGGGATCGCCTTGTTTGGCTTTTTCCTGTGCTAAATTCTTTGCAATAAGTTGGGTATCTTCACAATGGGTCACTAACGGCAAGTTTAAATCGGCACAAGCTTTGAAGATGACCGCCAATTTGTCCTTCCCTTCAACAAGCATGTTGCCCGTGCTGGCACCCATGAAAAGTTTAATGCCGGGAAAGGCATTGCGAGGGACCTGAGAAAAAGAGGCCATATTGTCGGACGAAGCACCATAGAAAAAGCTGTAATTGATATGACTTTTCTCGGCAGCTAAGGCCATTTTACTTTCCCATGTCTCAAGGGTTGTTGTTTGAGGCTGTGTGTTGGGCATCTCCATGTAGGATGTGACGCCGCCAAAGGCTGCTGCCCGGCTCTCACTTTCGATGTCGCCTTTTTGAGTAAATCCTGGCTCGCGAAAGTGCACATGGGTATCGATGATACCAGGCATAACCAAACACCCCGAGGCATCTATGGTGTTGTCATAGATTCTTCGAGGTGTTTCTCCAACTTTATAAAGTGCGGTTATCTGTTGGTCTTCAATGAGCACATCGCCCAAAAAGGACTTACCTTCATTGATAATCGTTCCGCCTCTGATAATCAGTCTCATGCAACTTCTTGGTTTATTGTGCAGAAGGTTGCGCCATTTCGTTGGGTGTTGGTGCCGGATTTGTCGGCGTTTGCAGGGCTTGCCCGTTGGCATTTCCTGTTGCAGGCTCTTGCTCACGCAACCCATTCATGATTTGCTGGTTCTCTTGTGCCTTCTTATAATAATCCTTCACATAGGGATCGTTTTTAAAGTGCTCGGTAGCCTTGCTCATAATATCTTCTATCCAAGGTGTAAGTTCTGGATATTGATAGCCAATGGTAACCATGAAGAAGACTCCGGGGCCAAGCACGTTGTCGAAGTTTTCAGTGACAAAACTGGTCACTAATTCATCTTCACGTTGCGACAGCAAGGCTGCTTCGTTGCTTAAGTGCGTATTGACAACCTCCATGTCTCGCCCGTTCATGATGGCCTGATCGTGTTTATGCACCAATTCTGCTTCTTGATTTTTTAATTGGTTGTAGCGGTTAATGAATTTGAATAGCTTGTCGTTCAGAGGGGTTCCGCTAACCGTTTGTTGTGCATTATCAATCTTTACGACAATATCTCCGCCTTCAATCACAAGTGGCAAGACGCTCTCTTCGTCCATAAAAATATTGGCCATGCGCACCGTATCTATACTGCCTGAGAAATGGAATTGCCCATGTACAACATCGCAAGAGTCGATAGCTTTAAACTCATTATCTTTAAGAACTTTGAGGTAGAGCATACGACCGTCTAAGTTTGAAACATTAGAAGTACCCGTTATATTGTAGCTGTCCGTACATGATGTCAAAGCCATGAGCGTCATAATGGCGTATAAGACTTTCTTCATAAATTGTTTTTCTTGTTGCTGAAACAAAGGTAGTATGTAATCTCGATGTGCGAAAAAAAATTCATTCTATTTAATTGATTGTTCTTATCTTTTAGTTTTTTTTCGTACTTGTGGCCTGTCATTGTTGTTCTTAGTGCTTATCTTTTCCTTGTTTTTTAAGCAGATAGTCTATGCGGTGGGTTGCATAAACCTCAAGTATGGCTGCGATAAGCAGCAACAGCACCCATTTATTGTAAACATAAGTGATGTAGCTTTCTTGATTTTCAAAAGCAGGTCGTAAGAAATTATAGGTGCTGTCAACAATTAATATGCCTGCGATAACAAATAACAAATCGGCTATGTTGAGGATGCGTTTTAAGCGTTTAATCGCAAGTTGGCTGCCTTCGTAGGCCTGCATCATGTGTAGTGTGGAAAAAAGGATGCTTCCTGTCAGTGCAAGCCAGCATGTGATAGAAGGTGCAAGCATAAAAACATAGCAGCCAATTCCTGTTACCATGAGCATGCCTCCCAGCATAAACAGGATGCTTTCAATTTTATTTAACTTCTTCATTCTCGGTTGTGGGCTTTTCATCGTCACTCAGAACGTAAATATCTTCGTCATCGGCTTTCATAAAATAGCGTTCGCGCGCAATCTTTTCTATTGCTTGGGGATGGCGTCTTAATTCATTTAGTTGGCGTGCATCAGCCTCATATTGGTTGTTATATTTCTCGATTTCGGCTTTTAAATCGCCAATCTGTAAATCTAATTGAACGCGTTTCAATACACTGTTTTCGTCGAGCACACCCACAATGAGTGTGCCAACAACCAACACGATTAAATATTTATAATGTGCAAGGAGATTGAGAATGTGATTGAAACGAGAACCCATATCCATTTATTTGTTTGCAAAGATAATAATTTTTGCTATCTTTGCAACATCAATCTACAAAAAATGGAAGAATATATTGTATCGGCGCGAAAGTATCGCCCGATGAGTTTTGATGCGGTTGTGGGGCAAGAATCGCTTACAACGACGCTGAAAAATGCTGTCAAAAGCGGAAAACTGGCTCATGCCTATCTCTTCTGTGGTCCGAGAGGAGTGGGGAAAACAACTTGCGCGCGCATTTTTGCAAAGGCCATCAACTGCGAAACACCCACCGAAGCGGGCGAGGCTTGCAACGTCTGTGAGAGCTGTAAGGCCTTTAACGAGGGACGTTCTTATAATATTTTTGAGTTGGATGCTGCGAGCAATAACTCGGTAGAAAACATCAAATCGTTGATGGAACAGACACGCATCCCGCCACAGGTGGGGCGCTATAAAGTGTTTATCATCGATGAGGTGCACATGCTTTCAACGGCTGCTTTTAATGCCTTTTTGAAGACGCTCGAAGAACCGCCTGCACATGTGATATTCATTTTGGCCACGACGGAGAAGCATAAGATATTGCCAACTATCTTGTCACGTTGCCAGATTTATGATTTTGAGCGCATGACAGTGCCCAATATTGTGGCGCATCTCAAGCAAGTGGCAGCAAAAGAGAATGTTGCTTTTGAGGAGGAAGCTTTGGCTGTGATTGCCGAGAAGGCTGATGGCGGCATGCGCGATGCACTGTCAATTTTCGACCAAACAGCCAGTTTTTGTCAGGGAAATATCACGTATCAAAAGGTGATAGAAGACTTGAATGTGCTTGATGCCGAAAACTATTTCAAGGTGCTTGACTACACCTTAGAAAATAAAGTGACCGACGTGATGGTGCTATTAAATAATGTGTTGCGCAAAGGTTTCGATGGGGGACATTTCATTAACGGGCTGGCTCAACACATCAGAAACGTGTTGATGGCACACGATGCTGCAACACTTCCACTGTTGGAAGTGAGCCAACAGCAGCAAACTAAGTATCAGCAGCAAGCGCAAAAGTGTCCTGTGAAGTTTCTTTATCGGGCATTAAAGTTGCTCAATCAATGCGATGTCAATTATAAGCAGAGTAGCAACAAGCGTCTTTTGGTGGAACTCACGCTCATACAAATGGCGCAAATCACCCAAGACGATGATGGCGCTGGTGCGGGGCGTAGCCCTAAACGTTTAAAAATCCTGTTTCAGAAAATCATTAAACGCCAGTCAACGAAAGCGGCTTCTCAGGTGGCTGCGACTGGAGTTTCTGCGTCTGTGAGTAGTTATCAGACGCCCCCTGCCGACCAACATCGTGTGGGCGAGCAGCAACCCCATGATATGGTGAAGGTATCAACAGCTTCGGCTGCACCACAAGCTGGTGCAACCGCACCTAAAATGAATTTGAAGAATTTAGGTGTTACGTTTAGCAGTCTAAACGAAAAGCCAGCCACAGCATCTGTGGAAGAGGTCGACGCGTCGGAGATTGACACCACACAACAAGGGAAATTCACACAAGAAGCATTAGAAGAAAGCTGGTTTGGCATGTTGAAGCGCTTTCCCGACAATCTTAAAGGTTTGGGAACGCGCCTCAGAAACATCACACCCCACATAACGACCTATCCACAAATTGAATTTGTTTTTGACAACGAATTGTTGCTCCAACAGGCTGAAAAATACAAGGCACGCATAAAAGTTACCTTGGCTCAGGAACTGAAAAATGGGCAAATCGAACTTGATTGGCGCGTTGCCGAAAGCCATGAAGTCAAGAAAATACTGACGAAACGCGAGCTTTTCGATAAGCTGAAAGAGCAAAACGGAGCATTGTCTAAGTTGTGTCAGGCGCTGCAATTGGATATCGTATAAAGCAATCTACATACATTTATTTTGCTCATTAATCATCCCGATAAAAACAATGAAGCATATTGTTGTTGAAATAACGGCGGCACTCGAAGCGCTGTCTGATGCCGAGAAGAAAGCGATTTTCCCAAAGTTTTTCAGAGCCGGGAAGGGCGAATATGGTGAAGGCGATCGCTTTCTTGGTGTGGTTGTTCCGCAGGTGCGGGCTGTGGCCAAGCAACACCGCAATCTGACGTTAGACGAGCTACATGCATTGTTGCAATCAGAGTGGCACGAGGTGAGGCTGTGTGCCTTAACCATATTGAAAGAGCAGTTCAAAAAGGCTGATGATATGTTGCGTAAACAGCTTTTCGATTTCTATCTTGCACACACTCAGCGCATCAATAATTGGGATTTGGTAGACTGCTCTTGCTATGCTGTCGTGGGCGAATATTTGCTCGACAAACCGCGCGACATCCTCTATCGATTGGCAGAAAGTCCACTTCTGTGGGATAATCGAATAGCGATTGTTTCGACCTTCGCGTTCATTCGCAAAAATCAACTCGACGATGTTTATGCGTTGAGCGACCAGCTGATGCACCATCCGCATGATCTTATTCATAAAGCCGTGGGCTGGATGCTGCGAGAAGCCGGTAAACGCAATCCGCAACGGCTTTACGATTATGTGATGAGCCGTCGTGTTGAGATGCCTCGCACGATGCTACGCTATGCTATTGAGAAATTTTCGCAAGAGGAACGTGCCATATTGATGGCTGTTACAGAACGTAACCTTCACATCATAGAATAAAGAATGAGAACGATGACAACAAAAAACGAAGCACAAACGAAAATTCTATTCATTTGTTTAGGTAACATTTGTCGCTCGCCGGCTGCGCATGCAGTGTTTCAGAAAGCCATTGAAGAGCGAGGTCTAACCCATCATTATATGGTCGATTCGGCAGGTATTGGCGATTGGCATGTGGGGCAATTACCCGACAAACGCATGATGGCACAAGGTAAAAAACGTGGTTATTGCATCAATCATCATGCGCGACAATTCACGAATGACGATTTCCAACATTTTGATTATATTGTGGTGATGGATGATGACAATTACCGCATCATCAGTCAGCGTGCCCGAAATGAAGCGGAACGGAAAAAGGTAATGAAGATGGCCGATTTCTTTCAAGAATATAAAGGGGTCAAGAGTGTGCCCGATCCTTATTATGGAACGACGCGCGATTTCGATGATGCACTCGATTTGATTGAAGATGGCGTGAATGGAATGCTGTGCCGGCTTGCGTAGAACAAAAAAATAGCCTGTCTCGCGACAGGCTACCTTTTCAAATACTACATTAATTATCTTTTCACTATTTTACTTAACACGACGTAAACAGTAATGTTCCCACGGAACTTTAGATAGCGCAAAGGTAAGGACTAATTTTCAAATTCTTATTGTAGAAATAGTGGTAGTTATTTCCATAAATGAACAAAATGCATATTTTTATGCCTGTATCTTTGCAAAAGTCAAGTAAAAGGGTGTTGTCTTAACACCCTTAGCAACATTTTTCAAAGGTGAGTCCCTCCTCAAAAGCCCCCGCCTTTTGCCGCCTGCCTCTTGTTGTTTTCGGCATGATTTCTGTATGAAGTCTCTATCAAGAAACCCCATCAGGAAAAGCAAATGGCCATTGAGAAAACTAAAGAATTTAAAACACTCTTACGCGATTGTTATATGATAGAAGCAAAGAATGCCGAACTCAAGAACAACCTAGCCTACGACACCACACTATCCTATGGTATTAACTGCATGTACATACAAGGTGCAATAACCCTGTTTGCCTCAAATGTGCTTAGAATTTCAAGATTAATGGAGAAATAGCCTCTCCGTTAGCCCTTTCATAATCTATTTGAGCCAAAACATCTTCTAACGATCCTCAAAGCACATCTAAACACCCTATTTTCACTTTTCAGCAATCTTTCAATTCTGTAAAACTCATTATGCAATACCAAATAAAATGGCATAACGTACTGCATGAATATACAAGTAAAGAATATTACGAGACCTCTGCAAAACCTACCATCCTCTCAATTCTCACCCATACACTCTTAGAAGAATAAATATTTTTGATCAAAAGATGCCGTTGGAGGTTATTTTTGAGTAGATAACAATCTTTTATCGGTGTATTTTCATATTATCTGATAGAATTTGACACAATAATCCCAGGTGTTTGGTATAAGTTGTAGGCAATGGCTTCCATAATATGCTGCGCATGTGCTTTTGAAAGCCCAATGTATCTTGCTATTCCAGCACCAAACCATCTATGCATAGAACCAAAGGTACGTTCTACTTTGTAGCGTGTCTTACTTATCGCAACGTTGATGCGCGCTGCACAAACCTATTTTGGTATGATTTTTGGAACTATTCTTGAATGCGTTTGGTTGTGAAAGTTTTCAAAAAAGGAAATTGATAAACGAAAATATCAAGGTAAGGATTTCCTTTTGAAAATATAATCCTAATTTTGCAACGCAGAATTCACGAATAATAATAAAATATGAACTCCAAAAAAACTTTTAGTTTCGACGAGGCTTTTCAGGCAACTTTGTCCTATTTTGGCGGCGACGAACTGGCTGCCCGTGTATGGGTGAATAAGTATGCGATGAAGGATAGCTTCGGGAATATTTATGAAAAAAGTCCTATAGATATGCATTGGCGCATTGCCAATGAAGTGGCTCGCATTGAAAAGAAGTATAAGAATCCTTTGACGGCGCAACAAGTGTTTGATTTGTTGGATCATTTCCGTTATATCATTCCTGCGGGAAGTCCTATGACAGGCATTGGCAACACACAACAAGTTGCAAGTTTGAGCAACTGTTTTGTGATTGGTTTGGATGGTAAGGCTGATAGTTATGGTGCCATTATGCGCATTGATGAGGAGCAGGTGCAGTTGATGAAGCGTCGTGGTGGGGTAGGCCATGACTTGAGTCATATTCGCCCGAAAGGAAGTCCTGTGAATAACTCGGCGCTGACATCAACGGGGTTGGTTCCGTTTATGGAGCGTTATAGCAATTCAACGCGCGAGGTGGCTCAAGATGGTCGTCGTGGCGCATTGATGCTTTCGGTGAGCATAAAACATCCCGACAGCGAGGCTTTTATTGATGCTAAGATGGAGGAAGGAAAGGTCACGGGTGCCAATGTCTCTGTGAAATTAGACGATGCGTTTATGCAGGCGGCCATTGACGGTAAAACCTATGTGCAACAATGGCCTATTGATAGCGATTCGCCTTTGGTGAAGAAAGAGATTTCTGCGCGCGACTTATGGCAAAAGATAGTGCATAACGCTTGGAAGAGTGCCGAACCAGGCGTATTATTTTGGGATACCATTTTGCGCGAAAGCATTCCTGATTGTTATGCAGACCTTGGTTTTGCTACTGTGAGCACTAATCCTTGTGGCGAAATTCCCTTGTGCCCTTACGATTCGTGTCGTTTGCTGAGCATCAATCTTTTCAGCTATGTCGATAAGCCTTTTACAGCCGATGCGACGTTTAATTTTGATAAATTCAAGCAGCATGTGCAATATGCGCAGCGCATCATGGATGACATCGTTGATTTGGAAATGGAAAAGATAGACCAAATCATCGAAAAGATTAAGGCTGATCCCGAAAATGATGAGGTGAAAGAGACGGAATATCACCTTTGGGAAAAGATAAAACGCAAGAGCAGCATGGGGCGTCGAACGGGCGTAGGAATAACGGCAGAGGGTGATATGTTGGCTGCATTGGGCTTGCGCTATGGCACAGAAGAAGCTACGGACTTCTCGGTGTTGGTGCATAAAACGTTGGCGCTAAATGCCTATCGCTCCTCGGTGACGATGGCCAAGGAGCGTGGCGCTTTCGAAGTGTTCGATGCGCAGCGTGAAGCTAAAAATCCGTTTGTCTTACGTTTGAAAGAGGCCGATCCGGAACTCTATGACGATATGAAGCGTTATGGGCGCCGCAATATTGCCTGCTTGACGATTGCTCCCACGGGCACCACATCGCTCATGACACAGACAACCAGCGGTATCGAGCCAGTCTTCATGCCTGTTTACAAGCGTCGTCGCAAGGTCAACCCCAACGATACTGATGTGCATGTAGATTTTGTCGATGAGGTGGGCGATAGCTTTGAGGAATACATTGTTTATCATCGTAAGTTCTTGGAGTGGATGCAGATTAATGGATATGACACGGAAAAACGTTATACGCAAGACGAGATCGATGCGTTAGTGGCTAAATCACCTTATTACAAAGCTACGGCCAACGATGTTGATTGGTTGATGAAGGTGAAGATGCAAGGTGCCATTCAGCAATGGGTAGATCATAGCATCAGTGTAACGGTTAATTTACCTAACGATGTTGATGAGGCATTGGTCAATCGTCTTTATGTCGAGGCGTGGCGTAGCGGATGTAAAGGTTGCACCATTTATCGTGATGGAAGTCGAGCAGGCGTGATGATTTCTGTTTCGAAGGATGATAAAAAGAAAGGGAAGCATGCCGAAGGTGCAGATGTGCAGGAAGTCGCTGATAACCGTCAGCCCTGCAAGCAGCCCGAAGTGACAGAGGTTCGACCGAAGGAATTGGAATGCGATGTTGTGCGTTTCCAAAATAATAAAGAGAAATGGGTGGCTTTTGTGGGCCTGCTCAATGGTTATCCCTATGAAATCTTCACCGGGTTGCAAGACGATGAAGAAGGTATTGTGCTGCCTAAGAATGTGACGAAAGGGAAAATTATTAAATCGACCACAGCCGAAGGGACACATCGCTATGATTTTCAATTTGAGAATAAGCGCGGCTATAAAACGACCGTTGAGGGTTTGAGTGAGAAATTCAATCCTGAATATTGGAATTATGCCAAACTCATTTCGGGCGTGTTGCGCTATCGTATGCCCATTGACCATGTCATGAAGCTCGTGAGCTCTCTGCAACTCAAAGACGAAAGCATCAACACGTGGAAGAATGGTGTTGAGCGTGCGTTGAAGAAATATATTGTTGATGGGACCAAAGCCAATGGGCAGAAATGTCCTGTTTGCGGGCACGAAAGCCTTGTCTACCAAGAAGGCTGTCTCATCTGCACTAACTGTGGCGCAAGTCGTTGTGGCTGATGCGTCGCGAATTGCTCATGACGATGAAGATACAATCCGGTGAGATTATTTTGCAAAACCTGCGGTTTCACGCCTTTCATGGTGTGATGCCGCAGGAACGTTTTGTGGGCAATGATTATGTGCTCAATTTGCGGATAAGCTACCCATTGGCTGTTGCGGCCACGAGTGATAAAGTGGCTGATACACTCAACTATGCCGACGTGTATGCCTTCGTAGCCGAGGAGATGAAACAACCCTCGGCTTTGGTCGAACATGTGGCACAGCGCATTGCCCAGCGCTTGAAGCATGCTTTTCCTCGTATTACATCCATTTCTTTGCAATTACTCAAGTGTAATCCGCCAATGGGGGGTGATGCTGATGGCGCAGGCGTAGCGTTTACGTTTGTTTCTGAAGAATAGAAAGCCATTTCGGCCGTGAAAATTCGAATCCGTTGACTTTCTTGGTGGTATTTCCTCGTCGCATAACCATTCTATATTTTGTTGTTGAAATGCCTATGCCTTGTAGGGGCGAAATACACATCCTTTATAATTTATCTGCTATTTTCTTGTCGTTTTCAATAGAATTCTTTAATTTCGCGGCCATAAATTTGGATTACACGATGACATATAGTGTTTTTGAGCTGCAGAAGATTTCCTTTTTTGCATTGGATTTAGGCCATCCAAATAATAGTGCAGCATGCGCGTTATAGATCAATTCTTCAGTAAAATTCTTCGATGTACATTATAATTTCTTTAATAAAATAACGTATGATTCATTTTAAATCTTCATGGATGGTTTGTGCCATCCTAACAATGAGCAGTGCGCAAGCTGTTGCGCAAAAATCGTTTAAATTCACACGTGAGAACTTGTTGCCCAAAGAGATGAAGAGCTTCGTTGCTCCGGCATTGTTGACAAAACTTGCGCCCGATGACACTTACAAGTTTGAAGGTACGCAGCAAACCATTGGCGTATTGCCCGAACAGATGAATTTAGGAAAGGGTAATGGCATTAATGTGAAGTCAGGTGCAGCTAAATTTACGATGGAAGTCTATTACACCAAGAAGCCTGTGTTTAAAAAGAAATATGATTTTCAGCAGCCCAAATATGATGGCGACCCCTATGCTGGCGTATGTATTCGCACAGAATATAGTTTAGGTGTGGCTTGTAGGATTAAAGACGCGGAAGGGAAGACCTTGGTAAATTTCACGGTCATCGACTCTAATTATGTTGACAAAAACTATGTGGGTTATGATGCTGCGGCGAAGCAGATTGTCATCACCGATAAGAATAGTGCGAAGAAATGGGGAACAGAGGAGGTTGCCGGAAGCTATTTTGCTGAGCATGCTGGTGTCATTCAAGGTTTAACGGCCAAAAAGGCTCTCGATTATGCCGGCAATAGTTTGGCACAGTATGTTCAACTCTTTTTGGTGGGTGACAAGTATAGCAAACTGCAATATACTGCTGTAGCCGAAAAGGTGCAGGCCGCTTATCCTGAAGAGGCGAATTTATCGGCCGAAGCTGCACCACTTTATACTCAATGGTTGCAAGATGTCAATAGCGAGAAACTTAATCAGCAGTTCGTTGATTTGAGCCAACGGTTTGCCCATCTCAACGTCGAAGGTAAGTCTACTGATTATAAGTATTTTGTTTACACCAATGCGGCTCTGCTTTCAGCAATGGGAAGAGATTTTAAGGCAGCCAACCAATATGGTCTTTTAGCCGATGCCAATGATCCCAATAGCTGGAAGCCTGCGGTGAGCAACACGCTGTATTGCGTTTACAATCTGTATATGTTGCGCAAACTCATGGCTGAACGTCCGACTCCCGAAACGCTGATCGATTTAGCCGGTGGTGCTGCAAGCATCTATCACAAGAGTAAGTAAATCATACTATAGCCTCTACGCGAGCCCTTCTCATAACATTTTTGGTTGATAAGGGCTCGTGTTTTTTTTGTTGCGAATGTCACGTCTTATCTTTGCAGATACGTGCCCATTCTCTATATTCATCAGGCATGCTAAAGTGGCGGCGTATTAAAAATTTTGTTTATCTTTGCAGACACGTCGGGACAAAGGGTGCTCCGCCACGTTTCTTTAGCTTGAACAAAAGCACGATTTCTAACAACAAATGGATATGCAATGAAACAAAGAACAAATTATGGGAACTGGGTTCCCGCTACAATCCTGCGCATCAGCTACGGTTGTGCTGTTGCTTTTCTACTGTTATTTTTCTTCTCAGCGTTTTGCTGGCACAACTTCTGGGCTGCCGTCATCGCCGGTCTTTTGGCACTTGCTGCGATCGTCATCGCGGTTTTCATGCAGGTGTGTCACCACACCTTTTCCTTTAATGGCGGGGGACTGATGGGCGAAATCCACCAGTTTCTTATCGACCATCTTGATTGGGATGGGCACGGAACGCTTCTTGATATTGGCTGTGGAGCCGGCGCGCTCACCAATCGTTGTGCAAAGCAATTTCCCGAGGCCACGCTCCAAGGAATGGACTATTGGGGCATGGGCTGGGACTATGCCAAGGAGCAATGCGAGCGAAATGCCGAGATTGAAGGGGTGGCCGACCGTGTGACTTTCAGCAAGGGTGACGCTTCAAAGCTCGATTTTGCCGACGAAAGTTTTGATGCGGCGGTGAGCAACTTTGTTTTCCACGAGGTGAAGACCCAGCCCGACAAGCGAGAAGTGGTGCGCGAAGCGCTGCGTGTGGTGAAAAAGGGAGGTGCTTTTGCTTTCCAAGACCTTTTCGGCAGCAAAGCGCTTTATGGCGACATGGACGCATTTGTTGAAGAACTGCGTCGCGAGGGGATTGCGGAGATTCACTGCATGCTGCACGTTGAAAAGCAAGATTTCATCAAGCGGCATCCGCTCATGTGCCTCATGTTGCAGAACATGGGACTGATTTATGGCATAAAATAGGCTGTAGGGCCGAAACAACGTGAGAAAAACGGCTGTTCCCAATGTTGGGAACAGCCGTTTTTCAGCATTTTGCCCGCTCCCAAAGTTGGGAACGTCTGTTTTTGCCATTTTCATGTGTTCCCAAAGTTGGGAACAGCCGTTTTTCGAGAATTTGCCCGCTCCCAAAGTTGGGAACGTCTGTTTTTGCCATTTTCATGTGTTCCCAAAGTGGGGAACAACCGTTTTTATGTGTTTATGAAAGTCCGCATCCGTTGACTTTTTTGGGATATTCGGCTGTGAAAGTCCGCATCCGTTGACTTTTTTGGGATATTCGGCTGTGAAAGTCCGCATCCGTTGACTTTTTTGGGATATTCAGCTGTGAAAGTCCGCATCCGCCCACCGTTTTGGGGTGTTCAGCCGTGAAAGTCCGCATCCCTTGCTATTGCTGCGAAAGGGATGCGAGCGCCGGTGGCTACCATGTGAAAGAGGTTCGGAATCTTTCTGACGAATTGCTGAAACTATGATCAAGCGCAGTGGGATTGCCATTGCTGTCAAGCGTCCATTTAGACGTGGCTTTATTACCAGATTTTTCAGATTGCAGCGGCAGATTTTTGCTTGGCTTCCCGAGCAGTCCGGCATAATAGGCCACCTCGAGGTTGTCGAAATCGGCATCAAGTGTGGTGGCGAAAAGCATCACACCCGTTTTGTTTTCAATCGGTCTGATCGAAGCCGTGGCATAGGTGATGGTGGTTACTTCGGTGGGTTTGACCACGGTGGTGGTTGTTGTTTTTACGACGTTGCCATTTTGATATTCAAGAACGATGTGCTTCTTGTCGGCCGAGCATTTCACGTCTTTCAGTTGGTTGTCGGCGTTGTAGGCAAAATCCCACGTTGCTTTCCCGGCGATGTGGTCGTTGCTGTAGTGGGTCTCTTTGGCGTGGGTCACAAAGCCGTCCTGGTTGAGATAAAGCTCATAAACGTGTTTATCGGGCTCATCCGTCTCTGTTAATATCACTTGCGGTGCTTGGGTCGACCCCAGGGCAACATCCTTGTATTCAAACGTGGCTCTGTCGTTGCTATTGGGCTCAGAAAATTGGACGAGCTGTCCCTTTTCGTTCAGGGTGAGCACAATCTCTGAGATCTTCTTGGGCAATCCTAATGGGAAAACGTTGCGCGGATTAACATCCGTTCCGTTGACCATCTTTTGTTCGGGTTCGTCGCTGTTGTCTTTGCTGCACGATGCCATCATCGTGGTGCCCACGGTCAGGGTGACCATGAGGGCGAGTTGGAATAATTTTCTCATCTTGTTGAATTATTAAAAAAAATTGATGCTAAGAATTTTATCAAGCGGTGCAAAGGTAGCCGAAAACGGGGAGAGCGGCAAATCTTTTCAGGTTTTTGTTGTCAATCGCGGGCTCGGCCGCCGCTTCCAGTCCGAAAAACATTTGCCTCCCATGCCATGATGATGGCCATCACGCCCGAATAGCTTTTGATGCCTCCGTCGACGCGGTTGCTTTGCAGATAAAGGTCGTAGATGAAACGCTGTGTGGTGTCGATGATGGGACTGCGACGCGATAGCCAATAGTTTCGGTCGCTTTGTGCGAGGCGGATGATTTCGGGGCGAATGTGCTTGATGAAGATTTTGTATTCTGAAGAGCCGAGGAGGTCGTCAACTTGCTGCAGCATGTGGAAAAAGATTTGATAGTAACCGCTAAATCGCAAGGCCTTGTTGGATGCGTGGGTGCAGATGATGTAGCTGTAGAAGTTGGCCTCGCCCTCGTTGGCAATGCCGAGACTGTGGGCATATTCGTGGGCGCAAGTAGATGGGAAGTTGTGTGGCCTAACGTCGGCGTTGATGGTGAATTCGCAGAAGAATGGCCCCATGCTGCCTGTTACGCCCGCCATGCTGCTGAGTGGGGAAAGGAGCATGGTTTTGGGATGCGGATGCCGGTTGAAAGGACGGTTGATGCCCATTTGGGTGCTGTTGAGCTGCCGATAGCCTTGCTGGATGCGCTCCATGGTTTCGTCTTCGTGTGGAAAGTTCAGGGTGAACGTGGCGTTTAGGCTGTCGGCATAGCGATAGGCAAAGTTGCGGAAGGCAGCAGTGTCGGGTGACATCGGAACCATTTTCATGCGCTGAAAATGTTGGATTGCGCATAATTGAGCCCCCATGCGCAGTAGAACCACGCATAGAGCCAGAGCAGAAATTCGGCCATGCGCAGCAGCGTTGCACGTTTTTTCCTCTTTTGATAAACGATGGCGTAAATGGGGTAGGCAATGAGCCATGCAATACATAACAGCACAAAAATCCCATCCATTGAAAAGGGGATGGGATTGGAGAGCGATGCCAGTGCCCGGCCTATGATGGGGTAGAGCTTAGCGGTGTAAACGTCGCCTAATTTGGGGATGAAACGGATGACCGTTATGCCGACGAGAAGTGCAAAGAGGATGAGATGTCGTGGGCGAAATGGGCCGATGCGGACGCTATCTCTTTTCATTTTAGAGATTGAGCTTGCGCTGAATGGTTTTGTTAAGCGCCTGAATTTGTCGGCTTCTGCGATTAATGCCGTGACTAAGGTCGGTCAGCTCGTTGAATATCGTCGTAGCCATGTTTTGGAATCGGTTGGGCTGGCGCAGCCGTTTGTCGGCATGAGCATTGACGATGATATGAATTCCTTTTTCTTTCAGCACCACCTCAATGTTTTCACCCGTCAGAACAGGGTCGCCGTCGAAATGGATGTAGCCCGGCGCACTGCGGTGGATGTGAAGATGTTTGCAGCGGAAAGTTTTGATTTTCGAGTTCTTGTTTAAGGTCTTGTTGAACATGTCGATGCTGATTTGTGGCGCTTCAAGTGCGCTGAATGGCTGCATCACCACAATATCCATCAATCCGTCGCTCATTGATGCTTGTGGTGCGATGTATGCGTTGTTTCCGTATTGTGAAGCATTGGCACACGAGATGAGGAATGCTTTGAGCCGTGTGGTGCCGTGTTCGTCGCGTATCTCGTAGGTCTCGGGCTTATATTGCAATCCGCCTTTGAGCACATTCTCAACATAGGTGATTGGCCCACGCTTTCCTGCCTCGGCAAACTTGTGGCTGATGAAAGCGTCGAAGCCCATGCCGCAGGTGCAGAAAAAAGGGTGATCGTTGATGATGCCATAGTCGAGCAAGTGGATTTCGCCCTCGTTAATGATTTGAATGGCTTTCGCTACGTTCATCGGTAGCATCAAATGGCGCGCTAATCCATTGCCCGACCCACATGGGATGATGCCCAAGGCCGTGTTGCTATGCACCACAGCGCGTGCCACTTCGTTCACGGTTCCATCGCCTCCGATGGCCACCACAATATCTATTCCTTCGTCTTTAGCCTTTGTGGCGAGCTCAACTGCATGCCCCGCATAGGCTGTTTGGACAATCTCATAGTCGAAACAATCGTGGTTTAAATACCTTTCTATGAGGCTTGGAATAGCCGCTTTATTCATGGTTCCCGAGATGGGGTTCATGATAAAAACAATTTTTTTCTTGTTCATTGAGAGTTATTTTTTAATGACAATAGGCAGGAAAAAGAAATATTCATCCAGCGGAAAACGTTCAACACATTTCCTTTGCAAAGATAAATATTTCAATGTTATAAAAGCTGTGACGCCTTGATTATTTGCTATTTTGAAACATTTATTGCCAAAAGATAGGCCGTTATTCATAGTTTTTTGTATCTTTGCAGCCTAAAAAAATCAAAACGTAGTTTTCTACACCTATTTAAAATGGGACAATTACAAGAAAGATATAAGCATTATCGCGAGCCTCAGAAATATATAGAGGCAGGCGTATATCCTTATTTTCGTGCCATCACCAGTAAGCAAGGCACAGAAGTTGACATGGAAGGGCATCATGTGTTGATGTTTGGTTCTAACGCCTATACAGGTTTGACCGGCGACCAACGCGTAATCGATGCTGCAAAGCGCGCACTCGACAAATATGGTTCGGGTTGTGCCGGAAGTCGTTTCCTCAACGGAACTTTAGACATTCATGTGCAGTTGGAAAAAGAGTTGGCCGAGTTCGTGCACAAAGATGCAACACTCTGTTTCTCTACAGGTTTCTCCGTTAACCAAGGTGTGTTGGCACAAGTGGTTGGAAAAGGTGATTACATTATTTGTGATGATCGCGATCATGCCAGCATTGTTGATGGGCGTCGCCTGTCGTTTGCACGCCAGTTGCACTACAAGCACAATGACATGGAGGATTTGGAACGCGTATTAAAAGCTTTGCCGCAGGAGGCCATTAAGCTGATTGTGGTCGATGGTGTGTTCTCAATGGAAGGCGATTTAGCCAAACTTCCTGAGATTGTTGCGCTGAAGAAGAAGTATAATTGCTCGGTGATGGTCGACGAAGCCCATGGCTTAGGTGTGTTTGGCAAGCAGGGACGAGGTGTTTGCGACCACTTTGGGCTGACCGATGAGGTGGATCTCATCATGGGAACCTTCTCTAAAAGCTTAGCTTCAATAGGTGGTTTCATAGCGAGCGACAAAGATACGATTAACTATTTGCGCCATACTTGCCGCACTTATATTTTCAGTGCATCTAACACTCCGGCTGCAACGGCCGCTGCAATGGAAGCACTCCACATTCTGCAACAGGAGCCCGAACGCTTGGAAAATCTTTGGAATGTAACAAAATATGCTTTAGAACGCTTCCGTGAAGAAGGGTTTGAAATTGGCGATACAGAGAGCCCCATCATACCTTTGTATGTGCGTGACATCGAGAAAACGTTCTTGGTAACAAAGTTGGCTTTCGATGCGGGTGTATTCATTAACCCTGTTATTCCACCGGCCTGTGCGCCACAAGACACCTTGGTAAGGTTTGCTTTGATGGCCAACCACACGAAAGACGAGGTTGATCGTGGAGTGAAAGCACTCAAGAAGATTTTTGTCGAGCAAGGCATTATCAAGTAAAAATTCATTCCTCATTCATAAAAGCGGGATTGCACATTGGTTGCAGTTCCGCCTTTTTGTGTTCTATGCAAATAGCCGTGATATGCAAACCATGCTATCGTCTCGCGAAGTGGATATTAGCTTTTGCAGAAAACGATAGTACTTTCCATTAAAAACGATAGTACTTTTTGGGTAAAACGATAGTACTTTTTAAACAAAACGATAGTACCTTTTTCAGAGCTTGATTCAACATTCGTGCGTGTTGCTACAACTATGAATGAATGCAACTTCAATTAACAGCTAATGAAGCCGTCTTTTCTTGCAGATAGCGAAGCAGTTTTTCCCAGCAATGGACATTGGCATCATGTAGAAAAAGCAACAAAACTTTGGTTGCTCCAAATTAAAATACTAACTTTGCACACGCAAAAACGAAATCGCATCTAATGCGGGGTGTAGCGCAGCCCGGTAGCGCTCCTGGTTTGGGACCAGGCGGCCGCAGGTTCGAATCCTGTCGCCCCGACTTTTAACGATGACGTTTTGCAGCGGGGTGTAGCGCAGCCCGGTAGCGCTCCTGGTTTGGGACCAGGCGGCCGCAGGTTCGAATCCTGTCGCCCCGACGAAGCGAAATAGTTTCATGGAAGCTGTCTCGCTTTTTTTGTTGTATGCACTGTGTTAGATTACGTTGAATAAAAATCATATTTAAATTTGCATTATTCATAAGAAACACATATCTTTGCAACCCATAAAGTAGTTTATATGTATTCTCAATACATGAATTTTGTTACCGTCTAAATAGGTATTGCTGCTGCTTGTTGATTATTTCAACTCTCTGCGGCCAGCTGGTTCATGTGTGTATTTGTTCCTCATTGAATATTGTTCTGTGGGGGAGGATAGAATATAAATAAAATAAAGCATATTTTAAATGAATACTTTTGGGTTATATGGGTGTCGTCTTTCTTATTTAATTAACTTAATGACGTCACGCAAACTCTTTATGTGGACACGATTATTTATATGAATTGTTATGACTATACGTAATTCTTTATCACTATTATATAAGCGATACAAATATTATCGCTTTGTGCGTAAAGCAAAATTTAAAATAGCATCTACTCATGAAACAATAGACTACATCGTTGCTCATCGCTGTTCTGTTTCGAGATATGGCGATGGTGAATTTGACGTAGCATTTGGTGTGAGTAAGTTCTTTCAGAAGGCTGATCCTGAATTAGCGGAGCGTCTTAGAGAATTGGTGAATGTATCTGAAAAAGATTTTATTGTATGTTTACCGTTGGGGTTATTAACATTAAAGAATTTGCGTAGGGATACTCGGACTCATTGGAGAGGTTTTGTTAGATACAATGGTGATAAAATACTGAAATTACTCAAGCGAGATAAATATTTTGATACATGGTTTACTCGCTTTTATATAGATTTTGCCAACAGGAGTGGAACTAATGCTGTAGTAGATAATATTAAACGGATATGGGATGGGCGTGATGTATATATCATAGAAGGTGAAACGACGCGATTTGGTGAAGGAAATGACTTCTTGGATAATGCCAAGTCTATTCATCGCATCCTCTGTCCCTCGAAGAATGCTTTTTCTAAATATCATGAAATATTATCTATAGCAGAAGAAAAAATACCCAAGGATAAGAATACCCTTGTGTTAATTGCATTAGGCATGACTGCTACCATTTTGGCGTATGATATGTATAAATTAGGTTATCAAGCAATTGATATAGGGCATGCCGATATAGAATATTGTTGGTGGAAGATGAAAGCAGAAGATCGTTGCCCCATACCTCATAAGGCTACGTTTGAAGCAGATGCGTATGAAGGAATAGGTGATGTTAATGATGATATTTATAAAAAGCAGATAATAGCTGAAGTAAAATAATATAGACTACTTGCTGTTTGGTGCATAAGCAATCATTTTATACGAACAATTATTTTGGGTGCACAATTAAGACATTATGAATTGAGGTTGTAGATGGATAACAAAATCAATGATACAAATTTTTAAGACTGAAGATTGTTGTGGTTGTAATGCCTGTGGCGATATATGCCCAACTGATGCAATAACTTTTCCTTCTGATAAGGAGGGCTTTTGGTATCCCAAAGTAGATTTAGATAAATGTATAGATTGTCATCTTTGTGAAAAGGTCTGTCCAATGCTCCATAAGCATGTGCGAGAGGAGGTTTATGACGAACCAAAGGTAATAGGCGCATACAACAAAGATGAGTCGATACGATTAGATAGTACTTCTGGAGGCGTGCATACAGCACTCGCCAAAAAGATTTTTGCAGAAGCAGGATATGTGGGTGGTGCTATTTATAATGATGACCATACCGTTTCACAAATTGTTACAGACGATAGCAATCAGTTGCCCAATATTCGAAGTTCCAAATACCTACAAAGTAATGCAGAAGGAGTTTTCAAGGCCATTAAAGTGTTATTAAATAAAGGTGAGAAAGTATTCTTTTGCGGAACACCTTGTCAAGTCCAAGGTTTATATAATTTCTTGGGGAAACGAAAATATGAGAATTTAGTTGTAGCAGATTTTGTTTGTCTTGGTGTAAATTCTCCCAAAGTGTTTCTCAAATATATGGATATGATGGAAGAGAAATATCATTCTCACGCCACTAAGATTAAATTTAAACATAAGAAGTGGGGATGGCATAATTTCTCGATACGCATAGATTTTGAAAATGGAAAAGAGTATGTGAAAGATTGGAGTCATGATCCATATTTTGCAGGCTATTGTGCCGATCACCTCTATACGCGTCCATCTTGTTATGAATGTCCTTTTAGGGATTATCCACACGTTTCTGATTTTACATTAGCCGATTTTTGGGGAATTGAAAATTTAGACCCTTCGATGGATCAAGATAAAGGTACGTCCTTGATATTGGTTAATACAGATAAAGGTCGTGATTTCCTGTCTCAGATAAAGGATGATGTTATTAGTAAGGAGTATCAATTCTCGGATTTACGGAAGGTATATGGTGCAATGTTTAACAATAGCCCACAGCCACAAGGTAATCGAGAAGCCTTTTTTGAAGATCTTAATCGGTATCCATTCCGTAAAGTAGCAAAATTACATATTACGCGTCCTTCTTCTTGTAAGCAGTTTAGAGCAAAGGCCAAAGGACTATTAAAAAGAGTTTTACGAAAATGATTTGGGGACTACTCTTTTTGTTGTTTTTAGCCGTTATCTTTATTGGGCTTAATGCCTTTTATAAGCAAACAGATTATTTTAAATGGCAGCATTTAGAATTAGAAAGTTATAAGCAGGGAGTCCCTGAACAATTGGATTGTGGAGTCTTTGGAAGCACCTATGCATTATATGCTTTTCAAGCGATGCCGCAATATCATTTAAATAATCGTTTTTTTAATTTCTCTCTGAATGCGGAAAGTATAGAACAAGACTATCTCCTTTTTAATAAATATAAGAGCCATTTTAACAAGGGAGCTTTTGTCCTATTCACATTGGCTCCTTGTGTTTGTTATTATACATACGAAGAGTCTCCACAATATAACTCATATTTTTTATTAAGCCATAAGGAAATCCCTAATTTTAAGTTAAGTAGGTTCATAAGATTTAGGTTCCCTTTGCTGTCCGATTTCAAACAAATATTCCGTAGTCTGAAATTCCTTTTAAATGATCAAAAGCAAGAACTGAGTTTAGATGCTCTGTTTCCTCAATCTGTGAGTGAGGAGGTTGCTAAAATGAATATGAAGGGAATGGCTGAAGGGTGGATGCATTTATTTCGTTTGGCTAATTTAAAGGAAAAGAATCGAGATGCGATGAACGAAAAGGCACTAAAGGCGAATACCAGTTATTTAAAGGCAATGATAGATGATTGTGTTCAGCATGAGATAGTTCCTGTAATCGTTATTACACCTTTAGCAAAAGAACTTACGAATTATTTTGGAAAGGCTTTTCTTGACAACGGGATGTATAAGCTTATTCAGGATGCTGTGGGCACGCATCAAGTTCGTTTGTTAGACTATTTATATGATGTAGATTTTCAAGATAACAGATCTTTATTTGCGGATGGAGGATTTAGGTTGAACGTTGCTGGGAGTTCTTTGCTTTGCAAGAAGATTATGAAGGAGCTTTTGGAAAATTAAATAAATCTATGGGAATATTGAATTCGTTGAAAAGGCGACTTAATTATGTTGTGGTTAAACCGCTCCTATATCATCAAGAATTAGCAGATGCCTATAGTGGTGTCTCTGTAGTTGATGGAAAATTAAAAGGAAAAACTGTAGTTGTAACAGGAGCAACAGGAGGGATTGGACGTGCAATTGTAAAGCGCTTTTTGTTGGAAGGATGTAAGGTGATCATCATTGGTAGAAGCAAAGAGAAATTAAATGGTTTACAAGAAAACTTGCTTGATATAGGAAACAATGTTGTTTGTATCACAATGAATATGCAGGATGCTAACGATGTAAAGAAGAAAACAGAGGAAATACTGCATAATTATTCTTTTGATATTTGGGTAAATTGTGCTGGAATTTTAAAAAATATAGATCGTTTTCCAACCTTTCGTTCTTATCCTCAGCAAGATTTTTTAGAGGTGATGAATACCAATCTGAAAAGCTGTTTGTTAATATGTCGTTTGATAGCAACGTATATGAAAGCGAATGGTGGCTATTGTAAAGTTGTTAATATATCAAGTATATGTGGATACGCTAAATCTTATGGCTATACGGGCTATGGAATGTCTAAGGCAGGTCTGATTGCTATGACGCGAGTGATGGCAGAAGAATACAAAGAAAATATGGCCATTATTGGCATTGCCCCAGGATCTATTGCTACTTCTATGGGAGAACGGCAGTTTGGTGATAATATTGCAGTGGGTGGTAACATGATAACAAAGCATACAGGATTGCCAGAGGAAATTGCCACACTGGTAGCTTTTGTAGCTGGAGATATAGCGCTTTCAGGTAAAACAATCATAGCATCGGCTGACGAGACATTATGATTTTGAGAATATTAAAGAAAGTAATAAAGCATTTGTTGGGAAAACCTCAATATGTTACTCCTATTTTTGATAAAACGCAGTATCCATCAATATTAGGAAGTGCGGGTGGTTCTCTCTATGAGTCAAACGTATTGGTTATAACAAATATCACCCAGTTGGCTACAATACAGGGGCTTCTTGAAAAAGAACGATGTAATCTTTTTATCATTCAGCTTGATTCGGTTTTGACGCAAGAGAAGCTTTCAGCCTCAATGGAAAGAATGGTTGGGAAGTGTGACCATGTGATAAACCTCTTTCATTTGGATGATTCTTTGCAGTTATTAGTAGGTGAGAAGTATAATGACAATGATTTAGTTTCGTTAGTATATCAATCTTTAAAAGTGGAAGCCGATGCCTTGGTCGACTCTCAATATGCGACGATAACGACAGCTGTGCTCGGTAATGAAACTATAGAATCCAAAATTATTACAGCAACCATTAAGGCTTGTGTCGAAGGTTTAGGTAAAGCTCTTGGAAATCATGGGCTGATTTGTAATGGTGTGTATGTGAATGGCGAGGGAAAGTTAGATGAGATGGTGAAGATGTCGATTTATCTCAGTAGTAAATATGGACAAATTTTGGCAGGACAAATGATAGAACTTGGCAATGGAAAATTCAAGAACTAAGAATTCTGTATTAATTATGGCGACAAGTGGAGTAAAGCAGTTGCTTACTTTACTTTTATCATTCGCTAGTCGTACGGTGTTTATTTATGTCTTGGGTGCAAATTATTTAGGTGTTAATGGACTCTTTTCAAACATCCTTACTATATTATCCTTGACGGATTTGGGTATTGGCAGTGCTATTGCCTATTACCTTTATAAACCGATATCAATTAATGATAAGGAGCGTATTAAGTCTTTAATGTTATTCTATAAAAAATGTTATCGTGTGGTAGGATTTGCAATTATAGGCTTGGGGTGTATGATAATGCCCTTTTTAAATAAATTAGTTAATGTAAATCAGCCTATTCCGGAAAATATTTATTTAATTTATTTTCTGTATTTATTAGACACGGCTTTTACTTATCTTTTTTGGGCATATAAGCAAGCGTTTATGAATGCTAATCAAAAACAATATGAAATAGAAAAAGTAAATATTTATTTTGTTGCTATTAGTTGTTTTGTTGATATAATTGTACTTCTTATTTTAAGAAGCTTTATTGCTTATCTCATTTTTAAAATGATAATAGTTATCGTTAAGAATATTATTATTGCTAAGAAGATAGATAAGAGGTATCCTTACTTGCAAGAAAAAAATGTTAAGAAATTAACAAGGGGTGAGATTAAAAGATTTTTCAAGGGTGCATTTAATGAAGCTATTTTCAAATTAGGATCTACATTGTTTAATTCTACACTAAATATCATTGTTTCTGTGTACATTGGAACTGTCTTTATAGGGTATTACAGTAATTACTACATGGTTATAGGGCAAGTCGGATCTATTTCTGCATTAATAACAGCTTCAATTATTGCAGGGATTGGTAATGTTGTTGCAACGGAAAACTCTTCAAAAACTTTCGCCGTGTACAAGGTTCTTGATATGGGGGTCTTTCTAATTAATTCATTTTGTACGATTTGTTTGTTTCAGTTATTGAACTCTTTTATCCATTTGTGGTTGGGTAAGATGGGGGATGGGTATGTGTTGAGTCAAATAATTGTTGGACTTATATGTGTAGATTTTTATCTCAATAATTCTTGTCAGGTGATATCTACTTATCGAGCAGCTGCAGGGAAATTCGAGGTCGGCAGAAATCGACAAATTATAGCGGGGATTATTAATATTCCTCTAACAATATTGTTTATTGAGCTATTTGGACTTGCTGGAGCCTTTTTGTCTCCAGTATTGTGTAAATTATTTATTACGGTCTGCCCATTTCTTGTTGATTTAGAGGGGATACTTTTCCACCAGTCTTGGAGGATAGCTTTAAAAGATTATTTTTATAAATTTGGGTTGACTATTTTAATCGGTATCGTTGTATGGTTGGCCTGTTTATATTTTCATGAGAAGAGCTTTCTTTATTTTATTATAGAGGTACTCTTAACAGTTTTATTGTCAATAGTTCTTCTCGTAAGTTCTACCTATAGAACCACTGAAGTACAAGCTTTAGTACAAAGGTTTCATCTTTCCAAAATAATCCATTTATAATTATGAATTTTAAAAAAATATTAGATTTTAATTTTTGGAATCCCAACCGAAAGTTATTTAAAGATTTTTATCAATACGATTTAAAGTTTAATGCCGAATTCCGAGGGCGCGACGATGGCACTTTATCTAAAGAAGAATTAATCCTCCCACAAATTAAATATCTACGTTTGTATCGTCTTGCCCAAGCTGCTCAAGGCACAATATGGTATCGATATTACATGTATTTACTCCGTCGGTATAGTTTTAAGACAGGAATAGGTCTTTATGAAAATATGAATATTCCTAAAGGACTTATCATTGGACATGAAGGTCGAATTGTAATCAATGGAGCAGCAACTTTTAAAGGTAATATTTTTCTGACACATGGTGTTACAATTGGCCGTGATGTAAGAGGGAGGCGAAAGGGGGCTCCTACATTTGGGGAAAATGTTTGTATTAGATGTAATTCAACGGTCGTAGGCAAGATCGTTATAGGGGATGATGTATTGATTGCCCCTAACACTTTTGTTAATTTTGATGTTCCAAGTCATTCTATCGTAATAGGAAATCCTGCGACAATCCATCATCGGGATTGGGCAACAGAAGGGCATCTTGGAAATAGTTTGTTGTGATGAAATGTAAAAAGATATGAACAAATGAAATTTAGTATATGAATATTCTTATTGTTAATCAGCCTTTACGTAATCGCGGTGATGAGTCTGCACACAGAGCTTTAGTAAGGAGTATCTTACAGGTACTTCCTAATGCACATATTCGTGTATTATATTATTGTGAAGAAGTAGATGCTGTCACTCAGTTTATAGTGCAAAATGAACGCGTGGAGTATATTATAGAGTTCGCTCCCCAGCAACACCAATTATTGGCTTTTGACTTCCTTCGTAAAGGGCTTGAGCATTCTTTGTATTGGTCTCATCCTTATGTATATAGGTATCTTAAACACTATCGTTGGGCTGATGCTGTGGTTTGTGCACCAGGAGGAATTTGTATGGGGGGTTTATGAACACGTGGCATGAGGAGCAATTGCTGATAGCCATCAAATTGGAAAAGCCTATTTTCTATTATGGAAGAAGTGTTGGCCCCTTTTGATGAACCAAAAGAAAAAAGAATTTTTAAGCAGCAAGCAAAACGTATTCTTAAATATGCATCATATGTGAGTTTACGTGATGCAACCTCAATAAAAATAGCACAAGATTTAGGGATTGAAGGTGTTATTGAAACGACTGATACAGCCTTTTTAGATTATCCTCAAGTAGATATCCCGAATGAGATACTTAGTGGAATAGGAAACAAAAACTATGTTGTTTTCGTTCCGAATTCTTTGATTTGGCATTATTACTATCGAGATAGAGCGACGAAAAAAGAGGTTATTGCATATTGGAGTGCTGTGGCGAAAGTCATAGCTAAACATTATCCTATGCATAAAATTGTAATGTTGCCTCAGCTATCTTTGCAAGGTATATCAATGGATGATAAATATCTTTTCCAAGATATTCGAGAGCATTGTCTTAAACTTGATATATTTGTAACCGATGATATTTATAGTAGCGATATCCAGCAGCAGATTATCAGAGGAGCAGATGCCGTGTTTGGGGCAAGATACCATTCTATCGTCTTTGCAATAAACAATAACGTTCCTTTTATTTCTCTTAGTTACGAGCATAAAATGTCTGGACTTTTAGAAGAAATTGATTTGTGTGATGAGATGATTGATATCACCCAACTTTTTCATCTGAAGAAGAAAATATTAGAGTATTAAAACAATTAGAAGAGCGTATTCCTCTGATACATCAAAATCCAAATGGGCAAAAATTGGCAAAAAATAAAGCTCGGATGGCATTTAATATCTTTGTAGAAAAGATTAGGTGTATTCTGTAATGTGAATTTTATATAAACTGTAATAGATTTAAAATATGAATCCGAAAATCTTAGCTTTATATTTGCCTCAATTTTATCCCATCAAAGAAAATGATGAGTGGTGGGGGAAGGGATTTACAGAATGGACAAATGTAGGGAAGGCAAAACCTTTATGGAAGGGGCATTATCAGCCTAAGGTTCCTGCAGATTTAGGTTATTATGATTTACGTGTACCAGAGGTAAGAGAGCAGCAAGCTGAACTAGCGCGTGAGGCTGGGGTGACGGGCTTTCTCTATTGGCATTACTGGTTTGGTAATGGGAAACGAATCATGGAAAGGGTATTTCAAGAAGTGCTGGATAGTGGTAAGCCAGACTTTCCTTTTGCTTTAGCATGGGCGAACCATTCATGGTATAGGAAAACTTGGTTTGATGACGGGAAGCGTCACGATGAATGCTTGATAGAACAAACTTATCCAGGGATTGATGATGCTCGGCAACATTTTGATTTTTTATTAAGAGCTTTTCAAGACCATCGATATATTAAGGTCGATGGAAAACCTTTTCTATATATATTTAATTCGGAAGAAATACCTGAAAGTTATATAGGTTGGTTTCAGGAATGGACAAGAGAAGCTGGGTTTAAGGGGCTTTACTTAATAGGTAATACATGGGGAAATAAACTATTTTCATTTTATGAGACTTTAGGCTATCAGGCAATAGTTAGAAATAATGTGTTGGATCTTTTGCAAGAAGAGTATTCTCATATGCCTAAATATGAAATGTTTATTTTGCGTACTTATAGAAGGGTGCTAGAGTATGTAACGAAAAAACCACATGGGGCAGCGAATTATAGTGCTCTTATCCATAACGCAGTTACACAAGAATGTGAAGAGCGGGGTGTAATTCCACAAATTTTCCCTAATTGATCATAGTCCACGTAGTGGTCGAAATGCTTCTTGTATCTATTATAATTCAGAACCGGACGCTTTTTATGAAATGGCTTGTGATGCTTTTGAAGCGGTAAAAGCTAAACCTTTAGAGGAGCAGATTATCATCTTAAAGTCTTGGAATGAATGGGGGGAAGGAAACTATATGGAGCCGGATCTAAGGTATGGAGATGGTTATATAAAGGCTCTTCGGAGAGCTATTGATAAGTTTAAGTGACCCGATGCAAATTTATTATCAAGCATGGTATGCTATTGAAAGACTTACGAGATTTTATATTCTAAAAGTAACTTGCAATAAAATTTTTTAAAAAGCGTTAAATGTAGCAACGTACAATTGGTTGTAAGATTATCTTTGTGCTTATTACAAACTAGGACAATCTCTTATAATAATACACAAAATCTTAGGAAGATTGTCTCACCAAATTTTCTAACGAATTGTTTGTTAAATCCTCTCTCAATAATATGTGAAAATTAAAACTATAATTAATATTATCTTTAGAAAGGATCGATGAAGTAATATATTAAAATTCATATATGATTAAATTTAGTATTGTAATTCCTTGTTATAAAGATATTTTTCTAAATGAGTGTATAAATAGTATCTTAAGACAGACATACCCTAATTTTGAATTGGTGTTAGTTAATGATGGGTCACCATATGATATAGATAAAATTATTGAGAGTTATAAAGACGATAGGATTCGATATTATAAGCGAGAGAAAGGATTGGGGGCAAAGCGTCTAGTCGAGAATTGGAATGATTGTATTAAATATGCTATTGGGGAGTATATTATTATGATGGGTGATGATGATAAGCTATTACCTAATTGTTTACAAGATTATATTTATTTGATAGAGAAATACCCTACTCTTGATATTTATCACATGAGACTTGAATATATTAATGAAGAAGGAAATGTAATAAGTTTACAAAAGGATGGGCCAGATTGGGAAACAGTTTATTCTCTTATGTGGAATTGTTGGTTTGGTGGGAGGCCTATTGCTATAGGGGAGTGCTTGTATAAAGCTAAAGCTTTACGAGCAAATGGGGGATATTATAATATACCGTATGCATGGCATTCTGATCGAATTTCGGCATTTATTATGGCTACAAAGACTGGGATTGCAAATACTCATATCCCAGGGTTTCAATTTAGGATGAGTTCGTATGAAATATCTTCAGATATTGCACTTACTGAAGAAAAAATAAGAGCCTGGTATGAAGCAAAGAATTGGTATAAAATCTTTTTTGTGGATAAACCTGCGGATATAGAGGATTTATACTATTATAAGTCTTTGAAGAGTAATCTAACGAAATTTGTTGAAAATGAAATTTTAGGTCTCATCAATTATGACATGTCAATATCGCGATGGCATGTTTTCAGGTGGTTTAGAAAAGCACACTCCTTAGATTTATCAATTCGCATCTTAGGAATAACATTTTATAACTTCCTTCTTAAATTTAAGAAGAATAAAAATAAGATTTTTTGAAACTAACTTTTACAAGATAAGTTTATATTTGATTGTAATATATTTTGTTGTAGGTTGAGGAAATATTTATATGAGTCCATTCTCTTTTTTATAAGACATCTTTAATATGCAACCAAAAGTTTCAGTTATTGTAGCAGTCTATAATGTAGCTCCTTTTTTAGATAAGTGTTTAACGTCTTTAAAAGCTCAAACTCTAAAAGACTTTGAGGTGATATTGGTAGACGATGGGAGTACAGATAACTCCGGAAAGATGTGTGACGCCTATGCCCAAGAGGATAATCGGTTTAAGATCTTTCATAAAGCAAATGGAGGCGTTGCATCTGCAAGAGAGTTTGGAGTAGGGAAAGCTTCAGGATTGTATATGATTCATGCGGATCCTGATGATTGGGTCGAGCCAACAATGCTTGAGGAACTTTATAATAGGGCTACTGAGACGGATGCTGATGTGATAATCTGCGATTTTTATGTAGAAAGTTCTTTCGGTAGAGAGTTAGTAGTACAATGTCCTAAAAGTCCTAATCATATAGTTATATTGAATCAGTACCTCAACTCATCCCTCTATGGTGCTTGTTGGAATAAATTAGTGAGACGTGAAGTGTGGAATAACTTAAATGTACATTTTCCTCCAATTAAGTTGTGCGAGGATATGTGGGTGAATATTAAATTGGCAATGACAAATATACGTTTTGCTTATTTAGACAAAGCTTTTTATCATTATGTAAGAATAGATCGTGTTGGGAGTTTAACAAAGGGATATAATGTGCAAGCAGGTATAAATGCTTATGAGGCGAGTGTCTGTTTTCGAGATTTATTGCAGAATACGAGTTATTGGCATACTTATGTTAGATATAGTATGCCTTGGATGGCTTATTTAGCTTTGTACTACAATGCTGTATCTGCAAGAAAGTTTAAGCAAGAATTTAGAGAATTGCAGTATACATCAGGTGTTACGTGGCTACTCAGGCTATCTGTACAACATTATTGGTTAGGGCAACTCATTTTATGGGTAAGAAAGTCTTTAGGGAAATTGCGCCATGGAAAATAAGTTAGTTTATTTGTAATGATATTTTTGTCTATGTTGCTGTAGGAAAAAGGTATGGTAATTTCTGTTGTAATCCCTTGTTATAAAGTAGAAAAGTTATTAGAACGTTGTGTTGAGAGTGTTCTTAAACAGACATTTAATGCCTTTGAATTGATATTAGTAGATGATGGAAGCCCAGACCAGACAGGTGTGATAGCAGATAAAATGGCACTTCGAGATGCAAGAATAAAAATTATTCATCAAAAAAATGGTGGGGTGATGGCTGCACGACATACAGGTGCAAAAGCAGCAAATGGAGACTGGGTTTGTTTTGTTGATAGCGATGATGCACTTCCAAAGGATGCTTTACAAAATCTTTATGCTGGCACAAAAGCGAGGGAGACTGCTGAAATGGTTGTAGGGTTCCGGGATGGTGTGAAAATAAAAAGGTTCGATGAGACCTATAGTTTAGAGGACTATCGTTATGATACTATTGCACGGAGAAGTTTGCATGTAGCAGTTTATGGGCGATTATATCGACGTGAGTTGTTCACTGATTTTATGTTTGATATTCCACGAAACGTATTGAAGGGTGAGGATTGGTTGTTTAATGTCCGTTATGCTTTTGCAATGCAGCATAAGCCTGTTGTCGTCGAAGAATGTGTTTATCACTACATTATTACGGATGGGGGCTTACATACATCAGAAGAAACACCAGAATCTTTGATAAATTATGATTTGTTGCGATTGGCTTCTATTCCCAAACAATATCAACAACAATACATGTCTGCCATTATGGAAGCTCGTTTTATTCCTTTGTTAGAATGGACTTTCTCCAATCTCTTTTCTATAGGGTGGCAGAGTAATTCTTATGTAACTTATCTTAAGGAGAGAATAAAGGAAACAGGATATACCGTGACACGCCAGCAAAAGATGCTGTTGAGCAAGTGTATCTTAGGAAGAATTATATATTTTAATCTTTTGAGAATTAAATATCATTTTGTATAATCTCTAAGAGCACGTCCTGTACATGCTTTTTAGTAGAGCTTGAATAATAGACATATAAACGATAAACGCAATGAAAGAATATCACATTACATGTAGTACAGATGATAACTACGTACAGCATTGTATGGCGATGCTGTGTTCTCTATTTGAGAATAATACAGGCTATATATTCCATGTACATCTTTTACATCATGCTTTATCAGAGCATGGGCAACAATTAATTACAGCATTGTGCCAGCGATATAGTTGTGCTATTTCATTTTATGACATTGATGAACAATATACTTCTGAATTTAAAATAAGCGAAAGCCATCCAAATCTTTCTGTCGCAGCGTATTATCGGATATTCCTTCCTTCATTATTAACGGCGGATATAGAAAGGATACTCTATTTAGACTGTGACATTATTGTCCTGGGGAAGGTTATAGATTTATATGAGATAGAACTTGATAATTGTGGTGTCGCAGCGACATGTGATGGGACTCCCTTAAATAATCAACATCGACAAATTCTAAGTATAGGCTTAGGTGATAAAGGCTTTTGCTCAGGAGTTCTCATGATAAATTTGACGTATTGGAGGGAGCATGATAGTTCGAATCATATGTTGGAGTATATTAATAGGATGGGGGACAATCTTATGATGGAAGATCAAGATGTGTTGAACCATGAGTTCCGGCATCATTGGCTTCAACTACCTTATAAATATGGTAAATATCCTATGACTTTCGTTTTGCTTGATGGACGGCAAAAGACATTTGATCTCTATGAATATGCTATGGAACCTTGTATACTCCATTATGCATCGTCATTTAAACCATGGCTGAATGTGAAGATTCCTGATGGAAAACATTATTGGAAATATGTCGCATTATCGGGCTTTCCGAATCCTAAGACTACCAAGATTGATGCTAAAGAGAACCTGAAATTGAGGATACTCATTCTGCGTTATTATCTGAATTGTTATGTCCGCCCTTTTATTCCCAACACCTTTGAACTCATAGTGAAAGATATTGCAGCCTTACTTATGATTCCATTCTACTTTTTTAAGTGTGATGGGATGAAACGATACCGCTTAAAACGGTGGCTTGAGAAGTATGGCATGTGATAGTTCTCATAATTTATTCATTGGTTTGTAATGCTGATTTCTATTCTCATTTTACTGATTTTGTTGGCCTATCTTCCTTGGATTGTAATTATAGTTGTCTATCCATGGAATGTGTTGGCTGTCTATACTTGGCTACATCCACAGAAACGATGGGTGAGGCCATTAGCCATACCTTATCGAGTGGTAGCTCGCTTCACTCGATCGGGTTGGGAAAAGTTTTGTGCCGTGCATATTGGTCACCTTCCTTCTTATCATTTGCGTAAGTGGATGTATAAAGGACTTGGAGTGCAATGTGAGGAGAATGTCATATTTCGGTATGGTACAGAAATATGGTCGGCGCACCATTTGCATATAGGAAAGGGGATGATTGGTGGATACGATTTATTGTTAGATGCGCGCAATGGGATAGAGATTGGAGCGAATGTGAATTTTTCGGCACGTGTTTCTATCTATACGGAGCAACATGATTATCGTGCAGCCGATTTTGGTTGCGATGATTCTATCTGTAAGAAGGTAACGCTTGGCAATCGTGTTTGGGTGGGTCCCAATGTGATTATCCTTCCAGGAGTGACGATTGGCGAAGGTGCAGTGTTGGCCGCTGGATGTGTTGTGGCGCACGATGTGCCACCTTTTACAGTTGTTGCAGGTATTCCTGCCAAGAAAATCGCTGATCGGCCGCAGTATCTCACTTATCAATTCAATGGGAAAGGCGGTCGGCTTTATTAAAGGTATTTTTATTGATGGTGCAGCATAAAATCAGAATTGCTTATATCACCGAGGGGCTGTGGCATGCTGCAGGCATGGAGCGCGTGCTTTCTTTGCGGGTAAATGCGATGTGCCATGATCTGGATATCACGTTTATCACGTTAGATGATGGAAGTCGCTCCGACATTTTTCCATTAGATCAGCGCATCGAGCGAGTGCATCTTCCAGCGAAGACCAAGGCCGAGTGTTATGCGGCTTTGTCGGCCTATTTTGAGCAGCATCCGCAAGATATCACAGTTTCAACAGGGGGCTTAGAGTCTTTTGTGCTCTATAAGTTGCATGATGGGAGCAAGAAGGTTTTCGAGTTCCATTTTTCTTTCAATATCTCATGGGTTTGGATGGGGCAACATCGGCACGGATTGGCTCTGCAAATTGCAGCATGGATGCAAACCCTGCGGCGCATTCTGTTGGCCAGGAAGTATGATCAGTTGGTGGTATTGAGCCGGAGTGATGCGAAGAAATGGAGACGTTTCGTTCCACAAACCACCTTTATTTATAATCCTTTGACCATCCATCCGCAATCCCGCTCAAGTTGTGAGCATCCCAAGGCCATAGCCGTGGGGCGGCTACACTATCAAAAAGGATTTGACTATTTGATTAAAGCGTGGGAGAAGGTGGCGCAACGCTATCCGCAATGGCAGTTGGATATCTATGGAGAAGGTGAGTTAAGGCAGCGTTTGCAGCAGCAAATTGATGAGGCTGAGCTGTCGGAAGTCGTAACTCTGCGGGGGGTGACAAAGGATATCGTGACGAAATATGTCAATGCCTCAATGTTTCTATTAAGTTCACGTGACGAAGCTTTCGGATTGGTTATCACCGAAGCCGAGGCGTGTGGCTTGCCCATTGTGGCTTTCGATTGCCCCTCAGCTCCTCATGAATTAGTGCATCATGGGCAAAATGGTTTTATGGTTCCTTTGGGCGATGTCGACGACTTTGCCGATAAAATTTGTAAGCTGATAGCTGATACGCAACTCCGAAAGGCTTTCGGGGCAGCGTCGGTTGCCGTTGCAGCGCAATTTAAAATAGAAGCCATTCAGGCGCAATGGATGGATTTGTATCAGAAAATTTGTCATCACGATGGAAGATAAGGTAACATGGAAGGGGATGAAAGCCAGCATCGCGGCTGATTTTAAGCGCAATTATGCCTACTCCTGGTTAAAGTTTCTCTTGGCCGATTTCTTTTTCCCCAATTATCGCTTCCGCTTCCTTTTTTGGTTGCGTGTGGCAGAGATGGCACAGTGCAATCGACGTTTTCGGTGGCTTTATCCGCTGGCAGCCATCTGCTACCATCATTATTCGCAGAAAGGAAACATCGAAATCAGTTTCTATTCGGTGGGGAAGGGCGTGAAAATACAGCATACAGCGGGTTTCATCATTGTGCATAGTGAGGCGCGCATTGGCGACAATGTGCATCTATCGCCGGGTGTGATTGTGGGCATTAGCTCGCTCAATCGAAGGCACGAACTGCCTGTTATCGGCAACGATTGCTATTTGGCACCTAACGCCAAGGTGTTTGGCAAGTGCCACATTGGCCATCGGGTGGTGATTGCGACCGACACGGTTGTGCGGGATATGGATGTGCCCGATGATGCCATCGTTGTGGGTACACCTGCCAAAATCATTTTGAAGGAGCATTGAAGCCTGTAGAAATGCACCATCGCGCGTGTTCAGAGCAACAAAAATGAGATAAATACACAAGGAATGCGACCTTGCGGCAACGGAGGAAATCATTTTCTCGAGGGACCTAATCTATTGTCCCTCACGAGTCACGGGAATTTTTATTTTTCATGCAAATACCCTAAGGCTGCGAAAACGAGATAAATGCATGATTGCCGTGTGACGGGGCAGCAACATGTATCGAAATGATTTGGTAAAATCGTTTGCTCATCTTTTCATAAAATATGGATTCATTGCAAAAAATAGTGTTGATATCTCTGTCAACACCCACCTATAATAATGTCAGAGCTGCCTCGGCACTGCCTTATCATCTCATTCGGGCGCAACGTGGTGAGGGGACTGCGTTCGTGGTCTATTCGTTTAACATCAACGAAATTGCGCCTGATGAAATCAAGCAGATAGAGACCACCTTAGGCATCACCATCAAGTTGTTGCCGCGTCCGCGTTGGATGTTGCTCATGATACGGTTGCGACTGCTTCTGTTGCGTGTGTTTTTGCGCTATCCTTTGGGCTCTTATTATCGCCTTCCGTCGGCTACAATACAAGCCGTGAAGGCTGAAAAGCCCGATGTTGTGTGGATTTATGGCGAAGAGATTGCAGGCTTGGCACGCTGGCTTAGTGGTATGAGATGCGTGGTTACGATGCCCGATTGCGAATCGTTGTTCTATTATCGTTTGCTGGGGAAGACGTTTGCCACGCGCAATCTCTTTCAGATTTTAAAGTCGTCGTTTGCCTATCATCAATATCTCTCGTTGGAGCGCCGCATTTGTTTGCCCCACGTGCGTTATCATTTTGTAGGGCAGGCTGACGCGTCGTTTTTCCAATCGCATGCTGAGCAGGGCGAGACGTTGTTCTTACGGCATCCACTTTATGATTACAAAGTCAAGCCTGTAGCGTTTCATCAACCGCGAATCAAACTGTTGATTGCCGGGCGTAATGATTTCTATATGGCCGATGAGGTGCAAAAGGTGATAGCTTTGCTCACGGCTCGTGATGTAGAGGCGGAGGTTGACACCATTAAAACGCATTACGATATCGCCTTTTTGGGCAAGGGATGGGAACCGTGTGTAGAGGCTTTGCAGCATGCGGGCTTTGCTGTAAGTCATCAACGTTTTGCAGAGGATTACATCGAAGCGCTGCAAGCCAACGACATACAACTTACTCCGATAGCTGTAGGAACTGGAACGAAGGGTAAAGTGTTGGATGCAATTGCCAATGGCCTGTTGGTTGTGGGGACGCCGGGTGCTTTAGAAAATATTGCGGTGGAGCATGGCAAGTCGTGTTTGTTATACCATAGTCCTCACGAGCTTGTCACGATGTTGGCAACTATTCCGCAGCATGTTTCCGACTATGAGCGCATGGCTGAGGCTGGACGGGAACAAGTTTTAGCGCGCCACCAGTGCTTAGCCATCGTTCACAAACTGTTTCATTGGGATATTTCATCGGTGGAATGAGATGGGTATCACTTAAAGTAGTTTCAGATTTAAATGTTTCTATATTTATTCCTTTTCATCGCTCTTGCAGGGATTTATAAGCTGACTTATCGCGGTTCGGGCTGCGACAAACGGCTTTTCTTCTTTATCGTGTTGGCATTGGGGCTCTTTGTGGGATTATCCGACATGTTAGGAGGCTATGATCGTTACATCTATGCCGAGTATTTTGACCAGGTGGCTGATGTGGGGAAGACGTCGATGCACGACTATCTTAACGAGGCACAGATATTCAACCACTGGGAAGGTGAGAAGGGATATGATGGTTGAATGTGGCCATCTCGCTCTTTACGAGCAATCGTTATATCTTTATTCTCGTCTTTACGCTCATTGTCTATGGTCTGTTATTCGTGTCAATCAGCGAATATACTGACGATAATCTGATGGCACTCATGGTGTTCATGGGGCTGTTGTTTTTCTTCACGTACACCTATTTACGTCAGGTCATGGGCTTTAGCATCGGTTGGTTGGCCATCCGTTATGCTTATCAGCGCAGCTTTTGGAAATTTACTTTAATCGTGTTGTTGGCATATTCGATGCACAATTCAGCAGTAATCCTGTTTCCATTTTATTTTATTCCCGTAAAAAAATATCCCAAGGGGGTAGTGATAACGGTTTTAATCGTCTGCTTGTTTTTAGGTGCTTTGGGTGTTGCGAGTTTCTTTTATGACACTTATAGTGATGCGGCCGATGACTCGCGTGGCGAAAGTCTGAATGAGAGTACAGGTTCTTTGCGTCCAGGTTATTTGATAGAAGCCGTTATTTTTGCCGTGCTCATTTTGCGAAACTATGAATATGTCTTAGATACCAAACGCCATATTCTGTTGATGAATGTAGGGCTATTCTTCTGTTGTGTATTACTTTTATTTATTCGCTCAGAGAATGGAGGACGTTTAAGTTGGTATTATGCCATCGGTATTATGGCCACATTGGCTAATATTGCAGTACAAAAACACCGGGTGAATGCCACTCCACAATCTATTAGTTTAAGTGGATTTCATCTTTTCCTCATTGTTTTAAGTTTCTTCTTGTATTTCCGAATTCTTCGTGGTTGGGGTGAAGGTGGTTATCAAATTTTGTATCCTTACAAAACATTTTTGACTAACGGACATCGGAATCCCGATAGAACGTATGATGAATATGAATATGACTATCGATATGACAAAGATAAATTCTATCGATAATTTAGTGCACACGGCTGTGAAACAACCTCGACAATCGGGGATAGAATTGTTGAGAATAGTAGCGATGCTGATGGTGATAATCGTGCATATCTATCCTGGGACAATAGGTTTTAGCTATCAGCGCATGCATGATGCTCCTTTTTCAAGCATCAATAGTTTCATGTTAGAGTCGTTATCTATCGTCTGTGTGAATGTATTTGTCTTTATATCGGGATGGTTTGGCATTAAGAAAAACTTGCAAAGTATAGGTAATTTGTGTTTTCAAGCACTATTCTTTGCTGTGCTCATTTATGGCGTGCTGTGGTGCCTCTCACCTCAAGCATACGGAAACATCGATGCGCTATCTACCATTTTTATGTGGCATACCGACGACTATTGGTTTGTGAAGGCCTATTTAGGATTAGTGATATTTTCTCCAATGCTGAATAGTTTTACGGAGAGGTGTTCCGAAAAACAGCTACGCGGGGTGCTGATAGCCTTCTATAGTTTCCAGACGTTATATGCTTGGATGAGTATTTATGGTGCTATTTGGTTTGCAGGCGGCTACTCGGCTACTTCTTTTGTAGGGTTATATCTCTTGGCCTATTATATGCGTCATTATGCATCGGTTTGCAAACAATGGGATAAAAAAAATTGGTTGGTGTTATTCTTTGGGATAGCTTTCCTACAAGCTCTTTTGGCTTCATGGCTGACATGGCATAATATCCTCATTGCAGGCCGTCTCTTTACTTACACCAACCCTTTAGTGATAGTGCAAACTGTAGCCTTGTTTATGTTTTTCTCACAATTGAAGATGAAGAGCAAGGTTATTAATAAGCTCGCACTTTCTTGCTTGGCTGTTTATTTACTCCATGCACATCCTTTAGTTTTGCACACATCTTTCCGTGAGTTGATTTTAGATTTGGATACAAAACTATCCCCTTATTCTTATGCGTGTTCTATTGCTTTACTATTTATAAGTATTTTTATAATCGCTTTTTTGTTAGACCAAATCCGACTATATCTGTATCAGCAGCTTTATAAAATAGGCCGTAATTTCTTACAGAAGCAAATGGAACGCTCATGATAACGATATTAACCCCCACATTTAATCGAGCGCATCTGTTGCCTCGTTTGTTTGAAAGCCTGACACACCAAACCGATTTTAATTTTGAGTGGTTGGTGATGGATGATGGCTCTACAGATGGAACTTCTGATTTATTTGCGGGTAAAACCTTCCTGTCAGCACCTTTTCCCATTCGATATTATCAGCAGGAAAATGGTGGAAAGCATCGTGCTTTGAATGCAGGTGTGAAGCAGGCAAAGGGCGATTTTATCTTTATTGCCGATAGCGATGACTGGCTATTACCACAATCTGTTGCAATAGTGGGGCTACATACGTCAGCTATTGCAGATGATAATACTTTTGCTGGAGTCGCAGGCTTAGATGTTTTTGATGATGAGCGTATTGTGGGGACAGGATTACCTCAAGATATTATTGATTGTAATGCTATGGATATTCGCTATCGCTACCATGTAGATGGGGATCTAAAAGAGGTTTTTAAGACCACCATTTTGCAGGAGTTTCCTTTCCCCGAAATACAAGATGAAAAATTTTGTCCAGAGCAATTAGTGTGGTTTCGCATCGCCCAAAAGTATAAACTCCGTTATTTTAATACCCCAATTTATGTTGCAGAGTATCAGCCCAATGGTATAACAGCTTCCATCATTCGCGTCAGAATGTTAGCACCGCAAGCCACTTGTATGATGTATGCAGAAATGCTGGCCTATAAGATACCCTTTAAGGAAAAGATAAAAGCAGCTATAAATTTTTGGCGTTTCAAATCCTGTGCTCCTTCTCGGGTGATGATAACAGCCTTAAAGGGAGGATGGCGATGGTGTTATCTCATGGGCATGCTGCTTCATTGGCGTGATAAAAGGCAGGTGGGTGTAGCATCGTTGCTAAAATAAAAGATAGGATAACAATGCAGTTTGAATCGTTTTCTTTTTTAGTTAGTTTGGCCTTAGCCTGCTTGGTCTATTGGAGTATTCCTACCAGCAAGGGAATATGGCGTAAATATTTATTGTTTATTTTAAGCTATATTTTCTATAGTTTATTTGATTGGCGCTTTTCTTTCTTCCTTTTCTTTATAACCATCCTTTCTTATGGTTGTGGGAAAAAGCTCATACAGCTAAACGATACACACGTTAAACAGCGGAAGTTCATTGTAGGAAGCTATTTGACAGTGAGTGTCTCTACACTGTTTTTATTTAAGTATCTATCATTTTTTGTTACGACGATAGCGCCATTCCTCCATCATTTCACGGCTGCAGAGAGGTTGAGTTCGTGGCATTTGCTGTTGCCGATAGGTTTGAGTTTCTATCTATTTATGTCGATGAGTTATGTCATTGACTGCTATCGGCGGACGATAGCTAAGACCCCTTCTCTATTGAATTATGCTGTCTGTATGAGTTTCTTCCCGCATTTAGTAGCAGGTCCTATTGATAGAGCACGACTGTTTATTCCGCAATTAGAAGAAAAAAAGCATTTCCAGCAAGACCTTTTTATTAGTGGGCTGCGGCAAATGTTATATGGATTTTTCAAGAAATTGGTCATTGCCGATAATTTAGCACTTATCGTCTCTCAGGTTTGGAACACCTATCCGCAACAAAATACTTTTGTTATTCTTTTGGGAGCCATGGCTTATTCCGTCCAAATCTATGCTGATTTTTCCGGCTATTCGGATATTGCGATAGGCATAGGACGTCTGTTTGGGATAGAGATGATGCGGAATTTCAGCTTCCCTTACTTTGCAAGAACGGTGGCAGAGTTTTGGCGTTCGTGGCATATCTCGCTCACATCTTGGTTTACAGAGTATCTTTACATCCCTTTAGGAGGTAGTCGTCGTGGAACATTTCGAACCATATTGAATACACTTATTGTGTTTACACTCTGTGGATTATGGCATGGAGCCAATTGGACTTTTATGGTATGGGGCTTTCTATGCGGTGCATTGTTTATCCCCATTCTCTTAGATGGTGGGAAAAGTAAGCAGAAATGGAAACAAACACCGGTCGCTTTTACATTCAATAATATCGTCCATATGTTCACTCTTTTCCTTGCGATTACAATTTGTTGGGTATTCTTTCGGTCAGCATCTGTAACGCAAGCTTGTGAATTGCTGGGCTATATGTTCAATAATCTCACCGTAAGTAGTTCGGTAAGTGTCGTTACGATGGTGATGCCCCCTGTATTTTTTACGCTACTATTGAGTTTCATCGGGATAGAATGGAAGGGTAGGAATGAGAACCATGGTTTAGATTTTGTGCAGAAGAAATCGCGCTTTTTCCGTTGGACAGTCTATACCTTAATGATTTTCTCTATATTCTTCTACATTCAAACAGAAGGTGGACAATTTATTTATCAAAACTTTTAAAAGATGAAAGCATTACTAATTAAGCTCTTTTCTTTTATTGTTTTCTTCTCTGTTTGGGTGGGTCTGTTATTTCTTCTCAATAAATATTGGCTTGCAACCGATCATTATAACAATGAATTTACCGTTAAAGGTAAGCTCATTCAAATGAAGACTCGTCTTCCAAAAGTTATTTTTGTGGGTGGTAGCAATGTAGCTTTTGGCATTGATTCTAAGACAATATCCGATAGTATAAAGCTTCCGGTTTTTAATGCAGGGCTTATTGCTGGTCTGGGAATGCGTTATATTTTTGATAGCTATGAGCCTTATTTTCGTCGGGGAGATATTGTGATTTTAATGCCCGAATACGATCATTTCTATGGTGATAATGCTTATGGAAATCCAGAGACTGCTGGCTATTTGCCCTATTTAAGCGATTTTAAACCATGGCTTTTGAATGATAAACAGCTTGGCGTTGTCAGCTTAGGTTTTCTTAAAACAACATTACAGATAGCTGTTAAGGGAACTTATTTTAAGTTGCTTCATGCCTTTAGGCCGGCAGGAAATGTGTATGAATATAAGATGAGCGGATTTAATAAATGGGGGGATGAAGTATCACATAGGATGCTTCCGCCTAATATTAATAATATAGGTGCCTATCCTATTTTGGTGCCTATAATGCAAGTTACACCCAACATTTGTTAAACCAGGTCCATCATTTACGAGAGAGGGGTGTACGAGTCATCTTTTTTCCTCCAATAACCAGCAAGAAAATGGTAGCGCTAAATCATAAGCAAATTGTTAAGATTAAACGGAGTTTGGCCGCTGCAGGTTGTGCCTATGCGGTCTCCCCCGATAGTTTAGCTTATCCAGATAGTTTGCTTTATAACACAACTTATCATCTCAATGCACAGGGAGTTGCTGTAAATTCGCAGCGTTTAGCAGGTTATCTGAAACTTCTGTTACATTCTCCTTTTCGTAAAAAATAATCGAAATGCGTATCTTACAAGTCATAACCTCATTGGAAATGGGAGGGGCTGAAACCTTATTGGTTAATATGATACCTCGTCTGCAGGCTTTGGGACACGAAGTTGACCTTTGTGTTTTTAATGGTAATGAAACCCCTTTGATGCAACGATTAAAGGAACAATGTCCACAAACAAACCTTTTTGTTTTAGGGACGGGCTATTATAACCCTTTATATATCTTTAAATTGATGCGGATGATGCGTGATTATGATCTTGTTCACACGCATAATTCGTCACCCCAGTTGTTTGTTGCTTTAGCCAGTTTGTGGCATAAGCCTTTGTTATGTACGACAGAACATAACACTTCAAACAGGAAACGGAATTGGAGGTGGTATCGTCCTATAGAACGATGGATGTATCATCGTTATCAGCATATTATTTGTATTAGCGATATTGCTGCTCAGAAGTTACGTGAGTATATGGGGAAAGGCTGGAATAGCCCTGCGTCTTCACTTTATCAACGCATTTCAACGATTAACAATGGTATTGATGTTGAGGCGATTCATGCAGCTGAGCCGTGTCAGGAATTGGTGAAGACAAAAGAACAAAGATGTGCCCTATTAATGGTAGCGGCCTTTAGGAAACAAAAGGATCAAGACACGCTTGTACGAGCTTTAGCATTGCTTCCTAAAACAGCGTATGAAGTATGGTTTGCTGGATCGGGTGAACGTTTAGAGGAAGTGCGAAAGTTAAGTGAGACTTTAGGTATTGCATCTTATGTAAGGTTTTTGGGCATTCGTACTGATATTCCTCAGGTGTTGCAAGCGGCCGATATTATTGTGATGTCTTCTCATTGGGAAGGTCTGAGTCTTAGTAATGTTGAAGGGATGTCGGTGGGTAAGCCTTTCATTGCAAGTGATGTGAATGGTTTGCACGAAGTGACAAAGGATTGGGGGCTATTGTTCCCACATGAAGATGCAAAACAGTTGGCTGCTCTTCTTCAGCAGTTGACAACCGATGATGCCTATTATAAGCAGATAGCCCAGCGTTGTTATGAACGTGCGAAACAGTTTGATATTAACGAGATGGTCCGAGCATACAACCAAGTATATTTAACGTTGTGCAAAGCATGACAAATAACGATAAAATAAGCAATACAGCAATGCAAAGAAACATATTAATTACATCTGCCGGTCAGCGTGTTGTGTTGACAGAGATTTTTAAAAATTCACTCGCTACTTTGCATCTTGAAGGAAAAGTGTTTACAACAGATATGAATCCGCGAATGGCACCTGCGGGATATGTGTCGGATGGTTGTTTTGAAGTAGAGCGATGTACCGCTCCTACTTACATCACACACTTGTTAGAACTATGTCAATTACATGATATAGGTATCCTTGTTCCTACGATTGACACAGAACTTTTAATACTGGCACAGCACAAAGAAGTATTTGCTGCAGCAGGCATTCATGTGATGGTGTCGGATGAAAAGTTTATTTCAAAGTGTCGGGATAAACGAAAGACAGCCAAACTCTTTGCTGATTTGGGGATTGATGTGCCTCGAGAAATAGATAAGTTTCATCCAACATTCCCCCTTTTTGCCAAGCCCTACGATGGTTCTTTAAGTACTAACCTTCATGTCATCCGTCATCAAGAGGAGTTGACTTCGGAGTTGTTGGCTGATGAAAAGCTTATTTTTATGGAGTATATCAACCCCGAAGAGTTTAAAGAATTTACGGTGGATATGTATTATGGAAGCGATCATCAAGTGAAGAGTATTGTACCGCGGGAACGCTTAAAGATTCGTGCTGGCGAAATCAATAAAGGCATTACGCAAAAAAACAGTTTAGTAGCATTCCTCAAAAAGCGCATGAATTATTTGCCTGGCGTTGTGGGGTGCATTTGTATTCAGTTGTTCTATCGTGAGGCTGATGAGCGTGTTTATGGTATAGAAATTAATCCTCGTTTTGGCGGTGGCTACCCGTTAAGTTATTATGCTGGGGCAAATTTTGCGGAATTTATGTTGAGAGAGTATTGTTTAGGTGAGAAAATAACGTATCAAGATAATTGGAAAAACCATACGCTGATGTTGCGTTATGACCGCGAAATTATTGTTCATGAAGGATAAAGTCGTTTTTTTTGATTTAGATGATACACTCTATCACGAAGTCGATTTTCTGAAATCGGCCTACCGAGAGATAGCTTCTTTTATTGAAACAAATTATCATTTGCAAGGAATTTATGCAGAGATGATGGGCTATTGGCAGGCTGGTGAGAATGTCTTCCAGTGCTTGTTAGCATCTCATTCCTTACATGATTTGACGATGCAAAACTTACTTTTGCATTATCGGGCACACGTTCCACAGATTACATTAGGCATTGAAACGCAACACACTTTAGAACATTTGCATGAAAAGGGTATCAGAATGGGATTAATTACTGACGGACGAACCTTAACACAGCAAAATAAAATAGCGGCATTAGAGATAAAAAAGTATTTTGGAGAGCAGGATATTTATATCTCGGAAGCATTTGGATCAGAAAAAACAGAAGGAAAATCGTTCCAGGATGTGCAGCAACGCTATGGCGAAAATAGTGAAATATTCTATGTAGGCGATAATCCTAAAAAAGATTTTGCATGGCCAAATGCTTTGGGATGGATAACAATTTGCTTGTTGGATGACGGGCAGAATATCCATTCTCAGCAGTTTAATGTCGATGAAAGCTGTTTGCCCCAATACAAAATACATCATATAGAAGATTTATGCAAGCTCATAGACAAAAACTCATTCGATTGACAACGGTCGACATATCGCTTTATAACTTATTGGTGGGGCAGTTGAAATTCCTCAATCAATATTATGAGGTTGTGGGTGTTTCTGCCGATACAGGCGTGCTCCATGACTTGGCTAAGCGTGAAGGAATTCGTGTAATCAATGTGTCCATGGAGCGTGAAATCCGTCCCTTTGCGGATGTTAAAAGTTTGTGGTGTCTGATGAAGCTTTTTAAAAAGGAACGTCCATATATTTTGCATGCCAACACACCAAAGGGGTCTTTGTTGGCAATGATTGCCGGGAAAGTGGTGGGGGTTCCCCATCGTATATACACCGTTACAGGCCTACGTTATCAAGGTGCCAACGGCATGTTGCGTTTCATTTTAAAGACAATGGAACGGCTTACCTGTCTTTTCGCGACGAAGGTGATTCCTGAAGGGAACGGAGTGTTGCACACATTGCAGGTTGATGGTATCACGAAGAAGCCGCTTGCAGTTTTGGGAAATGGGAATATCAACGGAATTGATACCGACTCTTTTTCAGTGAGTAGGACAGAAGCGGATCTTATGCATGATCATCGTTTTAGTAAAAGCATGGAAATGACGGAGCAAAGTGCACCAAATCGTGCTTCAATTCGAGCGACTTTAGGCTTCAATCTCAATGATTTTATTTTTGTCTTTGTAGGTCGCTTGGTGAAAGATAAAGGAATTATAGAGTTGCTTCACGCCTTAAATCGATTGCATGTGAATGGTTATCAGCAGGCAAAGCTCCTTATAGTAGGGAGTTTTGAGTCGGGGGATGCTGTGGGCGAAGTGGCTGAAAACGAGATTAAAAATAATCCCCATATTGTGTGGGTTGGCTGGCAAAACGATGTACGCCTTATCTCTTAGCAGCTGATGCACTAGTTTTTCCTAGCTATCGGGAGGGCTTTCCCAATGTTCCTTTGCAAGCAGGTGCTTTGGAATTGGCTTCTATTGTGACCAATATCAATGGATGTAATGAAATTATCAAGGATGGTTTGAACGGGAAAATCATTGTAGCTCCACTTTCAGATGAGGGAAGACTGTTGACCAAATCCGGAGGTACAGTGATGGAAAATGCGCTATATCATGCCATGGAGTGGTTTATAAATCATCCTGATGACGTGGGGCGTATGGCGCATAATGCGCGTGAACAAATTGTTACATGTTATAAGCGGGAGCATGTGTGGCAGGCTGTTTTGCAATGCTATCAATCACTTTAAAGAAGACTTATGTATCGGAAATTTTTCAAACGCTTTTTAGATGTCGTGATTTCGTTTTTGGTGCTTCTTTGTTTGTCACCATTGTTGTTGTTGCTTACAGTGTGGTTGCATTTCGCTAATCGTGGTGCTGGAGCATTCTTTTTACAGGAGCGTCCGGGGAAAGGGGGAAGATATTCAAGGTGATCAAGTTTAAAACGATGACTGATGCACGCGATGCAGCTGGTCATCTATTGCCTGATGAGGAGCGGATTACACGTGTTGGTGCTTTCGTACGGTCTACTTCCTTGGACGAATTGTTGCAATTTGTGAACGTGTTGAAAGGCGATATGAGTTTAATAGGGCCACGCCCTTTGCTGGTTCAATATCTACCCTTGTATAATGCCACACAGGCACGCCGGCATGAGGTCAGACCTGGTATCTCAGGTTGGGCGCAATGTCATGGTCGCAACGCACTCACTTGGAGTGAAAAGTTTGCTTATGATGTGTGGTATGTCGACCATTTATCGTTCCTCACCGATTGTAAGGTGGTTGCTTTGACGATAAAAAGCGTATTGAAACGAGATGGTATTGCGCATGAGGGCTCGGCAACGATGGAGCCATTCAATGGGTACAATTAACCTATCAGTTGCATGAGCAGTTGCTTTTTAAAAGCGTAAGGTACCTAAAGTCGTGCAACGCGATGGAAACAAAATCTGTTCCCACCGCGTTGCATGAGTTATACTCGTATTCTAAACCTTCGTCCTATTCTTGCAAGAGCGCTTGATGTGCTTGCTCAAATCGTTTAGGGGAGTTGCTGATGAAGCATATGTTAACGATACAGTTGGCCAAGAGTTCTATGTCACTCAAATCAACTCCTTTCTCACGCGAGACATCTTTACCGATAATCACTTCCCAGTTGCCTCTAAAGTTGGCATCTTCGGCTCCCATGTATTGCTCGTCTCCGTTTCCTTTCATGATTTTGTAACGAATGCTTTTGGAAGAGTTCACGGGACGAAGCGATTCCAATATGGTATAAGCCTCCTTTAATGGTTCGCGGTATTTGGCCGTGCCGGGGAACATTTCATTGATGACCGGCATGAGCTCGTCAAACGAATAAGCTTGTATTAATTGGTAGAGTTTCATCTGTTGATTAGAATTTGGCCATTTTTATCGCATCAATGGCACACTCATCCCCTTTATTCCCCAATTTCCCACCGCAGCGATCAAGTGCTTGTTGCAGGTCGTTGGTGGTGAGAAGGCCATAGATGACAGGGATTTCCTGTGTGGCATTCAAATGGGCAATACCTTGCGTTACACCTTGACAGATATAGTCGAAGTGGGGAGTCTCGCCACGGATTACACTCCCTAACACGATAACGGCATCATAACCGCCATGCAACACCATTTGGTGTGCGCCATAGATGAGCTCGAAACTGCCCGGGACAGTTTTCACATGTATATTCTCGGGCAGCGTACCATGCTGTTTTAGTGTTGCCATAGCACCCGATAAGAGGGCGCCAGTGATGTCAGGATTCCATTCAGCCACCACGATGCCGAAGCACATGTTGCTGGCATCGGGAACGGTAGCCGGGTCGTAATCCGAGAGATGATGTAATGCTGTTGCCATTATCGTGAAGCTCTTTCGATATATTTATCTATCTCTTGGCTTTGCACGAGCTGTGCGTTTACATAGTTAGCCTTAATCTTTTGGTAGAGTTCCAGCGCCTTGTCCTTCTTACCTTGGCTCTCCAACAGGATGCCGGCTTGCAGATAGAAAGTGGGAGCGATGGAGTTATTAACGCCGTCTTTGGCTTGCTTATCGGCCATCTCAGCAGCCTTTTCCAGATTATCGATGGCTTTATCGAGCTGGTTTACGTGGGCATAAGCATTGCCGAGTGCCGCGATTGCTGCGGGACTAACCATGGCATCGTCTGCCGGGCTGTAGGCATCTAAATACTTCACTGCATCGTCCCATTTGTTTAAATTGGCATAGCAAAGCCCTGCATAGAGGTTAGCTAAGTTCGCCGCATCGGTGCTGCTGTAGTCGCTGATGATATTCAATAGGCCTGCGTAGCCTGCGCCGTCACCCTTTAAGGCTTTGTCGAATTGCTCGGCATCAAAATACTCCTGCCCTTTTGCTAAGGCCGTGCTTGCTTTTTCCTCGCGCGGCTGTGCAACATAGGCCTTGTAGAGAAATCCGCCCACCACTGCGATGATGATGGCAGCAACTGCGATGATGATGGCTTTCCGATACTTCATAGCGAAAGCTTCCGACTTCATGAGCGCCCCATTCTCGAGTGCTCCTTGTTCTTTGATGTTTGTCATTTGTTTATTCTGTCTTTTCTATTTGTATTCTGTTCTCAGCGTATCTGCGTCCTGAAAGGTGCGCAAGAAAGGCAGTCACAAAATTACTGAAATAATCTCAATTGGTGAAATTTATGGCCTCTTTTTTTCGTTATTCATGATAAACCCATAACTTTGTACACCAATATGATATTACGTAGATTATCCATCTTAAATTATAGGAACATCCAGACTGCGACGATTGATCTGTCGCCGAAACTTAACTGTTTCATTGGCAATAACGGCGAAGGAAAGACCAACATTTTAGATGCCGTCTATTATCTGTCGTTCTGCCGCAGTGCCTTTAATCCGATTGACGCGCAGGTGATGCGGCATGATGAGGACTTCTTTGTCTTGGAGGGGGATTACCGCTCTGACCAGGGCGATGAAGAGCACATTTATTGCGGCATGAAGCGCGGAACGAAGAAGCATGTCAAGCGCAACAAGAAGGAATATAAGCGCTTGGCACAGCACATAGGGCTCATTCCGCTGGTGTTTGTCTCGCCTGCTGATGCTGCATTGATCGAGGGTGGGAGCGAAGAGCGCCGACGGTTGATGGACGTAGTGATTTCACAGTATGACCACGCCTATATGGAATCGCTCATGGCTTATAACAAGGCGTTGCAGCAGCGCAATGCAATGCTCAAGCAGGGCGAGGCGGCCGACACGGCGTTGCTCAGCATCTGGGAGGAGCAGATGGCTGCGCATGGCACCGAACTCTATCAAAAGCGCACCGCCTTTGTCGGCCAGCTGGTGCCGGTGTTCCAAGAGATCTATCGTTACATCTCGGGTGGCAGCGAGCGGGTGGGACTGCGCTACGTTTCGCATGGGCAGCGCGGGGAGCTGTTGGATACCATTCAGCGTGACCGTTACAAAGACTTGGCCGTGGGCTATTCACTCCACGGCACCCATCGCGACGATTTAGAAATGCTGTTGGACGGCTTCCCCATGAAGCGCGAGGGCAGCCAAGGGCAGCACAAAACCTTTGCCTTGGCCTTGAAGTTGGCACAGTATAGCTTCCTGCACCGGCAGTCGGGCGAGCAGAAACCGCTGTTGCTGCTCGACGACATCTTCGACAAATTGGATGCCGGACGCGTGGAGCGCATCATCCAATTCGTCAGCGGTGAAGCCTTTGGCCAAATCTTCATCACCGACACCAATCGCACGCATCTGGACATGATTTTGGGCAAAGGAAATTTCGACTATCACCTTTACGCCGTGGCTCACGGCAACGTAACCCTCGAAAGCCATGTTTAAGCGCGATGTAAAACCCTTAGGAGATTTGCTGCAAACCTTTCTGCGCAACGAAGGGCTGGAAACTCCGTTGAAGCAGAAGCGACTGCTGGATGTTTGGCCGACGGTAGCAGGCGCAACGGTGGCACGCCTCACCGGCGAGCGGTTCATAAAAAACCAAACGTTGTATGTGAAAGTGCTTAACCCAGCACTTCGGCAGGACCTGAGCATGATGCGGCAGCGTTTGGTGCAGCAACTCAATGCCGCTGTCGGTGGCTACATCATCAGCGACATCCATTTCTATTAACCACTTCTGTTCCCGCTTTTCATCATGCTGATGCAAACGATGGCTCGAATGCTCGTGCGGAGCACAGAACGTCATGCAAACCGACGCACGGTCTATTATATAATAGGTGAAATGCCATGCAAACCGTCACACTGTCTGTTATATAATAGGTGAAACGCCATGCAAAACACAACACTAACAATGATAGAATAGGTGAATAGCGAAGTAAACTATCACACTTATTCGTATATTTTAACCAAAGGTAGTATCAAACAGTAGCACGAACGTGACTACCTGAGCAAAAGTAGTATCAAACAGTAGCACGAACGTTGCCACCAGAGCCAAAGGTGGCATCAAACGGTAGCACGAACGTGACTACCCGAGCCAAAGGTGGCACCAAATGGTAGCACGAACGTGACTACCTGAGCAAGGTGGCATCAATCGGTAGCACGAACGTTGCCACCTATGTGCAAGGTGGCATCAATCGGTAGCACGAACGTTGCCACCTA
>NZ_BAJQ01000008.1 GCF_000613785.1 Segatella oulorum JCM 14966 | reverse complement strand
TACCTTGGTTGTCTGTTGCCTTAAATGCAACATAGTTTTTTATACCCTGAACCAAATAGCCCCCTTCTGGATACAAGCCAAGTCTGATGTTGTCTTTCTGTAGTCCTGTTCTCGTGTCTTGTGGTTCCTGTTTGTCGATTCGGTCAACAACCCATATCTTTTGAGGAAAGACGGCTTCCGTACTGTCTGCATAGAACGAAGACTGAGTATATCCCTCCACCCTGTACTCCCCGGTTTTCCAATGTTCCCCGATGAAGACGTGTCCTTCCGCCCGCCCACCGGAGATCGGATACTTCTCGTTCCACACAAGGCTGTCGGCGGAATCATAGATTCTCAGAAAGAGAGTCTGACTCCTGTTCGACAGTGTCAATAAGGAGCGGTCGAACAGCCAGGCTTTGAACCACATGTCTTCCCCCGTCTCATAGGTCTCCTTGCTGAAGAGCATGTACGGCTGGTCCTGAGGCAGTGCCGCATGGATTACCTCCAAATCTTGTGCAGTATGCGGTTGATTCTGACCGGATGCAGTCAGGAAGAACAGACTCAGCAGGAGAAACACTCCGAGATTCTTACAGGTTCTCATAGAATGCTTCATACAATTACGTAGCATGGGCTGCGGCTGCAGCCCATGCTAAGATTAGATTACTTGTACGGATCGCAGTCACGATAATCCACAGCGAACACACAGATTCCTGCACTACTCAGGCATTTCCCGCTTGCGGAGCAGTCTGAGCCTAGGGCACACTCTGCATTCACTTCGGTCGTACTTACAAGATCAGCCAGGCTGATTCCTGAATAAGACTTTACCCTCCATTTAGGGCAGCTAAAGATATTGCCACTATTGAACAGAAGGCAATACCAACACTTAGAAGTTTTTTCTTCATAATTAATTGTTTTTTATTGTTAAACATATATAGCCATTTGGGCTACTTTGAATTTTCAAGAATTTGTTCAAGATCATATAGGGCGGTAGTCTGGGGCGTTTGGAAAGAGAATTTTGTCATTCTTCCATTTTCCATTCTAATGACACATGGATATACAGAATTTATTGTAGGTAAGTAGAAATCATTACCTCGATCTATATAAATATTTGAATGTTCTTTTATTTTAACCCCTGTTTTGGATTGCAATATTTTCAGTGATGATAAATTTGTCAAGACAAACAAGATATTACTATTGTTTATATAATTCTTCATAAAGAATTCTCCTTCCTGTATACATCCGGAGCAACCTGCCCCTGGTATGATGACTATCCATTTATAGGAGTTAGAAATTTGTGCATGATCAATAGCATTGATAAAAAAGCTCTCTTCATCAAAAGTGCTTTTCCTATTACAGGAGGAGACGATAGTTCCTAGCAGTAAGTATCCTAGTAAAATATAGATATATCTTTTCATAATCAAATCTTCTTAAATATAAATGTCTTGAAAGTTAAATAATTCTCATTAAAATCTTTTGGAGTATTATATTCGATATTCAGTCCTTCGGATGTGACAAAGGAGTTTTTCCAGTTCCATTCACTACATGGTCCTATTTTTGATTCGCCAAGATACTTAAAATCTTTATCCATGACGATTATGGATAAAACTTTCTTTTCCTTTGAATTTCCGATTGAAGAATTTGGGACTCCTGCTAACATAAATCTATAATATAGTTTTCGAAAAGAGTCATATAAAATAGCACTATATACATCTTGTCCAATATAGCTTTGTGAGCTTAATTCATTTGGAGTTTCCCTTGTATCGCTATAGTCTATGGAATATATTGTATTTGCATTATTACTACCACCATAGATACTTTTATACGAGTTTGTGCAAAGATTAGCAAAATATAAACTATGTGATGGAGGAAAGCTTAGGATTAGTTGTCCTACCGGTGAAATCGTGTAAAAAACAGAAGTGAATAGTCCACCTTCCCAATTTGCACCATTTCCGTATATCTCTTCTGGATATGTATGATAATATTTGACTTTTCCCTGTTTTATGTCAATATATGCTGCAAAATGGAATTTTGTAATATCATTTTGGCGTATAGACCAGAAAAGTTGTCCTATTAAAATTAGTTCACCTCTAATTTTAGAGATTGGATTGACGGTGCTAAGAAGATATTGTGGATAATTATTGGGCCAATCTTTTAACCGACTGTCTTTTAACGGAATTCGTTGGACTATTTTATTTTTATTAAATACAACAAGATCCATTCTTGCCTTATCAAGCATGAATAGACTATCATCTCCACAGATAAAATATCCAGCAGGTTTTATAATGTCATTAGTTTCAGAACCAAAATCGATTTTTTTAACAAACCTTGTCGTCAAATAGTCATAAAAATAAATAGAGGAATCATATTCGTTTAGAAATGTTAATAATCTGTGATCTTGATTTTGAATTACCTGCATATATGAAGGTCTTGGTGCAGAAATAGAATCTAATAGAAACTGTTTCTCTCCCTTAAGGACACAACTTATCTTATTTAACAACTTTCCTTTTTGAGGATTTTTCATTTCCTTTACAGGTTGTGAACAAGCTGCAATCATTAGAAATAATGGGAACAATTGTGTAAGTGATAATTTCCTCATAATTTTATTGTTCTTTATTGTTGTTTAAAATTGAGAATATTTCTTCCCTCATCTGTTTTATAGCTATAGAATTTATTTTTGTTTTTTTATGTAAGGCAATATTCCCTAATGAAGACGCTTCTTGAAGCATTCCATGTCTTTCGTATAACTTTACGAGTAGATACAATGGATAGAGCCTTTCCGGGCATAGCCAATATGCTTTCTTATAATACTTTTCAGCTAACATAAAATTGTCAAGTTTATCGTAGTTTAAACCTATTGTTAGATAGGTAAATGAGGTAATATGAACATTTGCAGCTTCAAACAAAATTTTATTACTCGCTGAAAAATTTCCCATCAAATAGAGAACTTTCCCGTAGTCATTTAGAAAATATCCATTTTGATACAATGCCGAATGAGCAGCCTTGTAAAAAGGCAAACTTTCCACATAATTATAATTTGCCATAACTAAAACAGCTGTATTCCAATTCTTCAAGGCTTGATAGTAGAAACTGACTTTCTCATATATGAAGATGCATATAGTGCATAGACTTATTGATAAAACGAAAGACATTATATGCGATAGTGTCTTATTCAATATATAAATGTGCCCCACAGGAGATAGAAAAGCCCCAAAAGCTATATAAACAAAAAAGATAAGAAGTATGGGGAGGACATGGAAGGGATATGAGAAAAAAGAAAATAGTGTAATACTTATTATTCCACCTTTTACAATTAGCATCCATTCTCTATTATTCTTGTTACGAATAAACAAAATAGAAAGAATAATGCACACCAACAGAACAAGGCCAATCAGCCCAGTCTCTATGAAAGATTGGAAAAGTTCGTTAAAACAGTATTCAGTGTTGTTTGCCAGCATCGAAAAAGGAGAAAGAGGATCATTTTCCAAATATTCTCCTTGTTTTATCATGTATATTGGATTAAACCTATTAAGACCTACACCTGTTAAGAAATTATTTTTATCAACGATATTACTTGAAATTTTCCATATGTAGAGACGACCTGCTACAGATGTAATTCTTAAATGAATCAATACATAAATTATAATACTAGTAGCAATGAGGCATAATAGTAAAACTGTTGTTGTTTTCTTTTTATTTAAAACGAAATTTTTATTCTTTTCCTTAACATTCTTTATTTTGTAAAGAGCAAAATATATAGTTACACAAATAGTCGAACACCATGCGGCTCGCGATTGACTAATGATTATTGTAAATAAAAGAATTATAAGGCAGATATCTAATAGATAATTTGTAATTTTTGATTTTAAAATTTCAATATTAAGTTTAAGACGAATTGGGTCTTTATATAATTTTATTCCAAGAGCTATTGGGTATAAACTAGCTAGGTATCCCCCATAGGGGCCAGGGTTATAAAAGCTACCTGTAATTGTAAAATAAACATTATTTGATGTTGTTAGCCCTAATAATTGCGAAATTCCTAATATTCCTTGCAGAATACCCCCTAATAGCATTACACAAATGATAATACTCCAAGAGTGAATGGATTGGCAGGATCTTAGTACAATGTATAAGATAAAACATGCCTCAATCTCAAGAGCCCTATTAGAGAATAACAGACCATTATAATTGCAATTCCACAACAGATAAGTACCATATATTAGTATTATGATGTCTATAACTGAATAACGTATTTTTTTATGGGTTAATAAAACTCTTATTGCATACAAAAAGAAGAGTAATAAAGTAAAATAGAGGAAGAATACCGTTTTACCAAAAATGATGTAATATGGCACATTCTTTAAAGGTACTAGTGCTATACAGAGCATTAGTAGGGAAGAAAAAAATACGATTACAGAATTAATATTCTTTTCTATTATTAGATAATATCTGTATTTGCTCTTGGTCATGAATGAACTCTTTATGAATTATCAACAGAATAAAAGCTACACAATGATATTTGATGGGTAAAGTTAATCAGAAAAAATATAAAATACAAAAAAACGTCTTTAAAAACATCATTATTTTAACATATAATAACATTTATACATAAAGGAGTAACTATTCAGCGATAATGAACGTTGAATATCGAGAACTTATAAACGTAACATTGTGGCAAAAAGGCTTGAAATGACATTCTTTATTAGAATTTGCATGTATCTATTTATGTAACTTATTGATAATCAATAATAGTTATACACCTTATCGCTGAATAGTTACATAAAGAGACAGAATATCAGGTTATTGTCCTTTCTCTGTACCATAATATTTAGTGTTTTGTATGACCAATATACTATTAATAGCTATTACAATTTGAACTGTGCAGATTCTAATTGGAACGTTGTGGAAAGTGATGCTCCAATCATCTCTTTGTAGAAGCAGGTTGCCAACGCTGCTATCAGCTATTGCAAGAAATGATAACTGGTATTTGGGAAGGGAGTTATCCCCAATGGAGCCTTTGAAATAATAGCGAATATCATTAGAATTCTGTTTTTCTCGTCATCAAAAGAATTTAGAACATTATAGGAAAGATACTAATGACATGAAAACTTTAGGAAAATTCATAATTGTTCTTCCCATGATTTTCCTATTTCTCCTTTAATTTCCCCAGTGCTTTCCACATTATATTTATATCCATAATTTAGCTGCTTGATAATAGTATTCATCATTAAAATAATTAGGCAATGGAATCAAACAGCAATGACAATTACGTACTGGTCTTGGAAGACCGCACGGAAGTGAAGAACGATCAGGAAGCGGGTAAATTGTCCGTCGTATCCAGTGTTGACGAAAAGGGAAACCTTAAAACCACTGAGGCTGTCGCTGCCAATCAAGCAGCGTTCCTGAAGTTCAACAACAAGGATGGACTTCTGAAGAACTTCATGACCAACTTCCTCAAACAGTTCAACAACCCGACTCATTTCGGGTTGTACAAGGTCGTGGCAGACAATGTGGAGCAAGGCGTGGACAATCTGCGCACCATGCTGCAAAGCCGTGAAAAGCCCGAAAGCAAACAGCAACTGGCAGAGATGGGCGTTCCCTTTGGGGACTATCTGCCCCAGCAGAAGAATGCTACCGCCATTAACCCCGAAAAGGTGGATTGGAAGATGCTCGACAGTCTTGGCCTTTCCCGTGAACGGTTGGAACAAGGCGGAGAATTAGAGAAAATGCTTAATTGGCAGAAGAGTAATCTCGTGACGATTGCCGTACCTATTGGAGACACTACTATCTACACTGAAGCACGTCTAGCGTTCCGTACGGACGATAGTGGCAATATTGGTTTGGCAATTCATCCTTTGAGAAAGGAACCGCAACTCGATTTTCCCTATATGGGCTACAAGTTCTCTCCCGAAGAAAAGGAGCAGCTCCTCACTACGGGTAATCTCGGCAAGACCATTGAGGTAACCCCCAAGAACGGGGAACCGTTTGCCGCCTACGTCTCCATCGACCCGCAGACCAACGAGATTGTAGCCCTGCGTGCCGACCGTGTGAACATTCCCAAGGAAATCAAGGGCGTGACACTTTCTGATGCCCAGTATAAAGACCTAGTGGAGGGCAAAGCTGTGAAAGTGGAAGGCATGACCGCCAAGAGTGGTAAGACCTTTGATGCAACTTTGCAGGTCAATGCCGAGCGGAAAGGCATTGAGTTCATCTTCGACAATAACCGTGGATTTAAGGAACGGCAGCAGCAGACACAGCAGCAAGGTATCCCACATAAGCTTTGCGGCTTGGAGTTATCAGAAAAACAGCGTGAAGCCTTGGATAGCGGTCACACACTATATCTAAAGAATATGGTGGATAAACAGGGACAATCATTCAACGCCTATGTTCGCATGGACAAGGAACAGAACCGCCCACGCTTTTATAAATGGAATCCTGACAAGAAGCAGGAAACCGGCAAGGAAAAGGTCGTTGCCGTAGCCGAAGAGCACAAGACGCAGGTAGCCGTGAATAACCACGGTAAGACGAATGAAGCCACCAAGAATGTGAAAGAGCCATTGAAGACCGGACAGACACAGCCTACTGCCGAGCAGAAGCAAAAGCAGGACGAGAACAAACAGAAGAAATCTCGTGGACGTAGAATGTAACCTTAAAACCATTCAGCACTATGACAACTTGTATTATCGCCGAGAAGCCCTCGGTAGCCAGAGATATTGCCCGCATCGTAGGGGCAAAGAGTAAACAAGAAGGATATATGGAAGGCTGTGGCTATGTCGTTACTTGGGCAATGGGACACCTCATCGCCCTTGCCATGCCCGAAACCTACGGTTTTTCTGCCTACAGAGCTGAAGATCTGCCCATTCGTCCCAATCCTTTTCAGTTAGTGGTACGACAAGTACGTAAGGACAAGGAGTATGTATCAGACCTTGTAGCATTAAAACAACTCAAAGTGATACGCTCCTGCTTTGACAAGGCAGACCGCATCATCGTCGCCACCGATGCAGGACGTGAAGGTGAACTTATCTTCAGATACATCTATCAATATCTTGATTGTAAAAAGCCTTTCGAAAGACTTTGGATAAGTTCACTCACCGATAAGGCTATTCGTGAGGGACTTTCCAATCTCAAGGCCGGAAGCCATTATGACAATCTCTACCACTCCGCCAAGGCAAGAAGCGAAGCCGACTGGCTCGTGGGTATCAATGCTAGCCGTGCGCTTTCCATTGCCCGCAGGGGAGGCTATTCCTTGGGACGGGTACAAACTCCAACCCTTGCAATGGTCTGCCGTCGGTACATAGAGAACCGTGATTTTTCTTCCGTACCCTATTGGAAATTATCTGTTTTTACAGAAAAAGAGGGCGTGTCAATAAAAGCCGTTGGCTGTAAAGACTATGAGAATGAAGCATCGGCACAGACAGCCCTCGCTGCACTTCGCAGTCAGAGCCGGCTTAAAGTGGAATCGGTCGTAAGAAAGGTGGCTGGTACACCGCCACCACTCTTGTACGACCTTACTGCCTTGCAGAAGGAAGCCAACAGACGCCATGGCTTTTCTGCAGACAAGACCCTCTCGGTAGCCCAGAGCCTCTATGAGAAGAAAATCACGACCTATCCCCGCACAGGCAGTCGATACATCAGCGAGGATGTTTTCGAGGAAGTACCCGTCCTGCTGCGCAAGATAGGCATGCCACTATCAAATCCACTTAACCGCCATTCTGTGGACAATACCAAGGTTACCGACCACCACGCCATCATCCCGACTGGTGAAACACCATCAGGATTGTCAACAGATGAAGCGACCGTCTACCAGATGGTGAGCAATCGCTTTGTCGAAGCCTTTTCCCCCGATTCAGAGGAAGAACGCATGCAGGTACTGTTTACGGATGGCAACAGTACTTTTACTTGGAAAGCATGTCGACAAATTTCCTTGGGTTGGAAGGCTGTGAAGAAAGACAAGGTAACTGAAGCAGAAAGGAAAGAGGGTGACGATGAACAGATTTTGTCTTCGCTGCCAAACTTGGCTCAGAGTGAACTCCTGACACTGCTTAATGCTGAAATCACGGAACATAAGACCAAACCTAAACCACTCTACACGGAGGCAGCCTTACTTTCTGCTATGGAGAACGCAGGAAAAGAGGTTGAAGATGCAGAAAGTAAGAAAGCAATGGCGGAGTGTGGTATCGGAACACCTGCCACCCGTGCCAATATCATCGAAACGCTTATCCTCCGTGACTATATCCGAAGAGACAAGAAAGCCATCATACCGACAGAAAAAGGCCTGGCTGTCTATGAGATTGTCAAGGACAAGAAGATCGCCAATGCAGAGATGACAGGCAGTTGGGAACTTGCCCTTGCCGCTATTGAAGCAGGAAAGATGCCATCTGATAAGTTCTCACAAGGCATCAACTCTTATGTAAGTACCATCTGTGAGGAACTCCTTTCACTTACTCCCGAACAAAAGTCCTATCCTGTTTACCGCTGCCCAAAATGCGGACAGCAAAGTGTCGGCATCTATGCCAAGGTAGCCAAGTGCAGACATGAAACCTGTGGCTTCCATGTGTTTCGTGAAGTCTGCGGTATACTTCTATCTGAAGATAATATCCGTGACTTGATAAACTCTGGTCGTACGCCTATTCTTAAAGGGCTGACCAGCAAGGCAGGAAAGAAATTCAATGCCCGACTGGTTCTGGGCGAAGATTACACCACTTCCTTTGAGTTTGAGAACAAGAAAGGAAAACAAAGAGGAAAATAATCCCGACAGAAACGGAGATTTACAGATATAGATCGGGAGGTAATACTTATATCTCCCGACCTTTTTACCTCCACCTTAATTTTTAAAAACACTATGGCATACAATAAGAAAGAAGTCCTGCAAGCCAACACGGAAGCTATCCGTGTGGTCTTGCGATTAGAGAAAGAACGCCGCGAAGCCACCGAAGCTGAAAAAAGTATCTTACGAAACTATCAGGGCTTCGGTGGCTTGAAATGTGTACTCAACCGCACGGACAATCCCGATGACATACGCTATTGGAGTAAGTCTGAACAGAATCTCTTTGAGCCGACACAACAACTCAAGCAGATGATTTATCGTGAAGCCGTAGATGCCAACACCGCCAAGCGGTATTGGGAGAGCATCAAGGCGAGCGTACTGACCTCCTTCTATACCGATACCCGTATCGTTTCAGCCATCTCAGACGCACTTGTCTCCACAAACCTGCAGGTAAGACGATGCTTAGACCCATCAGCAGGTATGGGTGCATTTGCCGAGACCTTTGCAAGGCAGGCTGGAGTTGTAGATGCAATGGAAAAAGACCTGCTTACTGCCCGCATCTCACAAGCCCTGCACCCTTATGGTAAAGGCAACGTGTTCGTCCGAAACGAGCCTTTTGAAGCCATTGGGGAGTTAGAAGACAAGGACAAGTACGACCTTATTACAAGTAACATTCCTTTCGGTGATTTTATGGTCTATGACCGAGAGTATAGCAAAGGCAGGGGCACTCTTAAACGTGAGTCAACACGTGCCATTCACAATTACTTCTTCGTGAAAGGTCTGGACTGCATCAAGGAAGGTGGCTTACTGGCATTTATCACCTCACAGGGCGTTTTGGACAGTCCCCGCAATGAAGCCATACGCCGTTACCTCATGCAGAACAGCCGCCTTATCTCTGTCCTCCGACTGCCATCGGGTATGTTTTCAGACAATGCAGGTACGGACGTGGGTAGTGACCTCATTGTCCTGCAGAAGCAAACAGGTAAAGAAATCAGCAAGGGCATTGAACAGCAGTTCGTAGAAACCGTTTCTGTTCCCAAAGAAGAAGGCTCTTCAGTCGTCTTCAAGCATAACTCTCTTTTTGTAGGAGATTGGAAAGACATTTCTCATCGCACCATTGCCACAGAGCGCATAATGGGTACAGACCCTTATGGAAGACCGGCGTGGGAGTATCGGTTCACAGGAGGGATTGATGAAATGGCAGAAAGTCTCCGAACACAGCTCTCCCTTGAAATGGGACAGCGTATCGACCGCAAGCTCTATGAAACTGGCATACCGATGACCAAGGAAGAATGGCAGGTGAGGGTTGACGAGATGCTGCAAAAATTAGGAGTTGACGTGCGGACGGAAGAAAAACCGCAAATTCAGGAAATAAAGGATGAAGACGATACTGACGCCCATAACCTCATGCCTGACCACATCAGGAAGCAATTGCCCAAACTCTATTCAACGGAAAAGGAACTCATAGGCGATAAGGTTGCCTATGCACGCTATTTCTTCCCTATGGGAGCATACACAGCCTACCTTTTGGAATATGACCCTAAGAGCCGCATTGGCTTCGGTGCTGTCACGATGGGGTACGGCTGGGAGCTTGGCAATATGTCCCTCGATGAAATGGAAGGAGTGAAGGTAAGAGGACTGGGGATTGAACGTGACCTGTATTTCTCTCCTAAGAAATTGCACGAGATAGCCGAACTGGAAGAAATCGTCAGGGGACAATATACCAAAGAAAAAATGGTAGCAGAGGAAATCAAGGAAGAAGCGGCAACAAAGACAGAAGACACCGTAAAGGAGACTGTGAACGGAACATCTGAAATCAAAACGCCCAAGGAAGAATTAGAAACTGAAACAGGAATTAATATCGGGCAAGTCATAGAACCGGACGATTTTACCATTACCAAGGCACAGACAACAGAAAATACCGTTTCCAGCAGAGAGACCACTCCATTGCAACCACCATCATCGGAGTCTGCACCACAGCAATCTGTGTCAGAGCAATCGTCCATAAACGTTGAACCTGCGCCCGAAGGCGTACCCGCCCTGACGCTTCATCATCAATACGAGCAGGAACAACGGGAAATCCGTACGGATATTGAATCCCCAAGAGAGATGAACGGACAGACGATATTCTTTGATGACGATCATCATCCGGTGGTGGACAATAACATAGAAGACATCGGACAACCGGAGCAGCTGTCACTATTTGCCCCTGAGGAATACAGCCTTTGGACAAGAGAGGTCAGCCGTGTGAACAATGAAATCAAGGATAATTCAGGAACTTCACAGGCGCATCGTCCTATAACAAAAACTGTTCCCCAGAAATCATCGGAGTCCAAGATGCAAAAGGCAGCAACTATTCCTCAACGGCGTACTCGTAGTAGCAGGAAAGCAGCTTCTTCCTCTTCACGTGAGCCGTCACTTTTCGACTTCATGAACGAAGCCGAGGAGCGCAAGCCAAAACCGATAGCGGAAGTCAGAAAGGAGTTTGACGCTTCACCACGCCCTTTTCTCTCTTCGCCGGACTCTCACCTGAGAGACGGCTCCATTGTCGTGCAGAAAGGGCAGGTGGGGTTTCTTTCTGACTTAAAGCGACATCCAACCTTCAACCCGATGGACTTGCCGTATGCGCAGCTTTCCCGTCTCAAAGCCTATATCGAGATACGGGAGTGCTATCATCGTCTCTATGACTACGAGGCAGAGAACCATGCAGAAGACAGGGAAGACCGCAGCAGGCTCAACCACCTGTATGATGACTATGTTGCACGCTGGGGCTACTTTAACCAGAAGACGAACACCGACATCATCAAGATGGATGCCACGGGCGTGGAAATGCTCTTCTTGGAACGCTCCGAAAACGGCAGGTACATCAAGGCAGACATCTTTGACCATCCTACGGCATTTGCCACCACCGAACTGTCCGTTGCCGCAGACCCGATGGAGGCATTGGGTGCATCACTCAACAAGTACGGTACGGTGGAGCTTGACTATATGAGTTCCTTGCTTCCTGACATGGAGGAAAGTGATATGCTGTCCGCTTTGGAGGGGCGTATCTTCTACAATCCGGAGGAGGACGGCTATGAGGTGGCCGACAAGTTCATTTCGGGTAACGTGATCGAGAAAGCGGAGCGCATCGAGTCGTGGCTCTTGGACCATCCGGAGCATGAGGAAGCGAAGCAGAGCTTTGCCGCCCTGCGTGCCGCCACGCCGACACCCATCCCTTTTGCCGACCTTGACTTCAATCTCGGTGAACGCTGGATACCTGCCAAGGTCTATGGCAGGTTCGCTTCGGAGTTTTTCGGGACGGATATTGGCGTATCCTACCATTCCAACATGGACGAGTATTCCATTGTCTGCGACCGAAAGAATGCTAATATCTGGCACAAGTATGCCGTACAGGGTGAGTTCCGCCGCTATGATGGCATCAATCTCCTCAAGCACGCCCTGCACAACACCATTCCCGACATCAACAAGAGCAAGGAGGTGACGGACAAGGTTACGGGAGAGACCAAGACCATCAAAGTAAGGGACGGACATGCCATCCAGATGGCAAATGCCAAGATTGAGGAAATCAGACAGGGCTTTGTCGATTGGCTCGGACGCACACCTGACACGTTCAAGCAGCAGTTATCCGACCGTTACAACCGCCTTTTCAATTGCTTTGTGCGACCAAACTTTGACGGTACGCACCAGACATTTCCCGACCTTGACCTCAGACGATTGGGCATTGCCGACCTTTACAAGAGCCAGAAGGATGCCGTATGGATGCTCAAGACCAACGGCGGCGGTATCTGCGACCACGAGGTGGGAGCGGGCAAGACACTCATCATGTGTACGGCAGCCTACGAGATGAAACGGTTGGGTTTGGCGAACAAGCCGATGATTATCGGACTGAAGGCAAACGTATTCGACATTGCCGACACGTTCCGCAAGGCTTATCCCAATGCTAAGATACTCTATCCGGGTAAGAACGATTTTAATAAGCAGAACCGCCAACGTATCTTCAACGACATCAAGAACAACGACTGGGACTGTATTATACTTACGCATGAACAGTTCGGAATGATACCGCAAGCCTTGGAGATACAGGAGGCTATCCTGCAGAAGGAAATGGACTCCGTGGAGGAAAACCTCGAAGTGTTGCGACAACAAGGAAGAGACATCTCCCGTGGTATGCTCAAAGGCTTGGAGAAGCGCAAGCAGACACTTGAAGCCAAGTTGCAGAACATACAGGACAGCATCGCCGAGCGTAAGGACGATGCCGTGGATTTCAAGATGATGGGTATCGACCACCTCTTTGTAGATGAATCGCACCAATTCAAGAACCTGATGTTCAACACCCGCCACGACCGTGTGTCGGGTTTGGGCAATCCTGATGGCTCACAGCGTGCCTTAAACATGCTCTTTGCCATTCGTACCATACAGGAGAGGTCCGGCAAGGACTTGGGAGCCACTTTCCTTTCGGGAACGACCATTTCCAACAGTCTGACAGAATTGTATTTGCTCTTCAAATACCTCCGTCCGCAGGCTTTGGAGAAGCAGGGTATCAACAGTTTTGACGCCTGGGCAGCCGTCTTTGCCAAGAAGTCGACCGACTATGAGTTCTCCATCACAAACGACATCATTCAGAAGGAACGGTTTAGGACATTCATCAAAGTGCCCGAACTGGCTGCTTTCTATGCGGAAGTATGGGAGTAGAAAGCAGAAAATGGCATAAAACTCATATCTGACTGAAATACAGCGGATATTGCTTGTTTCTTCTTAGGGTTGCATCATAGGAAACAGGCAGAAAAGGGAGCGAAAAGGAGGGAGTTCAGTTACCAAATCGTTCGACAAACGATGAAAGGAAAAGGACGGCTGAAAGTGGTAACTAAAACGGTGTTTTCTCTTTCATTATCAGTGTTTTGCATCGCTCAAAGTTCCTCGAAGAAGTGTAATTTTGCAAGCAAAAAAACAATGGAAAAAGAAAAATTCAAGCTGCTTTTCTACCTCAAGAGAAGTACGCAGAACAAAAACGGAAAAAGTCCCATCATGGGACGCATCAGCGCAGGACGCTCTATGGTACAATTTAGTTGCAAATGCTCGTGTACTCCTCGTTTGTGGGACAGTCGCAAGAACCGACTGCTGGGCAAGAGTGCCGAAGCCGTATCGGTAAACAAGGAACTTGACCGTCTTCAGGTGAGTATTCACAAGGTTTATGAGTCTCTTTCGGGAAAATCCGATGCTCGCGTCATGGCAGAGCGAGTAAGGGATTTGGTGTTCGGGCTAAACAGCGAGGCGCAGGGACTGCTTCATCATACGGACGAGTATATTGACCGCTTCCGTGAGCGTGTGGGCATAGACCGCAGCGAACGCAGACTAAAATGCCTGTTGCTCTTTCGCAAGCATCTAGCAAACTTCGTCAGGTACCGCTACCATGTGGAGGATATTCCCGTACAGAAAGTGGACACAGTCCTCATCAAAGACTTGGAGGACTACTTCGCCAAAGAAAAGGGATTCAAGCTCAATACCTCGGCTGGTTATCTCTCTATGCTGGCTTCCTTGCTCAAAGATCTGCATAAACGGCATATCATTGACACCTATCCCTTCATCAACCATTCCATCCGTTGGGAGGTGGGTACTCCACGTTACATCACGAGGGAGGAGGTAAGCCGTATCGCAGCCTTGGGAGAAGACGAACTGCAAGGCTATGAAAAAGTGTCGAGGGACATGTTCCTTTTCTCCTGCCTGACGGGACTTTCCTATACCGACGTGTATCACTTGACGGAGCAGCACATCTTTCACGAAGCGGGAATGACTTGGATACGTAAGCCGAGAATGAAGACGGGCAACGTGTGCCACATCCCCCTACTTCCCGAAGCCGCTGCCATTATCGAGCGTTATCGGGGCATTCACACGAGGGCTTTCCGACACGAACCGCCCAAGGGGTATCTGCTGCCCATACCCGGATGCGACACGGTAAACATACACCTCAAAAAGATAGCACGGCTTTGCGGTATTCAGAAAACGCTGACCTATCACATGGCACGGCATACCTTCGCATCGCAGATGACACTGTCGGAGGGCGTGTCCATTGAGAGCGTTTCCAAAATGCTCGGACACAGTCAAATCAAAACCACGCAAGTGTATGCGGAAACTTCTCCCGAGCGTGTCTTTCTGGACATAGAGAAAATACTTCCACAACTCGCACATTATCAACTGACCAACTAAAGCCGCAGCACAATGAAAAGTACATTTTCCATACTATTCTACACGGACAGAAGCAAGACCAATGAACACGGAGTATGCGTAATCCGTTGCCGTATCACCTGCAACGGCACGTCCTCATCGTTTTCCACGCAGTTGCAAACTTCCCCCGATGAGTGGCTTGCCCGAAAAGGGCGCATCAAGGCGACAGCAGGTAATTCAAGCGGCATCAATCTGCAACTGAACTCAATCGAAGAGTGCTTGCATTCACTCTATGAACGTACATTAAGGGAAGAAAACTATATCACGGCGGAATACCTCAAGGAGCGTTATATGCAGCAAAGTCGCCCTATGCCAACACTTATGGAGCTATATCAATCCGTTTGTGAATACAAGGAGGAATTGCAGGGCAGAACCTTAAGCAAGGCAACCGTCAAGGCTTTTAAGGACAGCTACAAGAGTTTTGTTCATTTCCTGCAAGTAAGGGGCAGGGCAGACTGTATGCCCACAGAGGTGGACAAGACTTTGCTTGAGGACTATCGCCTTTTTATGCTTCGGGACTTGGGAAACAAGGAAAGCAGTGTCGGCAACCGCCTACGCCACTTGCATCAGGTCATTCGCAAGGCATTGCAGGAGCGATACGTTCGTGAAGACCCTTTTGAACTCATAGACATAGAAACGCCTACCTACGAGCGCAATGCACTTACGGCGGACGACCTGCAAAAACTCTTGGCTTACCGTCCGCACCGCTCGACAGACAACCATTGCAGACTTATTTTCCTCTTGGGATGTTTTACGGGGCTGGCATTTTCCGATTTGAAGAAACTCAGAATGGATGATGTCTATAAGCTCGGTGATGGACGCAGATATATCTTCCTCTGCCGAACAAAGACACAGAACAGAAGTATTGTCCCGTTGCTGCCCGTTGCCGAGAAAATACTCGCCATTGTGAGCCACGGACGAAGGGAGGGGCTTTTCTTTCGAGAGTTTCCCAGCAACAGTAATTTCAATAGAACTATTCAGGAGATATGTATTAAGGCAGGACTGCCACCGCATACCCAAGCGACCTCGCACACCGCACGGCACACCTTTGCCACGACCATCTGTCTGGAGAACGGACTTCCGATAGAGACGGTGAGCAAGATGCTGGGGCATCGCTTTATCTCCACGACCGAGATTTATGCACGGGTGACCAAGAGCAAGATTGCCAAGGAAATGCAACCCCTGATGGGTAGTGAGCATACAAGGTACTGCGTAAAGCCTTACGGCTGTGTCCGTCAAGAACACCGAAAAAGTCAAGTCCCATAATTGGGATGTAACAGCCGTAATGAATGATTCAAAAAAAAGAAGTCCAACTTTTTAACAAGAAGAACAATGAAACAGAAGAACAAAAAGGAACTTTCCTACTTCCGATTGAAGTTGGAAAGCTATATGAGTGAACATCACCCCGAGCGATTGGGAGACAAGGAGTTTTTCACGGCAAGAGCCGACATGGCACTGACCGCCTACTGCGATGCCGTGGCGCAAGGTTTTAACCATTTAGAAGCAGAAAGAATAGCAAGTGAAGTGCTTTTCAGTAGACTGCATTTCTCAAAGTACGATACCCTTGTTTCTGTCTTGGAGGACGAGTTTGAGAGAGAGTTTCCTGCACCGCTCCCCGAGAGGCTTTCGCTTTTATTGTTGGCGAACAAGGCTGTTCAAGCCACATTCGCCAAGTATGAACTGACGGACGCATTTGCCGCAAGCGGACAATACGACCGTCTTTACACCGAACTGACAGGCACGATAGTGCTGCTCATCGAGAGCAACAATCTGCCAACGGTCAAACAGACGGAGGAAGCAAGCCCGAAGGCATTGTAGGCAAAGGCGCACGCAAAGTTCCTGATGCCGTTTCTTATCGTGCAAAGGTACAACGACAGCCTGTCTGCCCTGAAAGGTCAAGTCCTGCGGATGGAGAGAAGAATCTCCACCGCAGGATTTTTCTTTTTCAAGGCGGTACTACAATTCTCAATATCCGTGCGGTCGTATTCATCTCTCCCAACCTTGCAGGGCAGGGCTGCCGTAGAGGGTATAGGCACGACAAGAATACGGCATACTCAGGCTCTTTGGACGCAAGGCGTAACAACCAACAATAGATAGGACTGACGATAATACGGACTATCTTTTGTTTGTACAATTTATTGTCATGACTATCTGTTGTCAAAACTATATATCGTCAAAATAATCTATCGATAAAACTATCTATCGATAAAACTATCTATCGACACTTCGATATCTCGATTTGTCGAACTATCGAATTATCGATAAAACAACAAAAATAATAAAAGGAACGAGCCGGCACCTCATCTCATTACCGCAATAACACAGACGGATTTCCTTTGTTTTTCTATTGCTTTCTCTCTATTTCCCTGCTTATCCTCATTTCTTGCAGCGGTGCTTCCGAGGGTTTACTTTTGCACCCGAGAAGTACGGCAATGGACTGCATAACAGTTTGTTTGCTGAGTAACAATAAAGTAATCAAAACAAAATTAAGGCAATGAAACTCATTATCATCGACCGCAAAGCGTGGGAGCGACACCACTCCGAATTTGCAAACTTTATCCACAGTATCGAACAACTCATCGGCAATCCGCCCGAAACGGACGAATGGCTCGACAACGAAGCCGTGTGCAAGCGTTTGGGCATCAGCAAACGTACCCTGCAATCATACAGAGATACGGGAAAAATCCCTTTCTCAATGATTGGACACAAGTGCTATTACAAGGAGAGCGACATCACGGAGTTATTGAACGCAAACATTGAATGAATGAACTATGGCGGAGAATGAAATCATTACGCAGGAAGACCCTCAGATGCAGTTGTTTTCACAACTGATGGAAGGAATATTGAAGAAATTGGAGCGTTATTGCGCCACAGCCCGTCCGATGTTGGGCGGAGAGGTTTACCTCACTGGCGAGGAGGTTTGCAGCCAATTACGGCTCAGTACACGCACTCTCCAAGAGTACAGAAATGCAGGAATACTTCCTTTTTACAAAATCGGAGGGAAGATACTCTACAAGCAGAGCGACATACAAGCCATGCTTGAAAAACACTATAACCCGATACCCAAGAAATTATGGCAAGAATAGATGAAAAAAGGAAACAACGCTTGGAACAAGCCATTAGAGATATGGGAAATTATGGCGTTAAGCTCCGCAAGCCCGAAGAGTTACCCGATTTTGACCAGCCCTCCGATTATGAAGAGGAAAAGAGAAGGTTTGAGCCTGTTGATAAAGTTGAGGAACAAAATGACAAGGAGAGTAACGAGGATTTTTCTCAACCGTCCTATCAAGAAACAGCGTTGTCGCCAACAGAAAGGGCTACTTCTACCGAAGAATTTCATCAAAGAATGGGAAAAACAAAGGACAGAAAGCAATTATCCGAGTTTCAGGGGAAATATCTCCAGCCCTTTCGCAACAGCCACCGCAAAGCCGTGTATGTATCAGAGGAAACCCAACGAAAGTTAGACTTCGTGGTGCGGAGAATCGGTGAGCATGGAGCGAGCGTTTCGGGATATGTCGAACAGGTACTGCGGGAACACCTCGACCAATACAAGGAAGATGTGGAAAGATGGAGGAAACTCTGAATTACAGCATTCCTCGAATGCAAGCCTACGCCGAGTTACTGTATTCAATGAATGCAGTAACACAGCAGGGGCTTATAATCCCATTTTCTACATCAGCAAGGTGTGTCTTTGTACCACAAATTGCCATTTGTACCACAAAGACCCTTGCCCCGAAAGGGGATTAAATCACTCCAAAGTCGTGATTAGATAACAGAATAAAACATAAAATTAGGCTAAAATTAGAAGTAGCCAACAACAATCGTTACGGACACAGAGAGACAGAGGAAGTGCCATGCTGGGATAGATGGGATACCCGTATGCCCGATGTGAAAGACCAGCTACGTGCCATCGACCTATACAACAAATCGGGTGCGGTAAGCAAGTCTGATTTTGTGCGTACCGTGTTCTTGGGGAAAGTTTCAAGGTAATTATGGTGGACAAGTCCGCCGTGGAATATAATCGCAAGCTGTCCGAACTCACTGCGGAAATTCACAGAATAGGAGTAAACTACAATCAGGTGGTCAAACTTCTGCACTGCTATACAGCAGACAGGAGTGTGCAGGCATTGCTGAAAGAGCTTATCAAGCTTACAAATGAGGTTACACGCCTCCAACAACAGGCTGTGGAGTTGACAGAGGATTATCGCTTATCGTAATTTTTTTCAAATGACGGAATTGTAACTCAACGAGGGTATCTTCTATATATCTTCCAGCCACTCCAAAGACACCATACGCAAGCTATTCCCATGAGAAAAATGTATAATATAGAGGCTTTGCCCAAGAATGTAAAGATACGCCCGGTGTGAACTTCTATGCAAACATTACGCAGTGACATAGGCAATGTTGCCATGATATTGGGCATGGCAAGACGAGGACAACCTTTGTTGTAGTCCACGACAAGTTCTTCGCCATTTATGTCTGACGAAAATCCTGATATAGGATGACTACTGATGGGCATTCCGCCTGTGGACTGGGGGGTATGGTGGGTGAAATAATCGGCTACTTTCTGGTGGGTTCTGTCCCATACATACAAGCCGCTGAATGAGCCGATCAGCATTTGTGCCGACTGTCTTTTTGCTCAACATTGATGCCCATAACGCTCACGGGTGGTTGCACTTGCTCTTTTTGCGGTGTGTCGCTCAAATGGCGGAGAGAGTAGAAACCGTCGGAAGTGCATAGCAGCCAGTCCTCCTTGTCATCATCATACCGTAGTGAGCGTAGGCAATCGTTCCACGGGTTATCGCTATCCATTGCGGAAAAAGGTATCGGAGGGATTTTGGCTGAAGCGATGGCTATGAGTGCAGGTGGGCGTAGCATCCATCCCGTAATGGTAAGCAGCAACAAGAAGAATATGGATGCCCAGCCTATTTGGTTGTGCCATTTAATCAGCCAGCTTTTAATTCGTGCACCGAATGATGAATGCGGGCGAGGTGCAAAGGAATAGTATATGCCTGATATGGATAGGAACAAGAGGATAAGCCCCACTAAATCGACAAAGAGTTTGCCTACAATTCCAAACAGTCCGCCCCCATGAAGAAGCCATGTTGTACGGAATAGCGAAACTTTGCCTTTGTCATTGCCACCTTTCTTTAACGTGATTTTTTGAAAAGTATGATAAGGAACATGAGAAAGATAGATGTGTGAGCGCCCGGTAATGATGAGCGAATCGTTTTTCTGCGTAATGTCGCTTAGCCGTTCATGCTCATCATTGGGCAAGTCAATCCTCATCCAAGCGCCGCACTCGTTCAAGCAATATAGATTATACTGGCTTATGGCATATAGGAATCCGTTTGGCATAGAAACTACGCCACGGATACTTCTGTGGTCGGCACCATTGGGCAAGCCCCTGTTAAAATCTCTTATCGTGCCGTTGCTTTCCTCTTTTAACCATATACCTGAATTGCCATATATCAACGTCTTGCAATTCCACTTCATCGTTCCACGAAGCAACCCTTTGTTCCACCGGTCATACCGATACTCCGCTGGCAGAAGTTTTCGGCTTATGTTTACATCTGCTAACAAGCCAGCATGATTGAGAACAATTCCTGAGAAACAAAAGAGTATGATAAATGGGGCTAAGACTATTCCTAACCATTTATGGTGTTGTCTCCATGTTGATTTCTTCATTCGATACCCTTTTCCCTTTATTTGGTTCTCTTTCGTAGCCTACTCTTCAACCAAAGATAAACACCCAACAAAATAAAAGCCATGAGGATGACAAGCATTTGCCACACGTGTTTCTCTGGCTCTACCCAAAACTCTTGGAAGAAGTTCATCCTTCCCAATATTTCCACAGGTGTCCAAAAGATGATGACGGTGGCGATAGCCATTCGTATATTCGCACCCCATGCAGCGATGTGCAATTGGTGGCGAAACATGAAGATAGACCCGACGAAACACCCCACTCCCACAAGAAACGTCACAGGGTGATGATCACCGAGGAAAGTCTTGTCGTAGCAGAACATGAGCAGCAAGTACATTGCCCAAAGAATCATGTTCAGTTCCATGAACGTGACGATGCTCGTGTGGCGCGTCATGGGTTGCACCACCACAACCTTGCGCTTGCTTCGGAAACATACCTTTTGTATCCATGTAATCAGGTCGCAGCCGTTCTTTGTGCTGAACACATACATGGTCATCACCATCATCCACAAGCCAAACGAGGCAGGCATGATAAGGTATTCGGGCTTCGTCACCACCACGCCATTCTCTATCTCAGGCGGTACGCCATAACGTCGGGCATAATACAGGAAGAGGAACTCCACCCAACCCGTCCAGAAAAGCAGTCCACCGAAGAGTCCCCACAGCGTTTGTCGGGTGTCGCCCTTCACAAACACGCCGACGATAACGAGGACAAGCCCCACGAAACCCATCGCAAACCCTGCTACATGCATGCGCCCTCGTCCATAAACTTCTCCATCAATATCATCAGCGCATGACCCAAGGGCATGGCGAAAAGCACCAATAAAAATGAGGCGATGGTGCGCCACCAGTAGTATTCTCTTACTTTCTTATCCATCTTATTGAGAGATGTTATGATTGACTGATGCGATGTATGGCCTGCCGTATCATCGTGATGAGCTTTTGTGTTCCTAATCCGGACCGTTCTCCCGCCATCTTGATGGTAGCCTTTTTCAGAATCAATTTTCCCAATGCTGTTTGCAACATCTTAAAAGGTGCGTATTGCCGGGCCAAGGCTTCCTTTAGACCAGGATATTGAGAGAAAAGATCTTTGAGCATAGTGTCTTCGGTAATCTCTGCTATCTGTTTGTCGTCATCTTTCTCTGCTTCCATAGAGTCTGTCATTGTAGAGGTGGGCGGTGTGGCATACTTCTCTTTTTCGTCTGCCCATGTGAGAAGCGTCTGCGACCCAGTGAGAGTACGAATGCGAGTACAGTCTTGCATCACTTCAAGGATGCCTCTGAAATCGCCCTGCTTGTCTCTCACAGCATAGTAAGTGATATAGATAAACAGATTAGGCTTGTTAATCCAAAATTCCGCCTTGTTCTGTTCGCCGCTTCGCATCTTTTCCACTATTTCACGAACGATGTGCACGCTCTTGCGTGGATGGCAGTTTTCTACTTTTCGCCCTATCACGTTTTTAGAGCGAGGAAATATGCGATGGTCGGTGTCAGAGTAGAATTGCACCAGTTCATCTTCGTTGACAAACGAGATGTCGAAAGGCAAATGCTGGTAGATGAGATTGATTTGCTCGAGCGTGAGCTTGCCTGTTGTCACGTCTAACGGTTGGTCGTGTTTCACGGCGTAGCCATACTTCGCCAGCAGCGATTGCAGTTCTTGGGCAAAGCCGTCGGCAGGGCGGATGTTATCTTTCTTCTCTGTCTTTGCCACATTGATAAAGGCAAAACCTATCTCTTGGTCTCCACTCTTCATTTCCTCAAATTCCTCTTCTTTGATCAAGGCGAGCGAGGTTGGATAGAGGATGGCCTCTTCTTTATCCATCAAGTCGCGGAGATAGGGTATCAGCTCTTTCACTTGTGCGACAAAAGTCTCTTCATCATTAGCTTCAAGCAATGGTCTCAACTTCTTCACGCAGTTGGAAATCATGTCGTCAAAGGTCCACATGGTGACGGTGGGACGGTCAAATCCTTTCTTCTCAAGTATCGGATAGAGCTGGTTTTGTTTTCGGGTATAGTGTATGAGATAGGCAGAGGCTTTGTCCAACAGTTCCAACCACTGATTCTTAATCACAGGATACTGTACCAAGTCTTCGGCGGCGTTCAGTATGCGACGCATCTCCTCATTCTCGCGATAGTAGTGACGAATGGGATGATCATCAGGCAAGGTTGGAATGCTGTAATCCATCATCTCCTCCAACAGCTTGTTGAGTTCGGAAAGATTTTCCTTGAAACATTCCTCTGGGTTTTCTTCCGTCATCGTCTGCTCCATCAAGGCGTAATGATAGGGTTTCAGCTTGCCCACTTTCTCTTTCAGTTGTCGTTTGGCTTCCTCAAGCGAAATAGTTCCAAAAGCGTATTGCTTTTTGATGTCAGCCAAACATTGCAGTCGTTCTATCTCTATCTTAGGCAAGTGCCGCTGCATTTCGCATATTTTCTTATTCATAAGAATTGTATTTTCACATTTATGATATAACGAGCAAATGTAAGCTTTATTTCAGTTCATCACAATAATAGCTCATCTGTCCGCCCGTGTCGTCTATCTCCGTGTGCTGGTTGTACCAACTGATGATCTGCAGCTTGAAATACCGCTTGCCGTCGGCAGTACGAACGACATACACATGGTATGACGGAGTATAGGTCATGGGTGGACCGGAAAGAAACATGTTTCTTTCCAACAGGGGGTTGGCACTTGTAAGCGTGCGCTGCGGCCCGTTGTTTGGGTCGAACCATGGATTTTCCTTCGGGTCTAGTCCGTGCGTGTTCACATAGCGAAACCAGTCTGACTGCGAGTAGGTAATCTTCACGGTCTTGTCGTCGTCCACGACCCAGCCCTGCCCTTTGGGAAGCTGGTCTATATGCTGCCAGCGGTCATAGTCACCATACCCTAAGTCGATGGCACCGCCCTTGCCGTTGCCGCTCGTACCGCTGTTGGTGCGGACGTGGTAGCCGCAAAAGGCGATGTCCCAGTCAAGACGGTTCTTCTGTTCGCCCTCCTTTATCTCCTGATTGGGAGCGGTGCGGTTGAACACCTCGCCCGTGCGCAGGTTGAAGTAGATCCAGTCGTTGGTCACGCCGGAGGTGTAGCTTGCCACCCTCGGCATAATTCTGCCAGTGAACTCGTCGGCGTCATACGAAAGACATGAGGACAGCGACAGGCAAGCCAATGCGAGGATAGGAAATATTCTTGCTTTCATATTCATCATATTTTGAATTCCAATTGTATGTATGCTCTTGCCCCGGCCGTGGCTGGAACGCTAAAGGCGGTAAGTCCCGAACCCAACGTCCGTGGCTTGTAGTTGAAGATGTTGTCCACGCCTACCGACAAGCGGATTTTCTCACGGAAAGTCTGAGCCACGTTCAGGTTGCACAGGGCGTAGGTGGGCAGCGTGCAGCGGAAATAGGCATCGTAAGACCTGCCGTCTTTTTCCACATACACGCGGTCCTGTACGTCGTATTGCTTCTCGCCCATGATCTGCGCATTGAAGTAGGCATCGAGCCGGTAGTTCCTCTTGTTCTTGTAACTGTACTTCACGCCTGCCGTAGCCGCATGGGGTGACGTGGTGTTGATGCGCAGTCCTTTCTCCTTGCTCACATATACATACGAGTAGCTAGCGTTCAGCGTGAGCCAGTCGGTCGGCGTCCAGCGTCCCAGCAAGTCAACGCCTGCTATCGTCTGGCGGTCGAGGTTAACGTACTCGAAATTGTACTGCATGTCGTAGATGCGCCATACGCCCTCTATCTTCTTGCGGTAGAAGTTGCCGTAAAGCGTGCTGTTGAAGAAGAAATGACGGTTGCTGTATTCCACGCCTGCCGAGACGTAGTTGTTCTTCTCTGGTTTCAGGAATTCGTTGCCCTTAATCATGAACATACCGAGGTGATCCCAGTTGAAGAACAATTCCTTGATGCTTGGCGAACGGTAGCCCATCGAGTAGTTGGCACGTATAGCCCAATAGTCGTCGGGCGAATACTTTGCCGCAATCTTAGGCATATACATGAATCCGAAAGCCTCCGAGAAGTTTGTTCTCACGCCGCCCGAGAACATCCAATGGTTGTTCACCGTCCAGTCGTCCTGCACATAGAACTCGGTCTCCTCCAGCGTGCGCGATGTCATCTTGTGATTGACGAAGCGGTCGCTCGTCAGTCGGTCTCCGCAGTATTCCAGTCCCATGACGAGTGCATGACCGGCAAAGTAGTTGCTGCTGAGTGTCAGTCGTGGCTGGAAGATGCGCGAGTGGTACACGGGCTTGCGCTCATCGCGCCGCTCATGCCGCTTGAAGCGGTCGTAATAATCACCGTGAACACTTGCCGTAATCGTCAGCCAGTCTTTCAGCGCGTAGCTCGCCTTTACCCCCCATGTATAGTCTCGTCCCTGTGTCAGCACGAGATCCTGCACCAAGTCATATTGGTTGATGAAGAACACCGAGCCGTATGCTTGCGCCTTGAAATGCTTTGACGGCTCGAAATAGAGCTTCTGTGAGGCGATTATGTGTTCGCGTCCCTCTATGCCCATGGGCGGACGTGGAAAACTGCTTTCCAGCACGATGTCCTTTTCCAAGAATGGATTGGCTTCCTTCGTATATACCTTGCGGTCGTTTTCCGCCTGATACAGATAGAAAGCATCGCTTTCACTGTACCATACATCGCTCTGCGAGGTGAACGCACCTTTCTTGAATCCTGCTGACAGCCATCCTTGCAGATTCGGACGGTCGGCATTCTTCTCGAACATATAGATAAAATCCTTCTTCTTGGGATTCCTGAAGTTGCGTTCGTTCATCTGCCCCCAGCGAACGCCAGCGTCGAAAGCGAAAGGCTCGCTGGTCTTCTTGGTGATGATGTTGATGACGGCTCCCGAGGCACGACTGCCGTAGAGTGTGCTACTTGCTCCTTTCACAATCTCCACGCGGTCGATGGCGTGCAGGTTGAAACGCTCGTAGTCAAGGTTGCCTGCCATGTCGCCTGTCATTCGCTCACCGTCGGTGAGGAAGAGCACATGACGTGCATCGAGACCGTCAAGGTTGATCTCGCTGCCAAAGTTTACTTTCTGTATGCTCAGTCCGGGCGTCTCGTGCTGCAGGGCTTGCTGAAAGTCGCTGTATCCGCTTTCCACCATTCCCTTTCCGCTAAGCACCCGCGTGGTGATGGGCGACAGCTTCACCGGTCGAGCCGTGCGTGAACCCATTACCACGATACCCTCCAAGTTTCTTGTTTTCGTAGTGTCCGCCTTTTCCGTCGGCTTCTCCTGTGCCAAGGCGGGCATCGTGCCTAAGCATGACAGCAGGAGGACTGACGATATATATGTTATTGCTATTTTCACTCTTGTTTCCTTTTTTATTCTCAAATCAACAAACCGCCGACCAACACCTTCATATAAGCGAAAGCTATGCTCTTTACGGGAAAAAGCATAGCTTTCTATACCTATCTATATAATAATGTAGGAGGCATAAGAGATGATTGTGTTCATCTGGCGAAAAGTTACTCGATATTTTCGCTCTTTACAATCCATGTGCTTGCTTGTATTTCTCCAAATCTTCTTCAAATTTAGCGAAATCTTCCTCGAAAGTGTCCATCTTTGAATAGTCGATTGTCTGTAAGTAAACATAACTCTGCATCAACATGACATTGAAGTTGGTGGAGAACTCTATCTGCTTGGTGTTCACGTTCAGGTAGCCCTGCACATAGCCGCTGCCTCCGTCGCCATTCTCATATTCGTGTTGGGTATCATTCTTGTTTGGCATATAGGTAGTTGCACCGTATTCGCCAATAAATTTCACCCAGCCATCTCCCTTGTATTCATCTCTCTCCCATGAGTTAAGACGAGTAAGTTTGCAATCGATGTTAAACCAAATCTGAACAGGCATTTTACCCACAGAGAAGTTCTTCAACTGAATGTTCAGAGGCTTGTCAGAACCTTCGTTCCAGTGAAAATAATATTTCAAAGGACATCCTTCGGGTAGCAATGTTTTGTCCACGGTTGCCATCATAGCCTTGGAACGCAAGACTATGCTATCTTTCAATATCTCCTTTACCTTGGCTGCGTATTCTGTATCAACAGGGGTTTGTTCAATCCTTTCGTCTCCCGAGCAGGAGGCAAAGATTGAACAAACTATAAATACTAAGTAAAGGATCAAATGTTTCTTACTTGTTGCCACTACTCAATGTTAGATTTTATTTCCAGTGAAATCAAAGCTGATGACATAACCACCCTTGTAGTCTGGGATGATAGCCTCTATATGGAATGTCAGGTTGTTGTCGGTAACATTTCCCGTGAGGCTGGTTACATTGAAATCTTTACTCAACACTGTAAATTTTCTGAACAGTTGGATATAAATATGTGCATATCCCGACGCATTGCTGATTGCACCATTCGGTTGCAAAACATCAAATACTACTTTTTTAAGTGTAAAGTCCATGTCATGATAGGTGATTCCTGCTGCAAGAAAGGCGGCATGTCCACTAAGGCAACATCTGCCGTCCTCCGTAGGAGCAACCGTGAAAGTTAAGTCGTTCATGTCTCTCACATGTTTACCTCCCATATACACGTTTGTTGCAGAACCCTTAAACTGGACTTCATTGTTAATTACTTGAGCGTTAACACCCACGAAGCTCGCCATAAGAAGTACGAGCAATGAAAACATTAATCGTTTCATACCAAATGAATTTTTAAAGTAAAAAAAAGTTTATAAATAATACATGGCATTATTACCATGGATTCTTTTTCCATATATCCATCCATCTCACGTCCTCATGACGTTCCCAAGGATGTGGCATATACTGTCCTTCAACAGCAAAACTATTATTGTCTATATATTTTATATTATTCTTGATAAAGTCTTTTGTTTCCTGACGATCGAAAATATCCTGATCTATACCCAACCCAGAATGGCGTTCCTGTGTTTTTTTACCCATATAAACACTATATTTCATAGTTGGTAGATAATCTGCACATTTTTTAATTCATATAAATCACATCTCCAAAAAGACTCAAATTGCGAAAGATCCAGCTTCTTTAATTTGGGCAAATAGCAGAAAGTCATATTGTTCATGATGTACGCCTTCTTAGGAAACATGATTTCCTCAAGATCCGGACAGTCTTTGATTTCCACCCACGATACATCCATATCTGTCATCTCCAATGGTATGCTGCGTTGTCCCAATTTGGTAGAATGGCTCATGTCCATTTTCTTGATAGAGCGACAAGTGTACATGTGCCCATGAAACAGATCGGTATTTGCAGACATATCTATGCCGTTAAGCAAGTCAAGATGCTCTAACTGGAAAAATGATATTTGTTTAGGCATTTTCAGATAAGGAACTTTTGTATATTCTTCTGAAGTGACACCTAATATTGTTCCTTTGAAACTCTTGTTGTGTAGAACATATTGGAAACCGTCAGCATTTTTTCCTTCAAAAATAGCAATAGAATTGTTGCTTTGCTCGGGTGAGGTCATTCGTCTGCTCACATCAATAAGTGTATCCTTATTTTCTGTAATGACAAATAATTGTGAGAAAAGATCATATAATTGTTTTCTGACTATGGCATCAGGCACATTACGCAAGGTGTTATATGTGTTCAACTTTCCATTTGCATCTGCCATTTTCATATCAACGGCTTTCTTGTCCATCTCCGACTTTTATAAAAGCTACAATCTGATCCTGATCGTATTTTGCTCCCTCAGGAAGATACAACTTTTCAAAGTGGCGTTTAATGTCGGTAGCCTCGTATCCTGTAGCCTCTACCTTGTCGGTATTTGCCAGTCCCTTAAATTCGTAAATGTCATTGCCGGTCAAATCCACTCCGGTAATCTGTGCAGGTAGTTGGGCGAAGTCGAAAACAGGTCCATACCCGTTATTGGAGAGTTTTACGTCTTTCAGATTGGGGAGAATATCAAGACCGCTGAGATCCTTCAGGTTTGTACCACTAAGGTCAAGCGATGTGGTGTTGTTTGCTAATTCGTTGAGTTCCAGCTTCCCGTCTTTGTCGAACTGATAACCTTTCGATTTCAACACAGTCATCAATTCTGTATTTTTAAGGGAGTTTGTGCTGTAATGAACTGTATTATCATCACTGCTACATGAGGCAAGTCCCATCACAAGGAATACCAATACTGGTAATGTTAAATTCTTTACTATTTTCATTTTCGATAATAAATTAATTGTTTTGAGTTACAAAGGTAGGAGCCTTGTTTGGATTTCACAATACCTATTTTTTATGATTTTATTTTTGTTTTTGCAATCCTTATTTATTAGGATTTTGCTGTTTGTGAGAATTTTTATCTGTTTTACTTTTGGTAAGGCTAAAACGGTATCGCAGCGATACGAGGGCATAACTATGTATCTGCGGTCGGAAACTCTCGTGATACCCGTAACCTGAAACGGAACGGTTGAGGTCGCTTCGCCTGTTCAGAATGTCGCTCCACTTAAATGAGAGTGTGGCTTGTTTCTTCTTGAGAAAACGCCACGATGCTCCCACGTTCAATAGCCACTGGTCATCATCTGTGGTTGAATAGGTTCCTCGGCGCAGATGACAATTTGCATCGCCCCATATTTCAATGTCGTGGGGAAGTTCTACTGTGCCGCTGATGCCACAGTCGTAGTCAATGGTATTTACATGGATGTTTGTCAGTAAGTTGTTGGAACGGTAGAGTTGCCAACTGGCGTGTAGGTCAATATTCCCCCATTTCGGCTGGTAGTTCAATCGTAGGCTAACCTCATTACCCGTTGTATGTGTCTTGCTCTTCAAAGCATTACCGTACGTTTGTTCGTGAAAGAGATAGACGTGGTTTTTAAAAGAAGTTCTCATAGTACCAGAGAGCATCAGATGCTTCACTTGTTTCTGCCATTGCAGCATCCCGTCCACAAAATAATTTCCGTTGATATTGACAGTTCTGTATGTCCGTGCGCCAGTATTTGAGTCATACGTTACTTCCTCTGCAAAATCATTGAACGAGTTGTGGTAATTGCCCATAAAGGTAATACCATATTTTCTCTCATTTAATCTGATGGACAGTTGTTGTTGATAGGCTGGCTTCAACTGCGGATTGCCTATCTTCACGAACAGCGGGTTGCTCTTGTCATCAAGTGTCAGCAAAGCCTGTATGGAAGGCTGTTGTGTGTTTCCGTTATAACGCAGTTCAACTTCTATTTTTCCGTTGTTCCACTTTGCGCCGAACTTGGGCTTGTATTCCGTAGCCTTGACTGTATAGTCCACTGTTTCCGAATTGTGTTGCCGGCAGATATTCCTGCGTTGCCATTCTACATCAATGCCACCGTTTATCTTCCATTGCTTACCCTTATAATCCATTCGCAGGGTGAGTTCCTGCCCATATATAGATAGTGTGTTCTCATAACTTAGGCTATCTATGTATGGTCTATTCGGTATAGTATGGTCGTAAGTGTTGCTTGTGTTTCTATCTTCTTCGTGATGCAGTCCGTACCCTGTCTGCAATTTCAACTGTTTGCCAAAAGGATGGGTATATTGCAATGATATTCTGCTTTCGTTGCGCAGGGTGGGCAGTTGTTGGCAAAGATTGCGCAACAGTAGTGAATCTCCGCCCACAGCGTTGCGCAGGTGGTGGAATTTCGTCAGTGAAAGGCTGGTATTATTCGTTTCATTCGAGTTACCGCCAAGTGTCGCCTTCACGGTAAATGATGCCCCTACCTTGCCAATCCGCCGTGTGAGGTCGGCAGACACATGGTAATTCTTTCCATTGCTTTTTGTGTTATTTCGCAGCGTTCCCGAGGTCAGCGTGTCTGCAGCCGTATTGCACTCATATAGGTATGTTGTGTTGTCAGTCAGGTTGTCTGACCGTCCGAAGTTTCCATTTGTACTTATATTCAGCAAAGTCTTTTTGTCTATGTTATACTGCAGATTTATGTTTGCGGCATTACTGTGATTCTTGCTCAAGGAAAGCAGCATTGATTCCCGATATTTTGTTCCCGATGAAAGATATTGCTCATCATAGTCATGATTCTCGCTTCCATTGTGGAAGGCATTGAGTGAGAGGCTTGCATTGAGCGTAATCTTCTTGCCAAATTTCTTCACGATATTGCCCGACAATATGTTTTGGAAATTGTTTCCCCCAATGTTCATATTACTAAGATTGTCAGAGCGCAAAGTCAGCGAGGTGTTTTCGCCATCGGCATTGAATAGATTGCCCTGTACCTCATCCCTGCGTCTGTCGCGATTGCCGTGTTCAGCCGTTAGTGTTCCTGTCAGGCTGCCATTGTAGGTAGATTTGGTCTTGATGTCCAGCACATAATTGTCGGCACCATCATCTACTCCCGTCATTTTCTCCAATGCGCTGAGCATGTCATACAGTTTCAGTAGTTCCACTGCATCGGCTGTCATATTCTCCAACGCTGCGATAATGTCGTTGCCCATAAAGGTCTCGCCATTGATGTTTACGCCGTTCAATGGCTTTCCTTTGAACGATAGTAGCCTGTTCGCCTTGTCGTATTCCATGCCCGGAATATTCCTGATTAAGTCTTCCAAGTTAGCACCTTTCCTTACTCGAAGGCAATCAGTATTGATAAACGTGGTGTCTTTTCTTATGGAAAACAATTTCCGCTGTCCAATAACTTGAACTTCATCGAGTTCTATCGTTTTATGTAATGAAGAAACATGTTTTCGAGTAGGGTATATAGTATCACCCACAGCTAAATTCAAAATAGTAGCATTAGCAGTGGGAAACAGCAAAAGTAGAATGATGAAGATTAAAAGAATTCTTTTGATTATCATTTTGCAAAATTACCATTGTTCATAGATATATGCAATACCTTAAAATGGCGATTTTATAGAATTAGAAATGTCTAAGGTTGATTTTCATTGAAAAAACAACGTAAATACTTTGCTTATATGAATTATATCGCTATCTTTGCAACATCAAACAGAGAGTTCTTTGAGGCTTTGCAGAATAAAGAAAGGGAGAGAAACTCGCTCGTTTCTTAATCGTTCACCTTATCAGATTATATATTCTACTTTCTATTAGTAATCAACCGATTACATTCATACCCATTATTTTTATGCGGAGATTTGCGACTTTCGTACAGCCAAGGACATCGGTATCGACCGCCCCGAGAAGAATGAGATACTGCATAACATACCACCGACACCCGAGCAGGAAGTCTTTATCGGAAAGCTGATGGAGTTTGCCAAGAGTGGCGATGCCACGCTTTTGGGACGAGCACCACTGAGTGAGAGCGAGGAAAGGGCAAAGATGCTGATTGCAACAGACTACGCGAGGAAGATGAGCTTAGATTTACGCATGATTGATGAGAATGCTTACTCAGATCATATCGACAACAAGGCAAGCCACTGCGCCAAGCTGCTCAATGACTATTACCAAAAGTACGACGCACAGAAAGGTACACAGTTTGTTTTCTCTGACTTGGGTACTTACAAACCCGGCGGAGACTTCAACATCTATTCGGAAATCAAAAGAAAGCTGGTGGAAGACTATCATATCCCGTCTTACGAAATACGCTTTATTCAAGAGTGCAAGAATGAGAAGGCAAAGAAGGCGATGGTAGATGCGATGAACCGTGGTGACATTCGCATTATCTTCGGTTCTACCTCTATGTTGGGTACTGGTGTGAATGCCCAGCAACGTGCCGTAGCGGTCCATCATTTGGACACGCCTTGGCGACCTTCGGACTTAGAGCAGCGTAACGGACGTGCCGTACGCAAGGGAAACCTCATCGCCAAAGAGTTTGCCGACAACAAAGTCGATGTGATTATCTATGCCGTAGAGCGTTCCTTGGACAGCTACAAGTTCAACCTGCTGCACAATAAGCAGCTGTTCATCAATCAGCTGAAGACGAATACGCTTGGCAGTCGTACCATTGATGAGGGGTCGATGGATGAGGACAGCGGCATGAACTTCTCCGAATACGTAGCGGTGCTTTCTGGCAATACCGATCTTTTGGAGAAAGCAAGATTGGATAAGAAGATTACCACCTTGGAATCCGAGCGTAAGAACTTCCTCCGTGAACGTGACGCCGCAACGGGCAAGTTGGCTGAGATTGAGAGTTCCGTGTCCTTCCATTCGGACAAAATCAAGGAGGCACAGTCTGACCTCACTCTATTTGAGCAGCGTGTGGAACGTGATGCCGATGGACAACCCATCAACAAGCTGACTATCAAAGGTGTGGAAGACAGTACCGACATCAAGGTCATAGCTGCACGTTTACAAGAAATAGACGAAAAAGCTCGCACCAAAGGCGAGTACAATAAAATCGGTGAAGTTTATGGATTTTCCATCATGGTCAAAACGGAGAGCACTTCCAAGGACTTGTTTGACTGTTCGGTGAACCGTTTCTTTGTGAAAGGACAGGAGAGTATCTACTATACCTATAATAATGGAAAGTTGGCAACAGACCCGAAACTTGCCTGTCAAAACTTCATTAATGCCTTGGAGCGTATCCCGAAGGTGATAGAGTCGCATGAGAAGGAAATGGAAAAAGTAGCAGCTGGTAAGGAGGTTTACATTACTATTGCAAACAGCTCGTGGAAAAAAGAGGACGAGCTTCGCTCACTTAAAAGTGAAGCTGCGGAGCTGGACAGAAAAATAGCCTTAACACTTTCACCTCCGGAAGAGGAACAAGATGCAAAGGAAGAAATGAAACAAGGAGAGGGTCTGTCCGGCAACAATCATTCTGTCGGGAAAGGGAATGATAACCTTTCTGTTCAGGATGCAGAAGAGGAGAAACATTCGCAGAGTTTCAAACCGAAATGGCGACATTATCCTTAATGTTATTCCTTAGTTCTCTCTATTAGATTTTGGCAAATAACGCTTGTTATTGCAAAATCTAACAGATTACTGGTGTGGTTTACTATTTGCTTATCCTAAACCTTTCTTGAAGTTCGGATAGTGCATCTAATAGTTCTTCAAATGAAGGTTTTTTCCCATAAATCATTGATTCCATCATTGCCTGGTAGTCTGATTTCCATTCTTCAAGAATATCTTTCCGGGGGACAATCCGGAGACGTTTGCGTACATCGGGAGTATAATCCACATCTTTCATTGAAGTATAAATTTCTCTATGGTGACGAATAGATTCCCATAATGCATCATCTGCAATGGCTTTCTGTGCAAAATCTTTATTCATCATGACGTAAAGGTCATAAAGATGCCGGCTCTTGCGCTCTGCTATCATTCCGTGTCCAGGAATGGAGAAGAGTTCGTGAAGCAAGAACGCCTTTTCAAGGAATGTCTTTGCGGGAATAGCAGTATGAATGGCACTATCAGCCAATGGTGTAATCGGAAGATGCTCTCCAATAATACTTTTAATTTGTATTGATTCTGTCGGTTCAAGCAATGAACGTGCACTCACTTCCAATACAATATCAGGGCGGAGATATGTAAGCCCCTTGTCAAAAACTGATTTGTAGTGAAGATAAATCTGACGTGGCTCGGGATAGGTGGCGTCACCTTCGCCATTGGGTTGGGCATTAACTGTGACAAACGACTGCAAGCCTTGTCTTTTTAGTTCTTCACAAATCATAGGGGGTAGTTCCTCTAAAACAAAAAGCGATGATGCCTTTCGCAATTTCTTGATTTGCTTTTTAGTAAGGTCTCCTTCAGGAGCACCAAGAAAAACAGGATTGACAGCAACATCTATATCTTCCGAGAATCGCTCTATAAGTTTCCAACCTTTGCTCAGACTTGTGCCGCCTTTGAAAACAAGATGCTCTGCTATAGGAAGTGAAAAGATAGTTTGCAAGATTGCGGTTACCCAAAAATCTTTCTCAATCACTTGTGCGGGTAACCCGACTTTATCTGCAATTGATTCATAGACGCTTTTCCGTTGTGAGTCGGATAATCCAAGAAACCTATTCATATAGACCAACTATAAATTCCCTTACCTTTGAAGGCATCAGTTTGAGGTCGGCAACTTGAAGGTGAGGATTTTCGTTTAACTTCATTTTAATGGTAGCAACCTGCTCATCAGTCAGGTTCTCTACTTTCCAGTCTTTAAGGGCTGTTGTTAAGAGAAGGGCCAACCGGCTACGGATGGAGAAATATCTGGGAGAGGCGCGCTTGAATTTTATGTTTTTCCCTTCGCCAAGATTTATAGTACGTGAGACACCATCGGTTAAGTAAGCTATGTTCATCGGTATCTGTTGAGTCAGTCCTAACTGGTATTGGGCATAAAGCCCCGTTGGGACAATTCTTGCGCCATCCCTTTTTGCCATTGCTTTGGCAATATCCTCAAGCGATGGAGGAACCATACCCAGGCCATATACTTTTTCCATTTTGGGGTAGCAATAAATGCCACGTGCAACCCTAAGCATCTGTCCTTTTTCTACGAGACGTTCCAAAGCCTTATTAACGCATCTCGATTGCCATACGAAATAAAATCCCCCACAAAAAATACAGAACCACGTCCGCACTTTTTCGACTTAGCAAGTATCTTATCTTCAATACTTTCATTCATAATTACACGATATTTTTGTCGCGAAAGAATATATTTTTCGCGACAGCAAAGATACATATTATATTTTATAATTTGAAAGAATCCAAAGAGAAATACATACCGAGACCTCTGCAAAACCTACCACCCTCTCAATTTTCACCTATATACTCTTAGAAGAATGAATATTTTTGACCAAAAGATGCCGTTGGAGGTTACTTTTTGAGTAGATAATAATCTTTTATCGGTGTATTTTCCCCTTATCTGATACAATTTGACACAATAATCCCTGGTGTTCGGTATAAGTTGTAGGCAATGGATTCCATAATATGCTGTGCATGTGTTTTTGAAAGTCCGACGTCTGCTTGACCTTTCTTTGCGCAAGGAACATATCAGCAAAACTGGGAGAGGATAATTTCTGTTTCATACCATAAAGGTACAAAAAATATTTAAGAAAGACAAATTATAGGATGAGTTTTGCAGAGGTCTTATTCCGACTATTTAGCATTTCATCTATCCTCTCCCTCAGGAACAGTAATCGCCCATTGGCTTTGAGGTAAGGATTTTTTCCTGTCCAAACCCAGTTGTAAATGTTTTTTTGCTCTACTTTCAAGATTATGATACATCTATGATGGGCGAATACCATTACAAGTACTATTAACAGAAGAAGAGTCGCCTCTAGGACTTACAATCTTGTAAGAGAATTAAGCATTAAGATCTTTTACTGAACGGCAAAGATACAAGCTAATAAAAAACATATTCGTTTTCCATGGGGACTCCATAAAAATAATGAAATTGACTGGATATTTCTATTTTTTGTTGGATATTTCCAATTCTACCATTCCGTAGTTTATATCTTTGCACCAGTCATAAGAAAATATGAATATCCACAATCATCAAAATCCGTAAATTCTATGCTTGAGACTTGGCTTATCATCGAATTCCAGTCCATCAAGCGAGTGAGATTAGAAGTATCACCGATTGAACTTGTAGCAGAACTCATTAAGGTAGAGTTACAAGATTTCCTCCTTTATGTCATGGTAGGTGTCAAGAATGTTGCGTTTGGCGTTGCTGATAGATGTTTGCAGCATGGGAGCACCTTTCTAACTATCGCCTTTCCTTTTACCACATAGGCTTTATGGCCGATAAGGATACTATGGGGATTGAGGGACGCATAAGAGATTGTGGACATTCATTTAAGGAGAAAACTGTCAGTGTGGCGAAATATACTAACAGCCCTACTCGTATTTACCAACTTTACATAAATTTTTAGTCGAAAAACAATGTTTCATAAACTATCTCTTATCATTATTATGACATGCATGACTGCCTATGCAAGGGCAGTTGATATCACAGCCGAGCTCGGTTTAAAGACCCCGGGCAATCCTTTGGTAACCTATTCTCTGATATCTGACAGGGATAAGTTCCTTTCCAGCAAGGTCTTACCTGTGGAAATTATGCAGAAAAAGAAGCAACGGGGCAACGAGACAGTATTCTCTGTTACGATAAAAGCCAAGGAATCGGTGTATTTTAATCTGAACTTTGCGGTATCAACCGGTTTTGATACGGATCATTGCGACTTCTATCTACCAGGCTTCTGGTATCATAAAAACCTGCGGTCACCCATCGAAGCACCTTCTTTCAAAAGCTCCAAGAGCTGGAATTTCCGTGAAGACAGGCTCTCAGCACCTCTTTCAGGTGCGTATAACGACGCTACTCATCAAACTTTTACCGTAACGCGCCAGTTGGATTCGCCACATGAAGCGCTCACACCTGCTATGGACGGAGAGGTAATCCTGTCGGGCGGTACCTCCTTAGGCTATCTTGGCTTTAACAATGAGACTGGCATTGCTGCTTTAACCTTTGGCTATCCATATCAGGAAACGCCCAAACGCTATATCCGAAAACTCACTTTAGCTCCGAAAGTGATTACCTTTGCTAAGCTGGATGCCGGTGAGAGTAAGACGATTACATGGACGATAGCTACCGACAAGGCTGACAGCTATGGCGACTTCGTACGCCAGACATGGATAAAGATATTCGATGAAATAGGTGTAAAACCAATAGCTTCACCCTATACTGCAGACGAAGTAAAGGCACAGCTGTGCAGTTATTTCCGCAATTCGTTTGTAACCAGTTATCCCATCAAGTTCAATTCCGGGGAAAACATTTCCGTTGAGACCTGTGAATCCTACCCTACTTTTGCCGTAGGGTTTGTCGGCAGGTCGCTACTTAATGCCTTCAATCAACTGGAGTATGGCTCTCTGCATCATCAACCCGACCTCGTAAGGCAAGGGAACGATGTGATTAATAGCTTCGAGACTTACGGATTCTCTGCCAAAGGTTATATGCACGACTTCATTAACTTCGAGAAAGGAGTGCCCGGGAATGATGAAGTACACACGATACGGCAGCAATCGGAAGGTATTTATGCGCTCCTACATTACTTAATGTACGAACGGAAACATGGTAAGACACATAAGGCACTGGAGAAGAAGATCCATCATTTACTTGATATCTTCGTATCTTTGCAGAAACAAGACGGCAGCTTCGCACGTAAGTTCAATGAGAATGGCAACGACATAGACGGCAGTGGAGGAAGTACTCCTTCGGCAACAGTGCCTCTCGTCATGGGCTACCACTATTTCAAAGACAAGCGATACCTAACCGCAGCCAGGCGTACGGTCGACTATTTAGAGCAGAACATCATTGCCAAAAGCGACTATTTTTCATCAACATTAGATGCCAATTGTGAGGACAAAGAGGCTGCTATTACCGCTGTAACTGCCACCTATTACATGGCTTTGATCTGTTCGGGCAGGGAGCAGCAGCGATATATCGACCTCTGCAAGCGGGCTGCTTACTTTGCCGCATCATGGTATTACTTATGGGATGTACCCTTTGCACAAGGGCAGATGTTGGGCGATTTAGGATTCAAGTCACGCGGATGGGGCAATGTTTCAGTGGAAAATAATCATATTGATGTGTTCGTTTTTGAGCTTTCTCACATCTTCAAATGGCTGGGGGAAAGGACCAATGAGCCTCGTTTTGTGCAGCTTGACAAGATTATAACAAGCTCTCTTTGTCAGTTGCTGCCCACCCACGGACACCTATGTGGCATCGGAAAACCAGGATATTATCCAGAAGTAGTGCAACATACCACATGGGATTATGGCCGGAACGGTAAGGGTTTTTACAACAACATCTTTGCTCCGGGATGGACAATCGCCTCGTTATGGGAGCTATACAGCCCTGAGAGAACAGAAAAATTCTTCCAGAGTAAGTAAAAAGAACATACTGTTATATAATTTTTAAAGAACCTCCAAAATGAAAAAGAAAATGTCTTTCATACTTTTCTCAATGCTGATAGGCATCCTGATGACATCGGCACAGACTGTTTACACCAACCCCGTAATCGACAACAGTGCCCCCGACCCTAGTGTGATAAGGGCAAACGACGGTACATTTTACCTATACGCAACAGAAAACATACGCAATACACCGATATTCCACTCAATCGATCTGGTGCATTGGAATCTCGTCGGTACTGCTTTTACCGATGAGACACGCCCCAAATGGCTTCCCGACGGAGATATCTGGGCACCAGATATCAACAAGATAGGTGATGACTATGTCATGTATTACTCTAAATCTGTATGGGGAGGTATATGGGATGCAGGCATCGGAGTGGCTGTCAGTAAGAAGCCTGAGGGTCCTTTTGTGGATAAAGGTAACATTATCCAAAGCAGAGCCATCGGAGTCTGCAACAGCATCGACCCCTTCTACATAGAAGACCAGGGAAGGAAGTATCTTTTCTGGGGTTCGTTTCGGGGCATATTCGGGGTAGAACTTGCTGCAAACGGACTCCATCTGAAAGCCGATTTCAAGCCTGTTCAGATAGCAGGAACATTCATGGAAGCTACTTATATCCACCGCCGTGGAGGATATTACTACCTTTTTGGCTCAGCAGGAACCTGCTGTGAGGGTAACAAGAGCACCTATCACATCACCGTCGGGAGGTCGAAAAACCTCTTCGGCCCTTACGTTGATAAAGAAGGCAGGCCTTTAATGGAGAATCATTACGAAACCGTTCTAACAGGAAATGCCGATGTAGCAGGCCCTGGACATAATGCCGAGATTATTACTGATGATGAAGGGCGCGACTATATCCTCTATCATGGGGTGAGAAAAGCCGACGACAACTCTTACAGGCTGGTGTATATGGATCGCATTGACTGGCAAGACGGATGGCCCTATATTTTGGACAAAGCCCCAGCAAGGGTAGCTGAGAAGCCACGCTTACATACGAATTGGGGCATAACCAAGAGCAATCTGAACCCTTCCGATTTTGAGATGAACATAGCTGGGAAGCAGACACACTTATATACGCTCACCAACAAGAAGGGCATGGAGGTGTGTCTTACCAACTTTGGAGCACGAATCGTGTCGATCATGGTACCCGACAGGAAGGGCAGACTCCATGATGTGGTATTGGGATATGACAATATTGCCGAGTATTCTGACTATAAAAACTTTGGAAGCGACTTCGGTGCAAGCATCGGACGTTATGCAAATCGTATTAATCAAGGACGCTTCAAAATAGGAAACGAAACCATCCAGCTTCCCCGAAACAATTATGGACATTGTCTGCATGGCGGATTTACGGGCTGGCAGTACAAAATTTATGATGGAAAGAAGATCAACGAACACACAATACAGTTTAGCCTTGTCTCTCCTAATAAGGACAATAACTTCCAGGGAAGGTAGAAGCCACTGTTATCTACACCCTGACCGACGACAATGCTATAGACATTCACTACACAGCTACCACCAATAAGGAAACTGTCATCAACATGACGAATCATTCTTACTTTAATCTGAACGGGAAGCCAATGATGAATGGCGAAGACCAAGTACTCTATATCAATGCCGACAACTACACTCCATCTGACACAACCTACATGACTACTGGTGAAATCCTACCTGTCAAGGGAACTCCGATGGACTTTCGACATCCTACTTCCCTGTCAAAGGACATCAACAACCAGCTCTTTGATATGACAAAGAACGCTATGGGCTTTGATCATAACTGGTGTTTGAATACTTATAGGCATGGGAAGGGCAACGACAAAGTAGTGGCGGCAAGCCTCTACAGCCCACAGACAGGTATCAAGCTGGAGGTCTTTACCGATGAGCCCGGCCTGCAAGTATATACTGGGAACTTCCTTGATGGCAGCTTTATCGGCAAGCATGGCTATCGTTATCCGAGACACGCAAGCGTGTGTCTGGAGACACAGCACTACCCTGACAGCCCCAACAAGCCACAGTGGCCATCGCCTTACCTAAAGCCTGAAGAGGTCTATCACAGTCATTGTGTGTATAAATTCTCTGCAAAGTAAAGCAGGCCGGCTATCCTTTAGAAAAACTGTCAAATAAATAACAAGTAAAAAGAACAGAATGAAAGTAGATGAAACCATCTTTTTGGCTGAATATTTCTATTTTTTGACTGGATATTTCTAATTCTGATTATGGATTATCTCTATCTTTGCGCAAAAGAACAGATATACAATAACTTTCTTAAAATGATAAAAAAATATGTATTTTCGGCTGCCTTTTTGTTTTACGCCACTTCTACCTGGGCACAGAACGGCATCATTCGTCAAAGTGATATTGAAAAAGCCAAGTTTATTACCCAACAAATGACATTGGACGAGAAGATATCCTACATATCAGGTTATAAAGACTTCTCCATTCGTCCCATCCCACGCCTCGGCCTGCCGGAAGTAAAGATGGCCGATGGCCCTCAAGGCGTACGCAACAATGTAAAGAGCACCATGTATCCATGCGGAATTCTCACCGCAGCAACATGGAACAGAGCCTTGGCAAGACGTGTCGGCGAAAGCCTCGGGCGCGATTCCCGCCAGTATGGACTAGGGTTTATCCTCGGACCGGGTGTCAATATCTACCGTGCTCCTATGAACGGGCGAAACTTTGAGTACTTTGGAGAAGATCCATATCTTGTCAGTGAAACCGCTAAAGCGTATATTCTCGGCGTACAATCGCAAGGGGTTATTGCTACAGTAAAGCACTTTGCCATGAATAATCAGGAGTGGAGTCGCCATGTTGTAAGTTCTGATGCTGACGAAAGAACCATCCAAGAGATTTATTTCCCAGCTTTTCGCAAGGCTGTCCAAGAAGCTCATGTAGGAGCAGTCATGGGCAGTTATAACCTTATCAATGGTGTTCATGCTACAGAAAATGCATGGCTCAATCGTGAAGTGTTGCGCAATCAGTGGGGCTTTAAGGGTATCTTGATGTCTGATTGGGTGTCGGTTTATTCTGGACCAATGGCCGTCCTTGGTGGTCTCGACCTCGAAATGCCCAGTGGAAAGTTTATGAATGCGCAAGAACTCTTACCCGCCTTGAAGAATGGGATTATTAAAGAGAGCATGATTGACCGACAGGTGGAACACATCTTGCAGACCCTTTCATCATTCGGGCTCCTCGATGCACCTCGTACAGCTATTTCAACCGGAAAGGATATTGCCTCGTCAAAGGGCACGGCACTGGACGATGCCCGCGAAGGAATCGTACTGCTGAAGAACGATGAGAGTGTGCTGCCACTAAAGGGATCGGCAGTCGTCTTTGGACCTAATGCCGACAACCTTCCAAAGGGGGCGGAAGCGGATTCGTAGAGCCTTACTCCAGCACCTCCGTATGGAAAGGCTTACAAGCCTTAAGGGTAGACAGGCTTCACTTTTGTCCGAAAATCAATACACCATGCCGCTTGTTCTTACCTTCAAAGCTACCTATTATGACAACAGGGACTTTGCCGGAGCAGCGGTAATAAGCCGCAACGAGAAGGGCATCAGCCACGACTGGGGCAGCGACAGCCCCGGCGAAGGCATGCCAAAAGACCATTTCTCTGCACGCTGGATAGCCACTTATCAGCCTAAGACAGATGAAATTATCAGAATTTCCATGAATGGCGACGATGGTTATCGCTTCAAGATTGATGACAAAGAGGTGTTAGCCGATTGGCGGACACACGGTGTTACCTCAAAAGAAGCTTGTGTAAAGCTGGAGAAAGGAAAAACCTATCACCTCTGTGCAGAATACTTTGAGTGGGATCAAGGGGCTTCAGTTCATCTGGACATGGCAAAGCTAAACACAGAACTGATGAAAGAGAAACTGTCGAAAGCAGACAATGCCATCGTGTGTGTAGGCTTCAACAGTGACTCTGAAGGCGAAGATTTCGACCGTCCTTTCGAACTAAGCACATGGCAGCAATACCTTATCAATATGGCAATAGCAACTGCAAGAAGACTATTGTCGTTGTAAACAGCGGCGGCGGTATCCGTTTCAAGCATGGATAGACCAGACCAAGGCGATATTGATGGCCTGGTATCCCGGACAAGAGGGTGGGCAAGCCATTGCGGAGATTTTGACAGGTAAGGTGTCACCCAGTGGAAAGCTCCCTATCAGCATCGAAGAAAAGTGGGAAGACAATCCTGTTCACAACAGCTACTATGATGACAGGGATGTAGCCCACAAGCGTGTACTCTACTCGGAAGGTCTGTTCTTGGGCTACCGGGGCTACGACAGAACCGGTAAAAAGCCCCTCTTTCCGTTTGGTTATGGATTAAGCTACTCTACCTTTACCTATAACGGGTTACAGGTTGAGAAGAAAGATAACGGCAAAGTAACTGTGACTTTTACGGTGAAGAATGTCGGGAACAGAGCAGCCGATGAGATCTGCCAGCTTTACGTACATTGTGTACAGAGCCAGGAGCCGGTTCCTTACAAGGAACTGAAAGGCTATGAAAAGGTGAAACTGCAGCGGGGAGAAAGCAAACAAGTAACGATAGAACTCGATGAAAGTTCCTTTTCACACTATGACACCGATTCTCATCGTTTCGTTGTCGTCCCAGGAGAATACGAAATACTTGTGGGAACATCGTCAGCCGACCTCTCTTTGAGAGCCAAGATCAACTTGTAAACATTTATTCAACCATAATATGAAAAGAATTCTATTATCGCTTACAGGATTTAGCCTTCTGTTACTCTCCTGTACCTCTCCTTTCAACAATGATGTACCTACACCGCCGGAAAAGACTACCTATAAGAACCCCGTTGTAGCAGGTAGTCTGCCCGATCCCACCGTCATAAGAGGCAAAGACGGGAACTTCTATGTATATGCTACGGAAGACACCTACAACGTGCCAATCATGGCCTCCAGCAACCTTGCCAGCTGGCATTACGTCGCAAGAGCGTTCACTGATGCCACACGGCCTAGGTTCGAACCTACCGGTAATGTGTGGGCACCAGACATCAATTACATTGACGGAAAGTATGTAATGTACTATGCTATGTCAACCTGGGGAGGCATTCAGACCTGTGGAATAGGTGTTGCCGTAGCCGATGCCCCGGGAGGTCCGTTCACCGATTTAGGCAAGATGTTCAGAAGTAATGAGATTGGTGTAACCAATTCCATCGACCCCTCCTACTTTGAATACAATGGAAAGAAGTACCTCGTGTGGGGTAGTTTCTACGGAATCTATGCTGTCCAGCTCAAGGACGATGGTTTATCGGTCGTTGATGATGCCAAAGCGACGAAGATAAAACTCGCGGGAAGTGCTTTCGAGGCGCCTTATATACATAAGCATGGCGACTATTATTACCTCTTCGCATCATGGGGTAGCTGCTGTAATGGCGCAAAAAGCACTTATCGTGTAGTAGTAGGACGCTCAAAAGATATCTGGGGACCTTATGTTGACAAGGAGGGCGATGGCATGCTGTCGAACAACTTCTCGGTGGTAATACGCCCTAACGACATCTTTGTTGGTAATGGTCATAATGCGAAAATAATACAAGATGACACAGGCCAAGACTGGATTCTATACCATGGAATTGAGATTGGCAAGGAGAACGAGGGTCGTTTCCTACTACTCGACCAGTTAAAATGGGATGAGAAAGGATGGCCTTATATCGAAGGAGGCTCTCCTTCTACCACCGAACAACCTTTACCTGTATTCAATAAAAAATAAAAATAACTATGGTTCAAATACTGAAAATTTGGAAATACATGAGGAAATGCCTCGTAGCGTCTCTCCTTATTATACCCTATCAGGTAAACGCACAAACAGTATTGAGCGTATCTGGTAGCGTAGCCGACACACATGGAGAGCCCTTAATAGGTGCAACAATTCGGACATCAGGCACCCCTTCTGGCGTAATCACAGATATTGACGGACATTTTTCAATCAATGTAAAGAGCCTGAGAGATACCCTTTATGTAAGTTATATCGGCTACGAGGCACAAAGTGAGCCTATTGCCGGTCGTAAAGTGCTTAACTTTACTTTGCAAGAAGATGTGGGTAAACTGGGCGACGTAGTCGTTGTAGGATACGGAACACAGAAGAAGGAATCGGTAGTAGGTGCCATTACCACCATCAATCCGGACCGGTTAAAGTCGGGAACGTCACGTTCCCTCAGCAATAATCTCGCCGGTCAAGTACCAGGTATCATCGCTGTACAACGGTCAGGAGAGCCAGGTTACGACAATTCCTCCTTCTGGATCCGTGGTATCAGTACCTTTCAGTCTGGCAGAAATCCACTCGTTTTAGTAGATGGCATTGAAAGAAGTTTGAACGACATTGACCTAACGAGATTGAATCATTTTCAGTTTTGAAGGATGCTGCTGCCAGTGCGGTGTATGGCGTACGTGGTGCGAATGGTGTCATCTTGATAAATACCAAGCGCGGACGTATTGGCAAACCTACTGTAAATATTACTTTCGAGAGTGCTGTCACGCAACCTACCAAGCTGCCGGACTTTGTTAATGGTGCTAAGTATATGGAAGTGATGAACAGCATCGCTACCGAGAACGGTAAAAGACCGATCTATTCTGACGAGCAGATTTACAACACACGCTATCATTTGGACACAGACATATACCCAGACGTGAATTGGCTTGATGCCATTACAAAGGATTATGCTTCGAATAGCCATGCTACGATTGATGTAAATGGTGGTAGTGACATCATCAGGTATTCTCTGGTGGGAGCCTATTATGGCGAGTCAGGTATCTTGGCACACGACAAATCACAGTCGTGGGACTCTTCTTTACGGCTCAATCGCTATAATATGCGTTCGAATGTTGATATCAACATCACTCCTACTACACTGTTGCGATTCAACATCGGAGGTTACTTACAGTCGCGCAGAGGTACTCCCGAAAGTATTGATGATATCTTCAACCAAGCTTTCACCATTACTCCCATTGCACATCCAGCACAGTATTCTAATGGAAAGTTTGCTCGCGTGGTATATCGTGAGAACCCTTATGTACTTGCAACACAGCGTGGCTACAAAACAACCAACTCCAGCAAGATAGAATCTTTGTTCGCTTTAGAACAGGATTTGAAGTTCATTACTTCGGGGCTAAAGTTTAAAGGTACTTTCTCTTTTGACAGTTACTCATCCAATTACGTAACGCGAGCCAAGTGGCCTGATATGTACAACCCCGCCGTAGGTCGCAATGCTGTAACTGGGGAACTCAAGATGGGTGCTTTAGATACTGAAGGACAAGACTATTTGGGCTATGAAAAGGGATCCGACTGGGGGAATAGGAGTACCTACTTAGAGTTCAACTTCAGTTATAACAGGGTCCTTGCCAAGAAGCATACGATAGACGCAATGTTCATGGGGAACTGGAGAAACTACGACGATGGCAGCAAACAGCCTTATCGCAACCAAGGTTTTGCAGGACGGTTCTCTTACAATTACGCTTCTAAATACATCGCAGAGTTCAATTTCGGATACAATGGCTCAGAGAACTTTGCCAAGGGTAAGCGTTACGGCTTTTTCCCTTCTGTAGCCGGAGGATGGATTATCAGCGAGGAAAAATTCATGCAAAAGCTTCGCCCGGTGTTGTCGAAAGCCAAGGTGAGAGTTTCGTATGGTCTGGCTGGCAACAGCTCTCTCGATGGTCGACGCTTTGCTTATCTCTCTGAGATCTCGACCACCGATGCATATGAATTCGGTTACAACAAGGAGTGGTCGATAAGAGGTAAGTGGGAAGGAGCCATAGGTGTTCCTGGACTTACATGGGAAACAGTTCACAAAACAGATGCCGGACTTGAGCTGGGCTTCTTTAATGATGCCCTACAAGTGCAGTTCGATTACTTCAAAGAGCAGCGTCGAGATATCTTCATGAAGCGTTCTAACTACCCCGCCTCGGCAGGATTCTCTGAAGCTCCATGGGCAAATATCGGAAAAGTGGACAACAATGGTTTTGAGGTTTCCCTCACATTGAACAAGCAACTAACCCATGACTTCTTCATCTCAGCACAGGCTAACGTTACTTATGCCAAGAATAAGATTCTTGAAAACGATGAGGCGCTCAGCAAAAGAGGAACCTACCGCAGTACGATAGGACGCTCGGTAGGTCAGTTAGAAGGCTTGGTAGCAGAGCGACTGTTCACTAACAACGACTTTATCGACCCTACCAAGGGTATCTTAAAGCCAGGAATCCCTATACAGTCATACACCTCTACTGTACGTCCTGGTGACATCAAGTACAAGGATTTGAATGCTGATGGTATCATTGATGCCCTCGATATCACAGCTATTGGTGGAACATCAGATCCACGATTGATTTACGGTTTTGGTGTCAATCTTGTCTATAAGTACTTCGATTTAGGTATGCTTTTCCAAGGAAATGGCTGCACATGGCAGATTATCGGTCGTTCACAGGACTTCCTCCCAGGTGGAGGAAACTCGGCAACGGGCAACATACTCTCAAATGTTGATGACCGATGGACGGTAGATAGACCCTCACAGAATGTCTTTTACCCACGGTTGACAGCCGGACCTAACGCCAATAACTCTCAGGCATCCACCTGGTGGCTAAAAGATATGAGTATGCTGCGAATGAAAGAGATAGAAATAGGCTATTCATTACCTAAAAATCTCATTGCAAAAATTTATCTGAGCAAAGCACGCCTCTACCTCCGCGGTACCAATCTACTCACTTTATCTAAGTTCAAACTATGGGATCCAGAGGTAACATCAAGCAATAGCAACGGCTTACGCTACCCTATTATGAAATCATTTTCCATGGGCATCGAAATAGCTTTCTAACATTATAAACGTATGAGAAATTTTATCACAAAGGCATTCATCGCCTTATCAATCATATTAAATTTAGGTTCATGTACCGACTATTTGGACAAAGAACCTGACGATTACGAAACCTTGGAAAAGGTGTTTAGCGATAAATCGGAGGTAGAAAGCTGGCTAAGTGCCATTTATTCCGGTATCGTAGAGAACTATGCCTCCAGCATGAGGGGTTTCGACAGTATGGCCGACGACATTGCTCCATCCATCGGATGGGAAGCTTACGGTTGGCCTGTTATCGGGTATCAAAAGGGAAACTTTGACCCGACGACCGATTGGGAGTACCGTGGAGCATACTGGTACACCCTTCCCCGTAGGACAAGGTCGGCTTATACCCTCCTCAACCGTATCCACAGCCTTCCTGAGCAGGGTCTGAACAATCAGGAAGTGGAGTACATGAAGAATGAGGCTAAGTTCCTTATTGCCTATAACAACTACTGCCGGCTAACGGTATGGGGTGCTATTCCAGTGCAGGAAGGCACCGCCGATTTGGAATCTGACTCTCTAATGATTGGTCAGACACCGTTCGACGATGTGGTAAAGGACACTGAAGCCAAACTTCTTGAGGCTGCAAAGGTGCTTCCTCCATTTTATACCGATGCGAAGAAATACGGCCGCGCCACCTCTATCATGTGCTATGTCATCCGTGCAAGACTACTGCTGTTTGCAGCAAGTCCGCTCGTCAATGGCAACAGCGACTATTCTAACTATCGCAATAATAAAGGACAGCTTATCTTTAACCCTACCTATGATCCTACAAAATGGGAAAAGGCGGCCAAGGCATGCAAGGAATTGATTAACCTGGCTGCAGCCAATGGACACGGGCTTTACAGGGAATATAACAGCGATGGTACGATAGATCCATACATGTCGTTCCAGAATATGCTCTTCGTTACTGCTAATCGTGGTAATAATGAGATACTGTTTCCTCGTGCATGGGTGAATTCTGACAGCTACGATGAGCATGCACAACCCCGAGGGACAGCTGGCAATGGTGGCCTGGGGGTCAGCCAGACGCTCGTCGACGCATTCTATATGAAGAATGGACTGGCACCTATCAAGGGGTATAATCCCGATGGGTCGCCTGTCATCAACCCTGCTTCCGGTTACACAGAGACAGGCTTCTCAAATGCTGATGATAAAGAAAAGACCAAATGGATAGAGGGTGCTCCTGACGGATCTGCCAAGAATGCCACCAATGTCATCACCCAGGCTGGCACTTTCAACATGTATTGCAACCGCGAGCCACGCTTCTATATCACCGTTCTCTATAACGGAGCATGGTTCAGAAGAGAGGGAAGAAACACCCAGTTCTACTCTGGAGGCTATGACGGTGGTCCAACCCACGATGCTCCTTCATACGGATATCTCGTAAGAAAGAAAGTATCTCCAGATGTGGATCCGCGTCAGAAAGTCCACCCCTACCGCCCGGGAGTGCTCTATAGGATGGGGGATGCCTACTTGGACTATGCCGAAGCACTAAACGAAAGCGATCCCGGCAACCCGGACATCGTGAAGTATCTTAACCTTATTCGCGAACGGGCAGGCATCCCACAGTATGGGACAGGTACGGGATATATCCCTGTCCCTGGCAATCAAGAGGAAATGCGCGAGGCTATTCATCACGAAAGAAGAGTAGAACTGGCCTGCGAAAACGGTACCAGATGGTTCGATTTAAGACGTTGGAAGGAAGCCGAGAAGCAACTGACTGGAATTTTTTACGGTATGAACTTCGCTGGAACGCTGAACAGTGATAACAAGTCTAATCCTAAATCATACTTCGTAAGGACTCCTGTTATGACCCGTTCTTTCACCAAGAAGAACTATTGGATGCCTATTCCACAAGACGACATAGACAAGAATCCGAACCTGCGCCAGCTTCCGGGTTGGAATTAATAACGAAATTATTACTGATATGAAAATAAAAAGATTATCTTTAGCATGGGTATCTGCCATCCTCATGATGCTGGGAACGGCCGGTTGCAACGACGAAGCCGCAATCCCCACCCCTCCGGATATCCACACGGTGAAGCTCAGCAGCCATTACTTTGCCACAGCAGTAGATGAAGAACTTAGCATAACGCCCAGGTTCAATAACCCTGAAACGTTCGCAAAAGGCTTCTCGTGGACTAATTCAGATCCTGCCGTAGCCTCCATAGCCGTTGACCACCAGACTTTGGTCTGCAAGGTTACGACCTTGAAAGTAGGTACGACTGTTCTCAGAATAACATCGGAAGACGGCTCTTTAAAAGACAGCTGTATCGTGGATGTCAACAGACAGTCATATATGCTCAAGGCACCTGTCTATATCAATCTCTTTGGCAATGCGACGCTCCTTGGAACAACATAGGAAGCTACTCGGAAGGAGCGGGGCTCAACGAGATGAAAGACATCAACGGCAACCCTACCTGGGTAAACATCAAGATTACCAACGCCTTCAACTGGGGCGAGAATGACGGCGACCCGGAAGAGACAATAGAAGACGGGAGACCGATAACGCTGCCCAATGCCGTGTCCGGAAGTGCCTTCAAGAACGACAGGAAAGCCGATACAGGCGTATTCGAAATCAGCGGACTGAGCTACAAACAAAGCTATCATCTCGCATTCTTTGCGAGCAAACGCTTTTGGGGAGATGTCTGTTCGGCTAAGATTACAGCAGCAGGAGACAACCGGGCGACAATAACCTTGCTGACAAAGAAAACCTCTTCCGACCCGGGAGATACGGGAGCGGCAGTTCCGAAAGGTACGGCTATCGGTGGGACACCTGCCGAAGACAACACTTTCATACGCTACGGAAAGATAAAGATAACCCCCGACGGAAGCGGGAAAATCATTATTACCGTTACCGGTGGAGAAGGAGGGAACCAGCCGGATGGCACAAGTTTCATCAACGCAATCCTCATTTCACCTATCGAATAGTTTCTTTCAAGAACATAGATTCAAATCAGTAGACTGGATAGCTGCCCTGATCAAAGGCGGCCTATTCTTAGTTTTCTTGATTTTATATGAGGAAAAAACATTATCTTTGCAGTATAATCGCTATTACTTTCATGCTTAAAAAGGTTACATTCCTTATTTATATATGTACACTTCTGTTTTTTTTCCCCACTTCGGCACAAACCGATTACGCTTTTAAACACATTGATACAAACAACGGACTGTCGCAAAGTACGGTGTATTCTATCCTTCAGGATCACACTGGTTTTATCTGGATGGGGACGAAAGTGGGGCTGTGCCGATACGACGGGAACTTCTTCAAGGTGTACAGCCATAACAATTCCAAGCTGGGAAGCGACTTCATTACGTCGCTCTACCAGTCAGAGGACGACCTTATATGGGTGGGAACCGACCAGGGGGTATGGATCTACACGCCCTCGGCCGACTCTTTCCGGCCTCTTAGGGCTATCAGTGACAGGAAGAGTCGGATAACAGGAAATGTAAATTTCATTGCTGGGCACCGCGGGAGAATATACATCGGGGTGAACGAACAAGGTCTCTTTGTCTATGACTTAAAGACGAAACGGCTACAGAACTACACCTTTCCGCACCACCCGAACATCGCTTCCATCGGTTTCGGTATCGGCAACAGGGTGTGGCTTGGCTTCTATGGCGGCGGACTCTGGTACACCTCTCCCCAGTTCCAAAGCCTTACACCCTTTGTAGAAAACGGCCGCCAGCCTTTAGGGGGTGTATCGTTTCGGCCATTCAGGAGGTTAATCCCACGATGATTTTTGTAGGAACCGACAAGCGCGGACTAAGCATCATCAACCCGAAGCATGCAGCCGTTACCGACGTAAAGTCCAAGGAAAACGGCTACGACATCTTTGTAAGGGCACTGTCAGTGAAGGGCAATGAGGTGTGGGCAGCCAGTGAACAAGGACTTTACGTTTACAACATAGCAACAAAAGCGCTACATCACTATACCAACGATACTTCCAACCCTTTCTCCTTATCGGACAATCCGCTGTATTGTCTGCTTCACGACCATGGAAATGGTATGTGGATGGGAACTTATTTTGGTGGGGTAAACTATGCGTCATTGTCTGCCCCGCCCTTTGTCCGTATTCTTCCATCACCTGCGGAAGGCAGACTGCATGGACGAAAGGTGCGCGAAATGGTACTGGATACCAATGGACAGCTATGGATCGGTACAGAGGACGGAGGTCTGAACTGCATGGACATGGACACCGGCAGGATTACCCATGTACTCGAAAGCATGTTTTTTCCCAATGTGCACGGTTTATGTGTGCATGAGAGCGAGCTGTGGGTAGGCACCTTTGCCATGGGGTTAAAAGTGATAGATACCCATACACACAGGGTCATCAAGAGCTTTCGAGCCGATGGGGAGCCGGGGGCATTGCATGACAACACCATCTTCAGTATCGCCATGTCGCCTCGGAAAGAACTGTATTTTGGCACGATTCGCGGACTATGCCGGCTCAACAGAAGCACCGGTCACTTTGAATATGACAGCAATATTCCCTCTGTTCTTATCAACAAGGTGAAGTTCGACCACCTCGGCAACCTATGGGTGGCTACGCAAAACAACGGCGTTTATCTTAAAACGGGCACAGCCCAGCGCTGGATTCATTTCACCCATAGCCACATTGGGGACTATACGCTGAGCAAAGCCGTTGGACTTTACGAAGACAGAAACGGCAATATGTGGATTATGACATTGGGAAACGGGCTCTTTTCCTACAGCCCCCGTACTGGGAAAATACGAAAAGTATCACTGGACGGCTATGGAACGGCCGAGCCGGTGGTGCTCGACCTCGTAGAGGATAGGGATGGATTCCTCTGGATGTCGACACTAAGCGGTATCCTGAAATACGATACCAGCACAAGACAATCGCAGCTGTTCTCTGCTCAGATGACGATGCTTGACAATCAGCTTAATGTCTCTTCGGCCATTGTCGATCGAAAAGGCGACATCTACTTCGGCTCTTACAATGGGATAGTAAAGTTTTCTCCCAGTGCTTTCAAGCGGCATTATACCACGCCAAAGCTCATTGCAACGGAACTGATTGTGAATAATGCCGATGTAGACAACCATACTTCCGGCAGTCCTTTGAACCAAAACATTTCCTATACAAAGGAGATAGAACTGGCATACAATCAGAATTCCTTTTCCCTGCGTGTCGTTCCGCTGGCCTATGAGCAGCTACAGAGATATCAGATGGAGTATATTCTGGAAGGATTTACCGATACGTGGCAGCCCGTCAGAGTAGATTACCGCATCGGATTCGACAACCTCCCGGCTGGTGAATACTTGCTTCGCGTAAGGATCAAGAACAGCAAAGGAGTGTGGGATGCCCGGGAATACAGCCTGAAAGTGGTGGTAAAGCCCTATCCATTGCTCTCGTTCTGGGCAAAGCTGTTTTATCTTCTCTGCGCCTGCGCAATGGCCTACTTAACGGTCCGCTATCTTTACAGGCGCAACAGGCGCAAACGCAAGCAGGCAATGGACAAACTGGAGCAGGAGAAAGAGATGGAACTCTATGAAAGCAAGATTAATTTCTTCACTCATGTGGCACATGAAATACGCACTCCCCTTACCCTCATCAAAGGCCCGTTAGAGCATATCATAAAGCAGGAAAGGGTAAAAGACAGCCAGACCAAGGAGGAGCTACATATCATGTCAAGGAATACCGAACGGCTAAACAAGCTCATCAACCAGTTGCTAGACTTCAGAAAAGCTGAACGAGACGGGCTAAAGCTGAACTTCGAGCACTGTGACATCCCGCAATTAGTCGATAAAACATTTCGCCGCTTCCTGCCATTGATCCGGGAGAAGAACATTGATGCCACACTGTCTGTCTGCAATGCGGGTATTATGGCCTATGTTGATCAGGAGTGTTTCACGAAAATCATCAGCAATTTGCTTGGCAATGCCGTAAAATATTGTGCCTCCCGGATATCTATTCTCATAGAGTCAAGCCCGAACAATACGTTCTCCGTTATCATTAGTAATGATGGAAATATCATTTCGAAGAGCCTACAAAGTAGGATTTTCGAACCCTTCTTCAGGATAGAAGATCATCAGCAGACAGCACAGACTGGAACGGGAATAGGGCTGGCACTGGCCAAAAACCTGGCCGAACTGCACAAAGGGACACTCGCCATGGACCAGAACGACCATCTGAATGTATTCCGTCTCACCCTTCCTATTAACCAGACGGACTATATTTCGTTATCTGCAGAGTCGGATCTAATCAACATGGATGAAGCTGAACCCAGAAAATCGGGACGCCCTTTGCTGCTGTTAGTAGATGACAATGCCGAGATGCTGGAATACGAAAAACGCACATTGCAGGATTATTACGACATCGTTCTGGCTGCTAACGGACAGGAAGCGCTCTCCATTTTAGAACGGGAGAAAGTGAGTCTGGTGGTTACCGATGTGATGATGGCCCCCATCAATGGTTTTGAACTGTGCCGGAACATTAAGAAAGATGTAAACTACAGCCACACGCCTGTTATCCTCCTTACTGCTGCCACACTGGATTTGGCACGGATGGAAGGAATGGAAAGCGGTGCCGATGCCTACATAGAGAAGCCTTTCTCTATGGAATTCCTCATCAACACCATTACCAATCTGCTGCGATCGCGTGAAGAAATAAAACGTACCTATGCCGGTTCACCCTTTGTTTCGTCTAATACCGTGGCGAAAAGCAATGTTGACAAGGAGTTTCTAGAACGGCTGCGAAGTGTGATGCAACGACACATGAGCAATAGCGAGTTCAATGTCGACCAGCTCGCCTCAGACATGAACATGAGTCGCTCCAACCTGAACCGGAAGGTGAGGGGGACACTTAACGTATCTCCCAATACCTATATCCGCATCGAACGGCTGAAATATGCTGCCCAGTTACTAAAGGCCGGCGACTGCAAAATCAACGAAGTGTGCTACAAAGTAGGTTTTAACAATTCCGGCTACTTCACCAAATGCTTCTATGCCCAGTTCGGAATCCTGCCCAAAGACTTTATCAAATCCAGCTGACACCCTTTCAGACAGAAAAGGAGAAAGGTAAAAAGAGTATTATGACAAGGTGAGTCCATCCGTCAACGCTTAACATAAATTCCACTTCGAGGTGTTTCAAGGCTAATTTACTTGATTTTTTGTTTATCAAGTAATTTTATTACCTGGTTATAGACCGGCTGTCCGCTAAAATGTGTAGCCCATGTTATTGATGTCTGCATCGAAAACAAAAGTAACAAAAAGGGCTGAAGTCCGAGTGAGAGTTTTAGCCCTTAACTTTTGTATGTCGAAAAGGTTTACCGATAGTAATAATTTGTAATTATTTGCCAAAATCTAACTGATTATTTTTGTAATAGTTCACTTGTCTTGACCCAATAGAAGAAAGCTTCAGGTAGTATTTTCTTCAATTTGTTGAGTTTATTATTGACGGAAGGAGACAATTCCATGGCAAGTATGATGTTTGGATTTCCATCATATCTCTCAATTCTTGTGTTTGATTTTTCTATTGCAGTGGCAAGGTAAGCTGCACGAGCCGAATCTACGATAGCGTCTTCTATGCGATATTTCCCTTTGTAGAGGTAGCCGTCTATTTTCTTAATGCCACTTTGCAGCATATTGAAATCACCTTTACCCATTTGTCCTCTGGTAGCCAGACACAAGGCGGTCTCCCTAATATCCTCATAAATGAGTGACAGTTCAGCGGGTAAGCCCCGATATTGCAATTCTATTTTCCCTATTTGGGTGAAAGTTTCCTTAGTGTGCAGGAAATTGTCAGTATGCTCAAACAGTCTGCCTACGTCATATAGTTGCTTGATGATCTCCAGCGAGCAGTCTCTGTCCCCCTTAATATAAGGAACACCTGAGGTATTGGGGGCAAATGCCGTAAGTTTATCACCGAGAATATCATCAGCGGATGGCACGGTTACCTTCAACGGCTCATCGTCCAATTCTATAAAAGGCCCTTTAATCTCAACTTCTTCAGTAGCGTGGTATTGTAAATCCTCGTACAGGACATCAAGCAGTATATACGCAGGTTTATCATCGTTCTTATAAGCGATGTGATAAAAGAATTTCGAGTGGCTCTTGGGTATATTCGTGTCCCTCTGCTGCCGTTCTTCAAGGGTCTTGGATATGAAGCCGAACTTTTCTATATCTTTCAAATACGGCTCAATATCCGTACCCGGTGGGCAGATAATGTCAATGTCGATGGATAGTCGATGGGCAGATTCTCCCAAAATAAGCATCAGAGCCGAACCGCCCTTGAAACAGAAAGGGCAACCGGACAATTTCAGCATCTCCAGCAGCGACATGGCCCTGATAACTTTCTCTATCAGATTCAGGTCTTTATATTTGTTGCGAACAGAAATGGATTTTATCCACTCGGTGGTCATACATTCTTTCTTGATCATACAATTTCCTTGATATAGTTTTCGATTTGTGGTTTTATGTTGCGGCGTGAGGCATAACGCAGTAACATTCCTACATTCACGTTATAGTTGGTAAAAGCATTCTGCATCATGTACAAGGCTTCCTGGCCTTGCAGATAGAAGAAATCCCTGTCGCATTGAATATCGACTAAAAGCTTCTCAATAGTTGGTACATTGGTGCCGTTTACTTCCTGTATGGGCGATTCTGAAACAAGAGGCTTCACAATAAAGGATCTTTTGTCCAACCGGATATAATCGGACATCACATCTTCCTTTGGCGAAAGGAAACTACGTTCATGCATATCCTGTACAAAGTGGAATATGGTTTCAGTAGCATCACGCTCCGTTTCTATATAGATATTGTTGTTGTATGACAGGTGATGCTGTAAGTCGGACAGGATTTCGCCGTTATAGACGCAGAAGTCCAATAACGGATATTCCGCTTTTAATTTCTTGTACAACCGAATGGAGCGAGCATTAGGAACCGGACGAAAAATGACTTTTGGGGTTGTTGTATACACTCCTTTGCTTATTCTAAATATTTTTTTTTCGTCTAGCAACTTACGTAAATGCCAGGACAGCATTTTCTTGGAAAGTTCAATCTTTCCTGCGAGAAACTCAGACAAGTCATTCGTTCTGAATTCCTTGTTGGTGTTTGCAAAATCTACAATAATATTACTGACATTCATTCTGCTATCACTAATGGTTCGGTGCAAAGATAGTTAGATTTTGGCAACAAAACAAATATATTGCCAAAATCTAACCATACAGGTATGATTCTACTGTTACCAACCATCTCGTTTACGCAACATTTTATCTATCTCTTCCCGAAGAAACAGCAATCGGCCATTAGCTTTGAGATAAGGGATTTTCCCTGCCCAAACCCAGTTGTAAATGGTCTTTTGTTCCACCTTCAAAATTTTGGAGACATCTATGATATCCAAGTATTCGGGTTTCAATGGAGGGTGAATGGTCGTATCTACTTCCTGTTCCCGTAGGACAAGCAGACGGTCGAGCTTGTCTTCCATATTCTTCAGTTTATCAAACAGGCGTTTCTGCCATGTATCTTCAGATTGTTGGTCTAAGTATGGCATAGTTCCCCTTTTTGGTAATTTCCATTTACATCTTGTGTCAAGATACGTTGTTCTTTCATATATGCAATATATTTCTTCGCAGTTCTGTCCTTGATTTCCATTTCGCGCATCAGAACCTCACACAGTTCTTGGTATGAGAGTTTGAGAGAACTTCGGAAAGCCTCTCTAATAACACCAATAAGTTCGTCGGTTTTGCGCTTTTCCTTGTCTTCCTTGGATTTCTCACCACGATAGACGTGCATATCCTCTGCCTTGTCCCAGCCGAAAAGCATCATCGGAACGTCCAGCGGACTTCCGTCACGGACTTTCAGTGCCTTTACCACCGAGTATTCGGGATTGTCATCTTTCTCTATAGAGAGGATACCTGCTGCCTTGCGCTGTAGTTCTGAACCGATATGCCCACGCAACTTAATACCGTTAGGCACAAAGTGAAGCACGCAGATGATACAGGTATTATAAATCCCTGCCAGACGATAAAGCTCATCAACGATGGCTATGCTTTCCGTTTCATCATTGGCGGAGCGTATCAGGTCGGCTATGCCGTCAATCACTACAAGATGGATACCTCCATGCTTATGATGAAACAAATCCATACTCTCACGGATAAGTTTCAGTCTGTCTTTACGGGAGAGCGACGCAAGATACAGGGAGTGGTAAAACTCCGGTACGGTTTTCAATGAAGCACGTTGTAAGGTCTTACCCAAATTTTTGTGCAGTTGTGCTTCGGACTGCTCTGTGTCATAGTGCAGAACTGCGAAGCCTTTGGGATTGGCGGTAATCTCCAATCCCAAGGTCTTCTCTATCGGCAATCGTTTTTCTCCCAATGTTCCGGCAAGGATGGCACCCACATAGTTGCTCTTGCCCGTTCCCTCACCTCCGGTAATGCAGAACAGATTATCCTGCGTACCGAGTGGAACACCATTCACAGCCACAACCGATTTGGAAATGTCCGGTGGATTCTCATAATCAATTTCACAGGAACGTAACATCATCATAGTTTGGCTATATAGGTCTGAGAACATCTTGGCAAGCAGCTCTTTCAGTTCCTTTGCCCCGTTGCCCAAGGCAAAGAAATCTGAAATGTCTTTTTCAGACTTCGTGCCACTTAGCGGAAGTGAAAGGTTCAATACCTTGTACTCTGCCAGATGTTCTGCTTGTCTGTGACTCTCGCGTACGCCTGTCTCGTCAGCATCATACAGAAGTATGATATGTCGAAAGCGAAGCTGAAGGCTCTCGATGATGCTTGTCGATATCTGTGCGGTTTCACTGTTGAAGCAGATTGCATTGAATCCGTGTGCATACAATGAGAGTACATCCTTTTCTCCACCTGTTATGAAGAGCATATCGCCTTTAGCGGGAATCTGCTCCATACCGAAGCAATAGGTGGCAGGCATCCGTCCACCATAGAGAAAGCGGATTTTCGGACTGTGAGGTCGGTATATCTTTACATAGCCGTTTCCGATATAGGCAAACATAGGTTCCGTAGGTGAGCCATAAAGTTCAAACTTACGGCCTTCAGCAGAAATACTCTCATAGCGTTTAAGACTCCGTACCCGAAAGCGTCGGAGTGCATCCTCATGGATACCATAATGCGCCCAATAGTTCAGCAGCCCGTCATCAAAAGGCTGTATCTCAAAACTGTATGGTCGTTCTTCCGTATGCTTGGGCATATCAGTCTCGGGACTGAAGCCGATAGTTTTTTTGTATGACTGTGTTATATGCTTGCTATGCTGTTCACCATCACATAAAGAATACAATCCAAGTTCTTGTACTATGGTTTCCAGAACCTCGGGAAAGCTTGTTTTCAGGTTTAGGCCACGCATAGTTGCTACAAACCAAAAACAATCTCCCGAATAGGTTGTATCCCCATGATCATAGAACTTATAGGATGAACTCTTCCTGTCATAGAAGATATGGCATGAAGCCCGCTTGTCATCATAGAAGGGACTGCGGAAGTTACGGTGCAGGTTCACCTCAAAGCCAAGGAAATGGGAGAACACGTTCAACCCTCCTTGTGTAAGCAAAAGTATTTGTTCTTTATCTATCATATTTATCTATTTTTAGAATTAAGGCAAGAACTCATAATAAGGTTGTCCTTGAAGCGGTTGAGTCGTCCGAGAACCACATCATTCCTCATCCCTGATACACGGAGCCGGTTACATTTCACGGCAATAATGATTGACTTGAAAAAGTAGCGCACATCACCACTCTCCGTGTAGCGGTAACGCAGCAACTGCTTTTTGCGCCAGCGGTAAAGGGTGGACTCTGAAACATTCAAAGTCTCAATTAGGTCTTTCGTGGTCATTTCCAGCTCGTCATCTATATCCTGTATAAGGTGAGAGGTTCTCTCGACGTACTGCTCTATTCGATTGAGCCTATCTATCAATTCCTGATAAGCCAGACTCTCTACTGTGATTATTTCCATGACTATAACCGTTTTGTAGCCCCCGTCGCTTGTTCTGTTCCGAGTTCAATTAATAGTTGTGAAAGCTTATTGAACGCCTCCTCTGTAAAAACTTCTATACGCATCTCTACCATAGGTAAAGGTCTTGGCTGCCCATTCCGTGCAAGAACTTCAAACATTTCAGTAGAGCAGATGCCTACTTTAGAAGCGTATTTTAGGATTTGGCAGAGAGTCATCTCTGTTTGTCCGTTTTCCCAACGTGAGATCCGACTTGAACTAACTCCCAGAATTCCAGAAAGATACTCCTGGGAATAACCTTTTTCTACTCTTGCTGACTTCAGCATTTCCAATAACTCTTTCATAATTATAAAGTTATTAAAGCACCGCCACAAGAGCAACCCGCTATATGCAAATGTTTTCACCCTATGCAATCCGTCTTGCAGCAGGTGCAAGGTTCAGCATCATAGCGGTAGCATAAGGACGAGAAATACGTAGTACAGACAAAAGAATATTAAAGAATGACCTACTTTTAATGAAAAGATTTATAGTAAACTTATATAAGGGAATGTTAAAACACCATTCCTCTTAAAATCAACTATCACTTATAAAGAACTATCAATGTCAAAGAACAAAGAACTTACGGAGCCCCCAGTGCAAGGTGCAAGTCCCTTTTATATATAAGGGCTTGCACCTTGCACTGGAAAATGTAGCAGTAAAATCTCTAAATATTTATGGTGCAAAGATTTGGAGGTTAGTACAATTTTATATACCTTTGTACCCAAGAAAAGAGAGCTGTTGTGCTTTCAAAAGGTAGTCAGAACGGTAGTCATTAAGCAGTCAAAATACTGCTACAAAAATGCTACACAGATGATTTATCAAAATATATAGAAGATTTATATACAACGAGATACGAGAGTTTGGTTCATAAACCTCTCTCTCCGCAAACAAGGGTGTAAATCAACGAGTTGCGTGATTTACACCCTTTGTTATACCCAAAAATTCATGGTCTTAGAAAACTTATCACATTTCTTTTATTACAATATTCGTTTGTATTCTTGAAAGTAATACCTATCACACAATACAAATATGATTTACGGATATATTAGAGTAAGCAGCGATAAGCAAACAGTGGAAAATCAACGCTTCGAAATCAGCAACTTTTGTGAACATCAAAATCTTTCAATTGACGACTGGATAGAAAAAACTATTAGCGGTACTAAAAATTATAGTAAACGTCAGCTGGGGAAATTACTTAAAAAAGTGGATAAAGATGATATTATCATTTGCAGTGAATTGTCCCGGCTTGGGCGTAACTTATTTATGATAATGGAAATTCTTAATATATGTATGACTAAGGAGTGCCGCGTCTGGACCATCAAGGACAACTATCGTCTGAGCGATGACATTCAGAGCAAAGTTCTTGCCTTTGCTTTCGGACTGTCTGCCGAGATAGAACGTAACCTTATCAGCCAGCGCACCAAAGAGGCCTTAGCAAGGTTGAAATCAGAAGGAAAACAAATAGGACGAGGTTATAGAAGAAGGAATAACCAACTTAATTCTAAGTGTTTAGCAAAGCATGACTATATATTAAAGAAGTTATCCGAAGGTGTTAGCATGTACGTTGTCAAATAAAAGTGCACAACTGGGGCCTCAATTAAGTTTGGGGTTTTAGTATGAACT
>NZ_BAJQ01000009.1 GCF_000613785.1 Segatella oulorum JCM 14966 | reverse complement strand
TCCCTTTACTTATTTGTGTCCTTAAAGATGCTACTTTATTATCTATTTTTGCTTTTAATGCTTCTGCCTCTTTTGGCTCTTCCCATTTCATACCAGTTGGATCCACCAATTGAACAGGATTATTTTTGCAATATATATATGAGGACGTATTTAGGGACTTCTCCGCCAGCGGATCTACTCCCAGCCACATGGAGATTTTGGGATCCATGTATCTGGCACCGTAATAGTACAGCCCAGTTTCCTCATCTAATTCTTTACCATTGAACTTATACGGCATATCCTCACTACTGCTGTGTTCATCCACAAGCAACTCACCGTAGGCAGGTAAGCATCGAACTGGGTGATGTTGGCCTTGGCATCGGTAATATATGATGTACTGCCGAGGTGGTCTGAATGATAGAAGAACGTCTCTTCTCTCGTGGTATCGCTGGCCACATAGCCATAGCCTGCGGGGACGTCTTCGGGATTGGTGGGCGGATTCCACTGCACGGGAGGACCGGGCGGCGTGCCTGGCTGACTGAACTTGGGCGTCTGTGGCCAGCCTTTGGGTACGCTGTGGTCGCCGAGTTCGCCGATAATCGTATTGTAGCCTACGCCCGTATTCTCAGGGTCGGCATAGTTTCCCTTCATCGTCGGAATACCCGGCGGCGTGCCGAGCTTTTTGTAATACTCCTCACGCTGTGCTTCTATGCTCGATAGACGGGCAGCATAATCGCGTTGTCCTGCCGTTATAATGTTGCCATTGATACCATAAACATTATTGAACTGCCCGACGCCGATCTTAGAAGCAATGCACTTATCTCTGATAAATCCCATTTCTTTGTATGAAATTCTTTTTTTCTCCACTTTGGAGAATCGATAAAACAGGATGCTCTCCTGAAACTGTATATCGATATAGATAAATTGAATCATTAGTTATTCTATTCAACAATACATAATTCTTTTCTTTGACTAAACGGTCTCCTCTTTTTGGAGCTATGATATTCATATCCGCTTTGCTTATCTCAACTGAGGAAGAAATATCTTTTAGAATATAATTGTTGCCATTAGGGTATATTTTATCAATTCGTATATCATAATTTATACATTGAATACTATCGATAATATTTTTTCTCTTAGCGTGAATGTTTTGTATAAACATACGAGGATCTCTAATCGCATGTAATACTATCTTCTGGTTATTCTGTGTAAGGATGATCATAGAATCATTATACTTTGATATAACGAAATATTTATCATACAATCCCATATATAGTAATGTGTCATTTTTTATACTCCAACGATGATCCCATTCTGCATCATGAGAGAAAACAAAGTCCTGTAATCTCCCCCCTTCGTCTTGACTTTTTACTTGCAATTGTCCATCTTTGTTAAAAATAAAGTATAAAGGAAGATTAAGTATTGTATCACTTTTATTATACCAATATCTATATCTGTCCTCGGTTAGAATCTCTTTAACATTATTATTTCGGCATGATACTAATAATGAGGCTATTAGTAATAATTTTATTATATGTATATGTTTCATCATTGTCAAAAATGAATCTTATTCCCTCCTTCTATAAATTCATAACTACTTTTAGCCCCATATTTATTTAATATTTTTTGCGCCTTACCTATTACATTATAAAATTTACGATCTGATACAGCATACAACTTTTCCAATTCTTTTTGAAGATATCCGGCTGTATTATCTTTAAAAGACCGTGTTGTTTTTCCAAATTCTTTCCTACCCATCTCTTTCATGATTACAAGAACTTCTTCATCTACTCCGTTTGGAGTATCTATATGAAAACCTTCATGTGCTAATGTACTTCTGAAATTATATATTTGGTTCATTGATTTATTAAAATGCCCATTAACAGTAGAAACTCTTATCCTATTATCATATATCGTTATGGCTAATTCTCCCTCAGGATTTGACTTCATTGATTTTACACCAATAGACTTAGCCTTACCTTCTAACCCAACTTCCTTAGCATAATGATACGTAATACGCATCATAGCACGTAAATTTTTCTTGAAATTATATTTAGATAATAAGACGTTACTAGAAGAAGTTCTTATGTAGATATTTTTATCTTTTGATTTATCCAATCTAATGAACTTGCCACTAATGCTAAAATAATCTGCACGTCCATCACGATCAATTCTAACTATTGGATTACTATGACAATAAACATATCCACTCACATTTGTATACTTTTCCATTAACGGGTCTACCCCTAACCACATGGAGATTTTGGGATCCATGTATCTGGCCCCGTAATAATACAGTCCTGTTTCCTCGTCCAATTCCTTGCCATTAAACTTGTACGGCATGTCCTCGCTGCTGCTATACTCATCGACGAGTAACTCACCGTAGGGCAAATACGCATCGAACTGGGTGATGTTGGCCTTGGCATCGGTAATATATGATGTACTGCCGAGGTGGTCGGAGTGATAGAAGAAGATATCTTCAATATTGGTGGTATCCGTTGGGATATAACCATAGCCCGGTTGCGCATTGTCGGGGTCTTCAGGTGCTCCCCACTGGATGGGCGGCCCCGGAGGCGTACCTGGCGTAGTGTTGCGCTTCGGATGCTGCACCCAACCTTCGGGCACGGAGTGGTCGCCCAAATCACCGATAATGTCGTTATAACCGCGACCGGTGTTGTCGGGATCTGCCGTGGCTCCTTTCATTGTTGGTACACCAGGCGGTGTGCCGAGCGACTTATAATACTCCTCACGTTGTTTCTCTATCTGCATCATGCGGGCGGCATAGTCTTTCTGTCCTGCCGTAACGTTATTCCCGCTGATGCCATAGACATTGCTGAACTTACCTGTTCCTATTTTTGAAGCTATTCGCTTATCCCCAATAAAGTAATGCTTGGTGAAGCGGTTCTTCGTCACAGTGATCATCGGGGCGGGATAAATAGTGTAATCTTCCGTTTCGTGGAAAGTGATTCCCTGCGGAGCACCATTGATATATACCCCTTCCAAATCGCCGTGGCTCTTGATGATACGCTCGCCGGCGGCATTGTAGGTATATCGGCTGGTCTTGCCATTATCTGACAATACCATCAGTCGGTTATCCTCATCCCAATACATTCTCCGTTCGGTACCAAGACTGTCATTCTCCACGAGTGTGGGATTACCGTTGGCATCATAGGTGTAATGCTCATGCCCTATCTGCGTGGGAGCGGTGGATGATTACTGTCTTCGTACTTATACATGAAGTCGTAAGACTGTGCTGTCTTTGTGGAGTCCACCTTTTGCACCTTGGTAAGTGGCTCGCTCATGATGCCGTAGGTCATATCGAGCCGATACGACGCCGTCTTGGCTTTGCCGTTAGCGTGGATAAGACAGTTCTGTGCATCGTAGGTACTTCCGCCGAGAGTGGCTTTGTTATTTTGTATTTGGCTCAGGCTTTTCTTCATTTCTTAGCCTCCCAACGGAATCCGTATGATAATATTTGATACCATACACTCTTCCCATTCCCATGTGCAAGACTCGATATCGAGTCTTGGGTGCCAATACGGCACGCTTTGGATTATTTATAACCGTATCAATATTAGGAAAGCATGCCTCCACTTGATATTTCGAAGAAATATTATTTAAGTCAAGTGTGTCAATTCCTTTTTCTTTCTTTTTTTCTTTTAACTTTATGTCATAGGAGTAGAATAATTCTTTTTCGCCATCAGGCTCAATATAAAAACCTAACATATCATACACGTAGAAAGTCTGTTTCTCTTCGTCAAACGTGAAGTCATGATTGTCGCATGCACAAAGCGTAAACGCTATTATTACCAATATCATTCTATTTTTTATTGCTTGTCTGTTTTTTGAATTCATTCCACCATTTATTGATTTGCTCAATTTTGTCTTTTTCATCCAGTTTATCATTCTTAAACAAATTCTCGACAGATGCTTTGAAGTGTATCTTAATGAAACGACGGAAAACCTTAAATATAACCTGCTATTGTTTATGTTATATACTCTAATAACGTGTCCGATTCGGATTTATTGTATGTCCGTCGCTAAAATACCCTTATATGGGTTATCCTCTAATACCATTATATAGATTATATGTAACCAACATTTATGTACTTAAAGATGAAAACAAGTGATATGATGAGAATTGTATTGGCAGATACTCTTATTAAAAGACTGGTATAGAGTTTTCTCTTACTTTCATGATGCTGATAGATTAGAAATATTACCAGCGATATTACAAACAGATTTAATATGAACAGAATGATGAATACCAGTGCTAATCGCCCGCATATGATACTAAGCGGCGATGTGCTAAAAGTGTAGATATTCTGTTCTCGGCTTCCTACCGTAAAATACGATAGGAAGATAATGAGAGGAAGCTCTAATAAACTGACGATATAAGCCATTGAGCTATACTTGATTTTATTTAGGGCCGCCATCGTTATTCTTTGTTTTGGCATTATACTATCTTTTTATCATGTAAAAGGCACATTTCAGTTTTGATCCACATTCATTGCGGAGAGGGCGGAACGAATTTTACCATCTTTTTTAATATTAAGGTATCAGCTTTTTCTGTTACCTTATATAATACACCATCCTTTGTAATACTGATTGCCGTTGCCTCTTTAAGATATAAAATGATATTTGAATTCACATTAAGAGTCCTAACACAATATTTATTATATAACTGAACATTCATGTTCTGATTACATAATCGATCTAATGATGATTGTATAAATATTACTTTATGTTTATATGTAAAAAAGGTAGATGGATAAATTCTCCTTTCTTCAAATAAATGTTCTACGGAAGGCCCAATCAAAATCAATAATGTCTGAGAGCTTTTATTCTCATCACGCCAATTATATTCAAAATCAGTGATTACGGTTAATGAATTATACTGGGGATGCTTTTTAATATATTGTCCCAAGTGGTACAAGAGTTCTTTATTAACACTCAATGTATCACATTCTGAATTAAATTCGCATATTTCCTGCTTCTTATTGCATGAAGCATTAGATAGCAATATTACAAAAATAAGCAACCAAATATAAATATGTTTTGAACTGTACATCATAAATCTACAATTTCCATTTATTATTCTTCACATAGGAAGAAAATTTCCTCGTAGTCTTCAAGAAACTATCAACATGATTAAATGGCTTGGGTAGCTCAAATATGGCATTGTACGTTGTCAAACAAAAGTGCACAACTGCAAATGTAGTTATTTACTCTGTGATTTCATTCTTTTATGCTCAGAAATTCTTTTGTTGATTGAATTTTGCTTTATAGTTTCTCTTATCTTTTTAATTTTCTCCCCTTGGCCTAAATATACATCTCTTGGTGTAAGATTATCCAACGATTCATGAAACCTCCTCTCATTATAGTATTTCACCCATTGGACAATAGCCTTTTCTAATTCAGAGGGACAGAAATAATACGCGAGTTCGGGATAAAACCTTGTTGAGCTCATGCCTCGTGTATTCTTGAGTATCCAACTCGTTCATGGGCTAAAGGCTAAAATGAAGAACAAGCTGATGCCGATGTGGGATAAGATAATGTTACGAAAACGCTATACCATCGAGTGCATCAATGAACTCTTGAAGAATAAAGCTAACCTCGTACACTCGCGACATCGCTCAATACACAACTTCATTATGAACCTATGTTCTGCCCTAACAGCCTATTGCTTTTTTGACAATAAACCTGAGGCACTACCTGTTTATGTCGAAAAATCAAAGCTGTTAGAACTATTTGCATACTGTTCTTATTCCGAACTCGCGTATCTTTAGTAACATAACTAACTGCAAAAAGAGGAAAGGCTTTAGCAAGAAGTGAAATAAGCCGAGAACCCATTATCATTAAAGATTTCGTTTTTATCAACCCACTTATTTAAAAGTTTCTACTATCACTATATGCCTACTCTTCTGTTTTTTCCTGTAAGAAATTGTAATTGTCCTACCCTTTATTTGAGGATATGCATGCAACTGCTCAAAAGAAATGACACTCTCTTTTTTCATAGCAAGATATTGTTTTGCCTGTTCTATATATTCAGGACAACATTCTTTATAGTCAATTTGGTTTTCTATGATTTTATCGTAAAATGTCTTTTGGAATTGTATAGACAAGTCTTTAATGGTTGGCCAATGATGTTGATATAAATAATCCTCTTGTTTTTGAGAAGTCCAAAAATTGTACTTTTGCTTTATATTCCTTATCAACCTACTTCTTTCAGAAGAAAAATCCAGCCATGCAGCAGGTGTGTCGTCTGTTGTTTCCTGTTTTATGCCGATGATAATGCTTTCCCGCAAGTTTATAACACGAATGCCTTTCTGAACGATAAGAGTTGTTCCGTCAAGTGTGAAGTAGGTCAATGGTGTGATGTATAAAGTATCATTTCTTTTTTCAAACTTGAAATCTTCTTCGTCAATACTTGGTAAATTCAAAATAAATCCATCAATGACATATTGCTTCCCATTTCTTACACAAGAAGCAATACTTCCTTCTGCCAAACTATCTCTCAAAAGTTTAACTTCCCCATTACTTCTTTTGTTTAAGATATTTATTAAATACTCCGCAGTTTCTTTCGGAGTCTCTTGTACGTTGAAACTATCTGTTACAATCCATTTCCCAGCCGTTAGTAGATATGTCTTATAGACAGCAGCACTATTTGGTAGAAATTCATTTTCTGCTGTTTCCTTTATCATTCTCTTTTCTATGGCAATAGCAAAAATGTAATATTGCTTTATGTTCGCATTGATATATCGTTCTATATCTTTGGTGTATATATGCATCTGCTCACTGTCCTTTCCTTTCCAAAAGCCATTTTTATTATATACATCCCAATATTCACGTTCTCTTTCCGTACGACCAAGAAAATAGACAGTATACAAGTTTGTTGCATTTTCTCCAGAGAAGTATGGTAACAAGGTAGCCTCGCCGTCTGTAAATATCAAAGAGGATGTCCTGTTTTGAATATTCAAAAAATTAAAATTCTTTTGGCTTTTGCAACAAAAAGATGTCGTACTTATCAATATTAGAGATAATATAAAAGCTATATGTTTCATTTTTATTACTCTTGTAAAATTACATTACCTTCTTTAGTTTCATCAAATTTAGTTTTCATAAACTGTTCTGGATCTACTCTTTTTTTTACCACCATAGAAGATTCCATCCCGTGATGCCTCAATATGTACATACCGATATTGTGATAAAATATTTCTTGCGTTTCCTGTATTTCCTGTTAAACCTATTATTTCCCCATGCATTACTTTTGTATTCTTCGAAACCGAAAAAGATTGAAGATGGCAATACTTTATCCAAATGTCAATACCATCTTTATCTTTTGATTTTACCGTCACCACTATTCCCAAATCTCCTTTGGTATCTCTTGCCTCTACAACAATTCCACAGAGCATTGATTTTAAAGGAGTCCCTACTGAAGCTAAAATATCAACTCCCGTATGATAATATCCTTTTGGATGTTTTTTGTTATAACGTTTCACACGATGAAATCTATTCTTATTAACATTGTTGCTTTGATTATTTAGTCGTGGATTATCCACAGGGTCCGCATATTCAAAACATTGCTCGCATTCTTTTGTACACTTTCTTTCCTTTGCTTCAATCTCTACGCTCCCTACTGCCTGTGGCGATGTTATGATAATTCGTGCCATATGTACGTTGTCAAACAAAAGTGCACAACTGCAAATATAGTTATTTATGCTGTAATTTCATTCTTTTATGCTCAGAAATTCTTTTGTTGATTGAATTTTGCTTTATAGTTTCTCTTATTCTTTTAATTTCCTCCCCTTGGCCTAAATATACATCTCTCGGTGTAAGATTATCCAATGATTCGAGACCTCTGCAAAAGTCTTTTTACACTCAAAAGCTACTATTGATAATCAATGAGTTATATTTATGATTTCGCTATCTATATGAGGTTTTGCAGAGGTCTCAATACATAAATTCTTCAAGGAATAATATTCAGAAATATCATTATCTTGAATTATTGAGATTATATCTTTCTTTTTCATTAAAAGGAACTATATTATATACGATTAACAGCTTATTTAACAGGTACAAAACGACTAACGTCGCCCCACTGATTTTTCATAACGAGCGTATCCTTGCGAAATGAAATATGTTGTACGATAGTTGTTCCATCAGCGTCTATAGTCATACTATCGCCTGCAAACTGATAAGGTATTGCCACAATAGGATATTCATCTACATAATACAAACTATCCTTATCGATTTTTAACACAGTAACCTCATCACCACTTGGCGCCCAAAAACCAAATAATCGGGATTGCAGACTCTGTTGAGGCGAAGAGGCCATGCAGGACAGCATAATAAAAACTACTATTGAAATAATATATATTTTTTTCATATTTGAATATCTTATGTAATATATAACTCAATTGTTGAATATAGTATAATTGTGTAGTCTCTTTTTAAAATGATGTACGTTGTCAAACGAAAGTGCACAACTACAAATGTAGTTATTTTCTCTGATACTTCATTCTTTTATTCTCAGAAATTCTTTTGTTGATTGAATTTTGCTTTATTGTTTCTCTTATCCTTTTAATTTCTTCCCCTTGCCCTAAATATACATCTCTTGGTGTAAGATTGTCCAACGATTCATGAAACCTGCTCCCATTATAGTATTTCACCCTTTGGGCAACAGCCTTTTCTAATTCAGAGGGACAGCAATAATAGATTATAAACTATGAAAAACGTGGTCGTTTATTGCACTTCGATTTGGAATGTACACCATCACCATCCATTTTATCACACAATATAGGCTATGTTTCAATATGATATCCTGCACTTTGCCCCACAATATAGCCCACTTTTCTGGGGCAAAGTCAAGACATGAAGAAACGTTATGCTTTCAGTTGGGCTTCGAGGGCTTCGTCTTCGGCGTTGGGTTTGAACTTGCGGTAGACGAAATTTTCGCTCAGATAGTTCTTGCGCACAACGGGATTGGCAGCCAGTTCTTCAGAAGGACCATCGAAGAGGATGCGGCCTTCGAACAACAGATAGGCGCGGTCGCAGATGGAAAGAGTTTCCTGCACGTTGTGGTCGGTGATGAGAATGCCGATGTTGCGATATTTCAAGCGCCACACAATGTGCTGAATATCCTCCACAGCTATGGGGTCGACGCCGGCAAAAGGCTCGTCGAGCATGATGAACTTGGGATCGATGGCCAAGCAACGGGCAATCTCGGTGCGACGCCTCTCGCCGCCCGAAAGCTGGTCGCCCTTGTTCTTTCGCACTTTTGTTAAGCGGAACTCGCGAATCAGACTCTCCAATTTCTCCACCTGATCGGCGTGCGACAGGCGGGTCATCTCGAGCACCGACATGATATTATCCTCGACACTCATCTTGCGAAACACGCTCGCCTCCTGCGGCAAATAGCCGATGCCGGCGCGCGCCCGCTTATAAACGGGATAGTCGGTGATTTCCTTTTCGTCTAAGAAAACATGCCCTTCGTTGGGCACCACCAAACCCGTTGTCATATAAAAAGAGGTGGTCTTGCCCGCACCATTAGGCCCAAGCAACCCCACAATCTCACCCTGTTTCACGTTAATGCTCACGCCATTGGCCACCGTCCGTTTGCCATAGCGTTTCACCAATCCCTCGGTGCGCAGCGTCGTCAGTTTCTGTTCTTCCATATCAAAACATGCGTTGGCTGCAAAGTTATAGCTATTCGGCTGACTGACAAAATAAAAAAATAAAAACTATGTGCACGAAATCACTTTTTCAAAGGATTTTGGTTACTTTTGCACCCAAAAGAAGACAGGTAACACTTATGTTGGTTCTCAAACTCTTACACAAATATCTCACGACCTTTGGGCGCTATCTGATGCTCATGGGACGCTTGATAGCGGTTCCCGATCGCATGCGCATGTTCCTCAAACGTTACAGCAAAGAGATGGCGCAATTAGGCGTCGACTCTATAGGCATCGTGATACTCATCTCGTTTTTCATTGGCGCAGTAATCTGTATTCAAATGAAAATGAACATTCAAAGTCCATGGATGCCGCGCTGGGTTTCGGGCTACACCACACGCGAAATTATGCTCTTAGAGTTTTCGAGCAGCATCATGTGTTTGATTCTTGCAGGAAAAGTGGGGTCGAACATCGCCTCAGAACTCGGCACGATGCGCGTCACCCAGCAGATTGATGCCTTGGACATCATGGGCGTGAACTCGGCCAACTATCTCATTCTGCCCAAGATTCTGGGGCTCATCACGATGATGCCCTTCCTGGTTATCTTCAGTTCGGCCATCGGCATTGTGGGCGCATACAGCACCGCATACATCGGCCACATCCTCACCCCCGACGACCTCACGCTCGGCTTGCAGCACGCATTCAACGCCTGGTTCATCTGGATGAGCATCATCAAGAGCATGTTCTTCGCCTTCATCATCGCCAGCGTGTCATCGTTCTTCGGCTACACCGTCGAAGGAGGCTCCGTGGAAGTGGGAAAAGCCAGCACCGATGCCGTGGTGTCGAGCAGTGTTTTAATTCTATTCTCCGACGTATTTCTCACACAATTACTCTCATGATCGAAGTTAAGCATCTCTATAAATCGTTTGAAGACAAAGAAGTGTTGAAGGACATCAGCACCATCTTTGAGGACGGAAAAACCAATCTCATCATCGGCCAAAGCGGAAGTGGCAAGACGGTTTTAATGAAAAATCTCGTGGGATTGCTCACACCCACAAGCGGAGCTATTCTCTATGACCAGCGCAACTTGGTGCAGATGAACAAAAGAGAGATGGCAATGTTGCGCCGAGAGATGGGGATGATTTTTCAAAACGCCGCACTTTTCGACTCGCTTTCCGTGCTCGAAAACGTGATGTTTCCGCTCGACATGTTCTCAACCATGACCTATAATGAGCGTGTGAAACGGGCACAGGAATGCTTGGATCGCGTGAACCTGATTGACGCACAACAGAAATTTCCCGGCGAAATCTCAGGCGGCATGCAGAAACGCGTCGCCATTGCCCGCGCAATCGTGATGAATCCCAAATACCTTTTCTGCGATGAGCCCAACTCGGGACTCGACCCTAAAACCTCATTGGTTATCGATGAACTACTCTCGAGCATCACCAAAGAATACAACATGACCACCATCATCAACACCCACGACATGAACTCCGTGATGGGCATTGGCGAAAACATCGTCTTCATCTATAAAGGCCGAAAGGAATGGCAGGGCAACAAAGACGAAGTGGTGACCTCGACCAACAAAAAACTCAACGAACTGGTCTTCGCCAGCGAGCTATTCAAGAAGGTGAAAGAGGCAGAGATTGCCGAAAACGAAAAGTAATCTCCCACCATCGCCGGCGCCGTCAACGCCACCATCCCCCAAGCATAACGCAAAGTGTAGCGCGTGGTTTATGGCTCAATATCGACCCGAAAACCACGCGCTACACATTTATTTTCGTCGTCATTGCCGCGTAACAAGCCCGCAATGGCGCGCCAAACATCCCATGCACATGCCACAAGATTCGCCCACTCCGATTTTAATCGCTTCTTTCTTTGCACCACATTTGCGGAACTTCCGCAAATATGTTCAAAAACTGCATGTTGCTTGCGGAACTTCCGCAAATATGCTACAAAATTGTATATTGCTTGCGGAATTTCCGCAAACACATTACAAAACTGCACGTTACTTGCGGAATTTCCGCAAATATATTACAAAACTGCATGGTGCTTGCGGAATTCCCGCAAACATATTACGAAACTGCATGATGATTGCGGAAGTTCCGCAAGCATCATGCAAAAATGCGCATCATTTGCGGAAGTTCCGCAAATGATGCGCAAAACGAAAAGATGTTCGTCGCAATCAGCGCAAATACCACGCGCCATCGTGCTCCACCATCGGCACAACAACTTGCTCTGACGAGCCGTCACCATACCTAAAAGTGAGGAAGGCATTACCCGTGTGCTGTGCTTCGTCGATGGTTGCATGTGCCACGGCAACGCTTTTCAGTCCGTCGTGCTCGTTTTGTTGCTGTTCGATGAACATCTTTGCGTTCAGAATGAGCTGCGAACGATAGGTCGAAGGCAAACTGTCGGGCCGATAGGTGGCATCGACAAACGCGGCATAGTCGCCGTTTAAAAGCTGCTGATAATAGTGCAAAGCTGCCTTTCCTACGGGTTTCGCAGGGTCGTTAAAGATATGTTTGCAACCAAAAAGCGACAACAGAATACACCCGAATACTATGATTTTCTTCATCATTCAAAGACGCACGAGGCGTGCGTTCACCTTATTATATATGTCGTCTGTCACTTTCCACCATCCGGAACCGGCATCACTTCTGCCGTATGAAGATGTTGATGGGGCAGCCGTGCATGCTCCAGTTCTCGCGGATTTTGTTTTCAAGAAAACGGCGGTAATTCTCCTTCACATACTGCGGGAGGTTGGCATAGAACACGAAGGAGGGGATTTGCGTATTGGGGAGCTGCGTACAATATTTGATTTTGATGTATTTTCCCTTGACGCTTTGTGGCGGGAAGGCCTCGATGATGGGCAACATCACTTCGTTGAGCTTCGACGTTCCGACGTGTGTCTTGCGGTTGAGATAAACCTGTTTTGCGGTTTCCAAAACGCGGAAGATGCGCTGTTTGGTAAGGGCCGAAGCAAAGATGATGGGGAAATCGACGAAGGGTGCCATGCGGTTTCGGATGGCCGCTTCGAACGTGTCGATTACCTTTTGCGACTTTTCCTGCACCAAGTCCCATTTGTTCACCACCACGACGAGACTTTTGTTGTTCTTTTGTATCAACTGAAAGATGTTCATGTCCTGCGCTTCCACGCCGCGTGTCGCATCGAGCATGAGTATGCATACGTCGCTGTTTTCTATGGCGCGTATCGATCGCATCACGCTATAGAACTCAAGATCCTCGCTCACTTTATTCTTGCGGCGGATGCCTGCGGTGTCGACTAAGTAGAAATCAAAACCAAACTTGTCGAACCGCGTGTAGATGCTGTCGCGTGTGGTGCCGGCAATTTCGGTCACAATGTTGCGATCCTCGCCGATGAAAGCATTGATGATGCTGCTTTTTCCTGCATTAGGTCGCCCCACAACGGCGAAACGTGGAATGTCATCTTCTATGGTTTCCGGGTTTTCTTGGGGCAGCTTGCCGATGATAAGGTCGAGCAAATCGCCCGTTCCGCCACCCGTAGCAGCGCTCACACACTGCGGATCGCCCAAGCCAAGACGATAGAATTCGGCCGCCTGATAGTAATCGGCACTGTTGTCTACCTTGTTGGCCACGAGGATAACGGGCAACTTTGTGCGACGAAGAATGGTCGCAACGTCTTCGTCCCAATCGGTAACGCCGGTGGTTACGTCCACCAAGAAGAGCACCAAATCGGCTTCTTCGGTGGCTACCAACACCTGACGGCGAATGGCATCCTCAAACACATCGTCGGAGTTGACTACCCATCCGCCCGTATCCACAACGGAGAACTCCTTTCCATTCCAGCTACATTTGCCATACTGTCGGTCGCGGGTAGTGCCGGCCGTGTCGCTGACAATCGCCCTACGCGACTGTGTGAGGCGATTAAAAAGTGTAGATTTTCCCACATTGGGACGCCCTACGATAGCTACTAAATTTGCCATAATTGTTGTTTAATTTCTGAAGTTATACATTCTTCGGCCCTCCTTTTTGCGGAGAGTGTGCCCTCAGTCTATTCAGGGCCTTAAGATAAATGATGGAACTTGCGTCCCAATGGATGATTGATGGAAATTGCCTTGGCGCGCCCCTTACTCGGGATTGTAACCAAAGCTGTTGAGCTCGCGCTGCGAAGAACGCCAGTCCTTATCGACCTTCACAAAGGTTTCAAGGAAGATTTTCTTCGCAAAAAATTTCTCGAGTGCCTTGCGCGCTTCGGTATTCACCTTCTTCAACGCCACCCCTTGGTGCCCAATGATGATGCCTTTTTGGCTGTCGCGCTCCACATAGATGACGGCGTTGATGCGGATTGCGGTCTCTGTCTCCTTGAATTGCTCCACACGCACCTCTACGCTGTAAGGAATTTCCTTATCGTAATAGAGCAAAATCTTCTCGCGAATAATTTCGCTCACGAAGAATTTGGCGGGCTTATCGGTGAGCTGTTCCTTGTCGAAATAGGCGGGCGACTCGGGCAAAAGCTCCTTGATGCGCTTCAACAAAATGTCGATGCCAAACTTATTCTTGGCCGAAAGGGGCAATATCTCGGCGTTGGGTAGCAGTGTGTGCCAGCGCGAAACGATGTCACCGAGCTGCTGTTGATTGGTCTCGTCAATCTTGTTTATCAGCAAAAGCACAGGAATTTGCATGCGTTTCACCTTGTCTAAGAAGTCGAGATTCTTCTCTGGATTTTCCACCACGTCGGTCACATAAAGCAGAATGTCAGCATCGGTGAGTGCCGATTCCGAGAAAGCCAGCATCATTTCTTGCATCTTATAATTGGGCTTCAATACACCCGGTGTGTCGGAAAACACAATCTGGCAATCGTCTTCATTCACAATTCCCATGATGCGATGGCGTGTGGTTTGCGCCTTAAACGTAGCAATGCTGATGCGCTCGCCCACCAACTGATTCATCAAGGTGCTTTTCCCCACGTTGGGATTGCCTACGATATTTACAAAACCTGCTTTGTGTATCATCTTCTTTTAGGTGAATATCCATAAAAAAACGCATCGCCCTCCTGACGGATAAGACAGATGCGTTTCTTATTCTTATTTCGTTTTACAACCTATTTTGCTGCACCTACGTCTGCACCGTCGTATGCCCAGCGCAAATAAGCTGCACCGTTTACAAATCCGGCACCGAAAGCTGTGAGAATGATGTTATCGCCTTTCTTGAGCGTTTTCTCAAAGTCCCACAACACAAGCGGCATACAAGCGGCACTCGTGTTGCCATAACGCTGAATGTTGACCAACACTTTCTCCATCGGTGCGCCAATACGTTTGGCCACAGCTTCAATGATTCGGAGGTTTGCCTGATGCGGAACGACATAATCTACATCGTCCATCGTGAGATGATTGCGCTTCAACAACTCCTCGCAGTCATTGCCCATGGCGTTCACTGCATAGCGGAACACGAAGCGCCCCTCCTGATAAGTGTAGTGCATACGATGATCAACAGAGTAATGGGATGCAGGGAATACCGATCCACCCGCTTTCACATGCAAGAAAGGAAGCCCCTTTCCGTCTGTGCGATGATAGGAGTCTATCAAGCCAATATTTTCCTCTTCAGTTCCTTCCACCAGCACAGCTCCTGCACCATCGCCAAACAAAGGACAAGTAGTGCGGTCCTGATAATCGGTGATGGCCGACATTTTATCAGCGCCAATCACGATAATTCGTTTGTGCCGACCGCTCTGAATCATGTTAGAAGCCACGTCAAGCGCATACATAAAGCCGCAACATGCTGCTGCGAAATCGAATGCAAAGGCGTTCTTCAGCTCTAATTTCCCCAACACAATAGAAGCCGTTGAGGGATGAGGATAATCAGGTGTCGTGGTAGCAACGATGACCGCATCAATCGAATCAGGGTCGACTCCTGTCTTTTTCAATAGGAGTTTGGCAGCTTTTCGTGCCATATAGGATGTGCCTAAGCCTTCTTCTACCAGCAGGCGACGCTCCTTAATACCCGTTCGCGTGACAATCCATTCATCATTGGTGTCGACCATGCGCGAGAGTTCATCATTATTGAGAACGTAATCGGGCACATAACCTGCCACACCAGTGATGATGGCGTTGATATTCTTCATTATTCTGCTACTTCCTTAACAACAGCAACCTTACCTCTATAATAACCACAAGTAGGGCAAACTGTGTGATAAACGTAATAGCCACCGCAGTTAGGGCATACTGCCAACGTAGGAGCTACTGCCTTATCGTGCGTTCTTCTTTTAAGTGTACGCGTCTTTGACTGTCTTCTTTTAGGATGTGCCATAATCTTTTAAATTAATTTTTTGTTTATTCTTCAAGTTTCAATTGCGACAAAGCTGCCCACCGTGGATCCATTGCTTCCTCTCCATTCGCATCACTACTTCGGGTAGTCGAGAGTGCTTTCAGCTTCTCTATCATTGCAGGGTTACATTTTCCAGGTGCATGCACATGCTTGATAGGAATGCAGAGTTCAATAAATTCATAGATAAACCATGCAACATCGAGTATTCCTTCATCCTCGGCCACCGTCACAAGGTCATCATCTTCGGCATAGCTTTCGCCCATTTTCACAGCCAAATGATTCTCTGTTTCAATGGGTTGCTCCATATCTTCGAGACACACATCACAGGAAATCACCACGTGGCCGGTTGTATGAAACGTCAAATCGAAATAGTCATCGGTGCGATTAATCACCAATATTGTTTGCAAATGGCCACGCTTCACTTCCGCAGCCTCTAACGACTGAAAAAATGAATCATCCAAGTTGAACACACGCTTTGTCTCGCCTTGTGCCAACGCTTTGAGGTCTATTTGAAACGATTCGGTACGCTCCATACGGGCTGCAAAGTTACAAATATTTTCCGTAAACTGCCAACGAAAGTAAAAAAAATGTCGGTTTGTGGCAGCAACCACATTTCATCTGCAATGAGGGAACACCATAAACCGATGCTTTTTATGCTGCAACAACTGCCGCTGCCCTATCGTTTGTCGTCCTTCAGCGGGAACAATCCATAGAGTTCGGCATCAATTTGGTCGGTGATTTTTTGAAAATCCTGCGCACTGTTTTCAAAATCTATGTTGTCACCATCGACGATTATAAGATGTCCTTTATAGCCCTTTATCCAGCTTCATAACGATTGTTGAGCCCAGTGAGATAGTCAATGCGAATGCTTTTCTCGAATTCGCGGCCACGCTTCCCAATATGATTGACCAAAGTAGGGATGCTTGAGCGGATGTAAATCATCAAGTCGGGCAGCTCGACCAATGAAATCATCAGGTCGAAGAGGTCGGAATAGTTAGCAAAATCGCGATCGCTCATCATCCCATCGCGTGCAAGTTGGGCGCAAAGATGCGTGCATCCTCAAAAATCGTGCGGTCTTGAATAATCGTATCTTTGCTTTTTGCAATCTCCACCACCTCTTTAAAACGCTTGTTCAAGAAATAAACTTGCAGATTAAACGACCACCGCGGCATGTCGGCATAGAAGTCGTCGAGATAGGGATTGTTGTCAACGGGTTCAAAACGGGGCGTCCAATGAAAACGCTTGGCCAGCATACGTGTGAGCGTTGTTTTGCCACTTCCAATGTTTCCGGCGATTGCAATATGCATAATTCAATGAAAATAGGGTTAGAATAATCCAAATAAATGGGCATCGATTTTATCGACAATGCCCGCAAAATCTTTTTTATTGTGCAGATAATCAAGCGGGTCGACCTCCACAACGAGCACTTTTCCTTTGTATCGCTGAAACACAAACTCCTCGTAAAGCTGGTTCAAGCGCTCCAAATATTCTAAAGGAATCTGCTGTTCATAGTCGCGTCCGCGCTTCTGAATGTTCTTCACTAAATTCGGAACACTCGACCGTAGATAAATCATCAAATCGGGATAGCGCAAAATAGTGGTCATCGAGGCGAAGAGTTCCATGTAGGTTTGGAAGTCGCGCGCACTGAGATTGCCCATCCGATAGTTGTTCTCGGTAAACACATAGACGCCTTCATAGATGCTGCGATCCTGCACAAAGGTTTCTTTTCTGTCACTCTTTGCCAACGCAAGCAAATCTTTAAAGCGTTCTTTAAGAAAGAACACTTCCATGTTGAACGACCACCGTGGAATGTCCTTGTAGTAGTCTTCCAAATAGGGATTATAGTCCACCGCTTCGTATTTCGGTGTCCATCCATAATGCTTGGCAAGGAGTGCGGTGAGCGTTGTCTTTCCGCTGCCAATGTTTCCGGCAATTGCAATGTGCACGTTGTGGGTTGTTTTCGCGATAAGATGATGGATAAAAACTGGCTATTCAGCCTTGGGTGGATAATGCAACTGGGCATCCGTGATGCCATTAAGCACCTCGTCAAGATATTTTTGGGCTTCATAACGCGCCATAGGCAAGTCTTGCAGCAGATAGTTTCCGCAATCCATGGGCGACGCACCCGGTATTTCTCCTTCATAATGGGCAATGAAATCGAATGTGCGACGCAACAAATCCAACACGTCACGGCTTTCTAAATCGCCCTGCACGATGAGGTAATTGCCCGTCAGACAGCCCATCGGTCCCCAATAAACAATGCGCGTTTTCCACTCAGCATCATTGCGCAGAAAAGTCGCTGCAAGATGTTCTATGGTGTGAATAGCACCATTATGCAGTGCAGGTTCACGATTGGGTAATTTCATGCGCACGTCAAATGTCGTCACAATCTCATCGCCCACGCGATCTTTTCGGCTCACATAAACGCCACGTTGCAACTGCTCGTGGTTCACTGTGAAACTCGGTATTTTCTCCATTCTCTACTTCCTTTTTTAATTTATTGCAATGCTTCGTTTTGTTGTTGCAGCAACTCTACAAAGCGGTTTGTCACCTCAAAACTACCATCGGCCAACCGATCCCAGAAATCAAAATACATCGCTGCCTTATGGTCTTTTAAAGGAACATCGCTGATGATGCGAAAACTCACAAACGGTACATCAAACGTGTGGCACACTTGCGCAATGCTGCAACTCTCCATATCCACGGCTTTGGCCTCGGGAAAATGCTGCATAATCTCACACATCTTTTCACGTGTATCCACAAACCAGTCGCCACTTACCGTTAAACCCATTGATATTGTGGAGCAATCTGCACCAAATTGTTGCACAATTACATTGAGTTTATCCGACAATATATACCGTTTTGGCATGCCCATAATCTGCCCATAGGCACAATTATCGCCGCAATAGGCATCGTGATAGGTCGTTTCAGCGGCCACAACCACGTCACCCACGTTGAGCGAAGGGTCGGCACCACCCGCACATCCCGAAGAGATAATCACATCGGGATGATGCTTTTCAATCATCATCGTGGCCCCTATGGCGGCATTCACCTTACCGATGCCGCATTTTTGCAGCACAACGTTGGGGTCGTTTCCAAACACCTTTTGCAGTTGTGCAAACTCTTTGTCCATCGCAACAATAATCCCGATTTTCATTATTCCCATTGATTTTGCCTACAAAGTTAATAAAAAATATTGGTGCAAAGCCTTGCACCTTGCACAGATTTAGAATGATTTTTATCGCACTTGATGTCGAAAGCATCAGCAAACAATGCTATATGAGATAACTTTTAAATAACCTCAGTATAAAAAGTATGCTAACAATCTCGCCACTCCCGTAAGCTATAGATAGGGACCTCTTCGCACATTCTTAAAAGGAATAAATACATTCCTCGATAGTTACCCGAGTTCGGGATAAGATTAGTATGCAAACAGTTCTAACTGCCTTGATTTTTCGACATAAACAGGTAGTGCCTCAGGTTTATTATCAAAAAAGCAATAGGCAGTTAGAGCAGAACATAAGTTCATGATAAAGTTGTGTATTGAGCGATGTCGCGAGTGTACGAGGTTAGCTTTATTCTTCAAGATTTCATTGATGCACTCGATGATATAGCATTTTCTTAACATTACTTTACGATTTCTGTAACGTTTCCCATTACCATCCTGGTTGGGTAAACGCAGGTTTCTCTTCAGCTCACCATCCAATTTTTTGTCAAACTCATCGATAATACAGAATATTTCTGTAACTTTGTCCTTGGTAATCATCGCGATATTTGTTTCATAAGTTACTGATTTACAACTATAAAGTTACAAAATAATAGCGAGATTTCCAACTTTTTAAGCAATTTTCTTATCCCGAACTCGCGTAAATTATGAAAAAAATATTATTTTTATTACTGTTATCAACATTGCTCAATGTTGTATATAGCTGCAAAGGTGGAGGTACACTTAATACAAATATAGAAAAAACGTATAATGGATATGAATTGAAGTTCATTGCATTTAAGGTGTATAACTCTGGTCTTATCTCAGAGAAGAGCAAGGATTTATTAAATCTTTTCAAACATATGCGTATGACTATCATCAAAGATACGCTTATAATTAACGATGACAATAAGATTGTTTTTAGCATTCAGCAGGCAGATTCCAAACAATTTTATAATCATCGTTATGGAATATCAAATTTCTATGCAAAGGAACTTAATAAATTGGGATATAAAGATAGTGGTAACACCATAACCTTTTTAAAGCCTGAGGATTATGTCGGACAAGAAACTTGGACTCGCAACTATATAGATATGTTAGGATTGGGTGTCATTGCCGGAAAATATATTTTCTTTCCTTGTATTCTCACCGGTGATAAAGAAGAGAACGCCATGCTTATCTACGAGATACCTCGTGAAGTTAAGCTCTCTAACACTATTAATAGAAGAGGCGATAGCAGTGATGCAGATTCAAAACAAGTCTTAGGAACATCATCTGAAAATTTCTTTGATGGAAAAGACATTAGCATAGATAAGTTTGGAATTGATACTACAAAAACGATGTTTGATGAATATACCTTGCCGAAAGGAAATATAGAAAAAATAACAGATAAAGTAAAAACAATCATTATCAATGGGAAAAAGAAGCCATTTAAGGATTATATAAATTCGTGTGTGAATGAAATCTTTCCGTTACCAAGTTATCAAGGATATGACATTTTTATCATATACTTTGAATATGGAGATAGTGAATATTGGGAAATGTGTATATCTGATAAGGGAATTATAAATGGTGATACTCAAAAAATGACAGTGCATTACACGTGGGATGATTGGGGGGATGAAAATCAAGAAAATGCAGATTATAGTAAGCTTAGTTTCCAAATTTATCCGAATTATGTAATGTGCTTAAAAGGAGAAAAGCGAGAAAGCGGGAAAACAAAAGAGCGTAGAAGATACTATCGCATCAATTCAAAAGGTAGCTTTGAAGAGATAAAATAATGTATCTTGGTGATCGGTGGTTGATCCAACGGCAAGACAATAGCGAACATCCCAAAATCAAATATTATTTACTCGAGTTCGGGATAAGATTAGTATGCAAACAGTTCTAACTGCCTTGATTTCTCGACATAAACAGGTAGTGCCTCAGGTTTATTGTCACAAAAACAATAGGCTGTTAGAGCAGAACATAGGTTCATGATAAAGTTGTGTATCGAGCGATGTCGCGAGTGTACGAGGTTAGCTTTATTCTTCAAAAGTCCATTGATGCACTCGATGATATAGCGTTTTCTTAACATTACTTTACGATTTCTGTAACGTTTTCCATTGCCATTCTGGTTGGGTAAATGCAGTTTTTTCTTCAGCTCACCATCCAATTTTTTGTCACACTCATCGATAATACAGAATATTTCTGTAACTTTATCCTTGGTAATCATCGCTATATTTATTTTATAAGTTACTGATTCACAGCTATAAAGTTACAAAATAATAGCGAGATTACCAACTTTTTAAGCAATTTTCTTATCCCGAACTCGCGTATTTTGGTAAACTAAAGTAAAAAGACAAATTATGTATAAGTATAAAAGAGTATGGATAGAAACAGACCCGCTAATTATGGGTGTAAGGAATGGAGTATACCAAGTAGAGCTAAAAGAGAAAAAGTCTTTTGTGTCAAAGGAAGAAAGGAATTATTATGAAAGTTACTTTGCTAGCGGTATTAATGCGTTTCTATTAGATGATTTTAAAAGGATTGACGAAAAAAAAATAACGTGCGTCACCTACTTTCCTTTAAAAGGTGCACTTGAAACGGATTTTATTGTAGCAGCTCCACATGAACGAGGAATAGACTTTCTAGTAACTGAAAAATGTTTAGATGTGTTAGAAAGCTTCAAGCTACCTACTTATAACAAGTTCAAAGTAAACATTGAAGGTTTTCCAAGTAATTATTTTGCGGTCGGTTTTCCAATGGTGCCTAATCGCTTTGTTGATTATTCGGATAGTAAATTTGTGGATTTGACTACAAAAGAGCATGTACAAATAGCAGATAGTGAAGAATATAAAAAATACTTTTCTATAGGTGACAGAAAAATTTCAGTTAAATACCGGCTTGATTATGATATAATTGCCATACAACCTTTTGGCTTGTTCTTCTCTGAAAAATTAATTAACGCCATCAAAATGAATAGACTACTCGGTCTTCAAGTAGAAGATACAGAAATGGTATTAAAGTAGGTTAACCTCCATTAGATGGTGTGTCCTTTAAAAAGTGGGTGATAGAAAGAATTTCTGAATTGACAACCTAATAACTACGCGAGTGGGGATAAGATGGCTTGGGACCATCCCCTAGTAAAAAAGTATACTAACAATTTCGCCACTCCCGTAAGCTATAGATAGGAACCTCTTCGCACATTCTTAAAAGGAACAAATACATTTCTCGATTGTTAGCGTCGCAAAAACATCTATGATTCCTATATAACCATAAAAGCCCAGGATGAATTCACCCCGGACTCCTATGCAATCCTAAGTAGATTATAGAGAGATGCCTAATGACTTTAATCATTCCGTTATGTCTCAAACTCATCAATCTTTGCAACAATAAATCTCGTTTTATTTCCATCCTATTTAATATTTTTGCGGTTATCCGCATTTTTATCAGCTGCAAATACACATAATTACCCCTGTTAAGACAAATATATTTTGGAATTATTCTTATGGTATCCCTGGCATCGTAGCCATCGCTTATAAAGCTGATTCGTAACGATTAACACGTCATTCGGGAGTGCAACATCTCATTTCGGGTTAAAAAACGGGAAAAGTAGCGCCGATATTTGGGTATGTTTCATATTTGTTGTATATTTGTGCAATGAAACTCAGCGCTAAATCTATTAAACAAAGGCAGCTAAGACAAATGAAACAAAAGATAAGAAGGTATTTAATGGTGTGCGGCTTACTGCTCATCGCTCTCTTTGGCACTGCCAAAAAACCGATTAAAGTGGCTTGCGTGGGCAACAGTGTAACCTTTGGCTATGGCCTCACCAACCGCGAAACAACCTGCTACCCCTACGTGCTGCAACAGCTTTTGGGCGCACACTACGAGGTAAAAAACTTCGGACACTCGGGCACAACGCTGCTTAGTGAAGGCCATCGCCCCTACATTCAGCAACCCGAATACCAAGCAGCGTTGGCGTTTAAGGCCGACCTTGTCGTCATTCATTTAGGACTCAACGACACCGACCCACGCAACTGGCCCAACTACAACAGCCATTTTGACCGCGATTATCAGCAACTTATCAACAGCTTTCGCCAGGCAAACCCCAAAGTGAAGATATGGATTTGTCTGCTGACGCCCATCTTTCATCCCCACCCACGCTTCGAAAGTGGCACACGCGACTGGCATGCGGCCATTCAAAAACACATTCGTCGCATTGCCGAAGCCAATCAAACGGGGCTCATTGATTTGCACACACCGCTCTACTCACGTCCTGATTTATTTGCCGATGCACTTCACCCAAATGCCGAAGGTGCTGCCATCATGGCAAAAACCATCTATGCTGCACTCACAGGAAACAATGGTGGACTGAAACTTGCACCACTCTATAGTGACGGGATGGTGATGCAACGCCGGCAACCCATCGTGTTTCGGGGGACGGCCAATGCAGGAACACAAGTGAAAGTGGCATTCAATGGACAGCAACAGACGTGCACCGCAGCAGCTAACGGGCACTGGAAAGCAACCTTTCCTGCCATGGAAGCTGGTGGACCCTATGAAGCTCAAATCAGAACAAAAGGAGAACGTCGCGATTTACACCTTATATATATAGGGGAGGTGTGGCTCTGCTCGGGACAATCCAATATGGAATTTCCGGTAAAGGCAACAACGACGGCGACAGAAGACTTAGCTCATGCCGACCAACACCCCCTACTCCACCTTTACAACATGCCGACCCGTTTCCCCACAAACGCCGAAAAATGGCCAAAAGCCGTGCTCGACAGTGTAAATCGATTGACTTTATTAGACACAAAAGGTTGGCAAGTAGCCAGTAAAGCGGCTGTAGCTTCCTTCTCTGCCGTGGCCTATCACTTCGGAAAAGCCTTGGCCGACAGCCTCAAAGTGCCTGTGGGCATCATTTGTAATGCCGTTGGTGGCACTACAACCGAGTCGTGGATTGACCGCCACACCTTGGAATGGCAGTTTCCTTCCATCCTTTACGATTGGTATCATGGTGATTTCGGACAGCCATGGGCTCGCAAACGCGCACTCGAAAACATTGCCCTTGCCGAGAAAACCGCCACTCAACGCCATCCCTATGAACCTTGCTACATGTTTGAAGCAGGCATGTTGCCACTGAAAGGCTATGCCATTAAGGGCGTGGCATGGTATCAAGGTGAGTCAAACGCCCACAACATCGAACTGCATGCACGTCTCTTCCGACTGTTGGAAAAGAGCTGGCGGCACTTCTTCCACCAACCCAAATTGCCATTTCTGATGGTGCAACTATCGAGCTTAAGCCGCCCTTCGTGGCCCGAATTTCGAAATTCGCAACGCCTTCTAACCAAACAACTGCCCCAAACGTGGATGGTTGTGACGAGCGATGTGGGCGACTCGTTAGATGTGCACTATCGCAATAAGCAGCCCGTTGGCGAGCGATTGGCACTTCAGGCACTGCACAATGTCTATGGGCATGCCGTCGTTTCGGAAGGACCTTCGTGTATCAAAACTCGCGCAGTAGATGGACAAGTTTATCTTTACTTTGAACATGCACGGAGCTTACAAGCCAGAAACGGTCCTCTCACCGGCTTCGAAGTGGCAGGAGAAGATGGTGTTTACCATGTTGCCACAGCCAAAATCGATGACGAAAGTGTGGTGGTGCATAGTGCCGAAGTGCCCCATCCCACGATGGTTCGCTACGGCTGGCAACCTTTTTCGCGTGCCAATCTTGTGAATGAAGCACAACTTCCGTGCAGTACGTTTGAAAAGAAAATTCAACAATGAGAACGTTTCGTGTTATTCTAATTATTTATATCATCATGATTGATTTCCTATCAGGGAAGGATGTGCATGCACAATCCATCCAACTATCACACATTGAGCACATCATGGGGTTCCCTTCTGCCGAACCAGGCATAGAGAAAGGGGTGTCGGCTTGCTTTGCCGGCACTGTGGACAACATACTTTTGATGGCTGGGGGCTGTAACTTTCCCGACAAACCCGCTGCAGAAGGTGGAGAGAAACGCTTTTATCAAGGCATCTATGCCGCACAAATCACCGACAAGAACGAACTTCATTGGCAATGTGTTGGTCAGCTTCCAGCCCCTTGTGCCTATGGCGTGAGCATTCCTTTAGAGGAGGGTTTGCTCTGCATCGGTGGCAACAATGCAACGGAAAGTTTTGCTACAGTCGTTGAAATTACGTTGAATGGCGGGCAAGCACAGCTGAAAAGCTATCCCGATTTGCCGGCTAAGATGGACAATTTCACAGGCGCTCGCTCAGGGGAACGTGTCGTTGTGAGCAACGGCGCACAGGTTTTTGCACTCGATTTAACACATCTTGAGGCAGGATGGCAGGTGTTACCCCCACTCACGACAAAGAAATTGGGACAGCCCGTGAGCGCTTTCGTCGAAGGAATGTTTTGTCAATGGGGAGGATGCACGCCCAAAACCGACACCGAACTGACAGCACTCAACATTGCCGGCCAAAGCTTAACACACCCTTTAAAAGAGCTATTACCCCCAAAAAACGATGCGGGAGAGGAAATTTATTTAGGCGGTGCCGCAGCTATCAGCCTCGCCGACGATGCTTTTGTAGCGATAGGTGGTGTGAATAAAGATGTTTTTTTGGAGGCTGTAAACCATCCCCAACCGGGCTATATGACGCATCCCGTGGCATGGTATCGTTTCAACCCCTATATTTGCGTGTATCAAAAAGGCAAATGGCACATTGCAGGAAAGGAGCAAATTGCAGCACGTGCGGGGGCTTCTTTGGCGAAACATGGCCATGACGTCTATCTCATCGGCGGCGAATTGAAACCCGGTGTGCGCACACCCGATATTTATCGTCTCACTTTCAGCTACTAACATCATGATGAAAATCATCGAAAAAAAATACTATCCTTGGGTTGTTGTGGCGCTGCTGTGGGTGGTAGCGTTGCTAAATTACATGGATCGGCAGATGCTTTCGACAATGCAAACGTCGATGAAAGCCGACATTCATGAACTCAATCAAGCCGAGGCCTTTGGAGCTTTGATGGCCGTTTTCCTGTGGGTTTATGGTCTTGTGTCGCCTTTTGCAGGCATGGTGGCCGACAAAGTGAACCGCAAATGGCTCGTTGTGGGCAGCCTGTTTGTATGGTCAGCCGTGACATTGGCCATGGGCTATGCCACGAGTTTCAACCAGTTATATTATCTGCGCGGCATCATGGGCATCAGTGAAGCCCTGTATATTCCCTCGGCTTTGTCGCTCTTAGCCGATTGGCACGAAGGCAAAAGCCGCTCGCTGGCCATCGGAATCCACATGACCGGCATCTATATGGGGCAGGCCATAGGAGGCTTTGGCGCCGTTGTGGCTGCGCTCTTGTCGTGGAAAACGGCATTCCATTGGTTTGGCATCATCGGCATTGTCTATGCGCTGGTACTGGGTATGCTGCTGCATGAAAAGCCCTCGCATGGGCAAACGCTCAACGTTGCTGCACAAAAGACCGCACCCAAAGCCAGCTTGTTGAGTGGTTTCGGCGTGGTATTGTCCAACTGGGTGTTTTGGGTTATCCTCTTTTTCTTTGCCGTTCCGAGTCTTCCGGGATGGGCCACGAAGAACTGGCTACCCACTTTGTTTGCACAAAACTTAGGCATTCCCATGGAAGAGGCCGGCCCCATCTCTACCATCACCATTGCCGCCTCATCGTTTTTGGGCGTTATCTTAGGTGGATCGCTATCGGACTGGTGGGTGAAACGTCATCTCAAGGGGCGCGTTTACACCAGTGCCATCGGCTTGGGCATGACCATTCCCGCATTGGTTCTTTTGGGCTACGGCCATCATCTGTCGGCCATTGTGGGTGCCGGCTTGCTCTTTGGCGTGGGCTATGGCATGTTTGATGCCAATAACATGCCCATCCTCTGCCAGTTTATCTCGGCAAAACAGCGCGCTACGGCCTATGGCATCATGAATATGACAGGCGTTTTTGCAGGTGCGGCCGTGACGCAAGTGTTTGGCAAATGGACCGATGGCAACCAGCTTGGCGCAGGCTTTGCCCTCTTAGGCGGCATCGTAGCTTGGCGCTCGTAGCGCAATTATGGTTCTTAAAGCCAAAAACCGACAACATGGAATAACAAAAGAACAGAATTTTAAAATAAACATAAAATGGAAAAGATTATTGGACTGATTGATGCTCCGTTCACACCGTTCCGCGCGAATGGCGATGTGAACCTCGAACCCATTGCGGCTTATGGGGCAATGTTAAAGAAAAACGGTCTGCAAGGAGTGTTTATCAATGGATCATCGGGTGAGGGTTATATGCTCACCACCGACGAACGCAAGGCCTTGGCCGAAGAATGGGTGAAGCAAGCGCCCAAAGGTTTCAAGGTGATTGTGCACGTGGGCAGTTGTTGTTTGCGCGAAAGCGTTGCACTGGCTCGTCATGCAGCCGAGATAGGTGCATGGGGAATTGGTGCCATGGCGCCTCCTTTCCCGCGCATTGGCCGCATTGAAGAGCTCGTGAAATATTGTGAACAGATTGCCGCTGCGGCACCCAACCTGCCGTTCTACTATTATCATATCCCAGCCTTCAACGGTGCCTTTCTGCCTATGCTCGACCTGCTGAAAACCGTTGACGGGCGCATTCCCAATTTCGCCGGCATCAAATACACCTACGAGAGCCTCTACGAATACAACCAATGTCGGCTCTATGCCAACGGAAAGTTCGACATGCTCCACGGCCAGGACGAAACCATTCTGCCCTCGTTGGCACAGGGTGGTGCACAAGGAGGCATCGGCGGCACCACCAATTACAACGGTCGCGAGCTCGTGGCCATCATCGATGCATGGAAAAATGGCGATGTAGAAGCCGCACGCAGGCACCAGAACTTTGCGCAAGAGGTGATCAACGTCATCTGCCACTACCGCGGAAACATCGTCGGCGGCAAGCGCATCATGAAACTCATGGGCTTTGATTTAGGTCCCAACCGCGTGCCATTCCAAAACATGACCGACGAAGAAGAGGCGCGTATGAAGGCCGAACTCGATACCATTGATTTTTTCAACAAGTGTAATCAATTTTAAAATACAACGATAATGAATATCAATCCCAAAACTTATTTGCAACAGTGGGCCGACCGCTACAAGCACGACCTCACCGAAAACATCATGCCCTTTTGGATGGAGCATGGGCTCGACCGCGTCAACGGAGGCGTCTACACCTGCGTAAATCGCGACGGATCGCTCATGGACACCACCAAATCGGTGTGGTTTCAGGGGCGTTTTGCCTACGTCTGTGCCTATGCCTATAACCACATCGAACGCAAACCCGAGTGGCTCGAGGCTGCGAAGTCAACCCTTGAGTTCATCGAAAAACATTGTTTCGACACCGATCGCCACATGTTTTTCTCGGTAACGGCCGACGGAACTCCCCTGCGCAAGCGTCGTTACGTGTTCAGTGAGACCTTCGCTGCCATCGCCATGGCCGAATATTCAATCGCTTCGGGCGACCAACATTATGCCCAACGAGCAATCGAAGTGTTTGCCGACACGCTGCGTTTCCTCAACACACCCGGTTTTCTGCAGCCCAAATTCGAATCCAGCGTGCAGTTGCAAGGCCACTCCATCGTGATGATTCTCATCAACGTGTGCAGCATTTTGCGTCAGGTATCCAACGACGAGCGATTGGAAAAGCAAATCAACGAGTCCATTGACAAGTTGCAACGCTATTTCATGCACCCCGAGTTTAAGGCGCTTTTAGAATGTGTTGGTCCCAACGGCGAATTCATCAACACCAACATGACACGCACCATCAACCCCGGACACTGCATCGAAACCAGCTGGTTCCTCATGGAAGAAGCGCGCCATCGCCAATGGGACAAGCCACTTTTAAACACCGCCCTCACCATCTTCGATTGGTCGTGGGACTGGGGATGGGATCAAGAATTTGGCGGCATCATCAACTTCCGCGACTGCAAAAACCTGCCGTCGCAAGACTATGCGCAAGACATGAAGTTCTGGTGGCCGCAATGCGAAACCATCATGCTTCGCTCTACGCCTATTTGGCCACAGGCGATGACAAATATTTGCAGCGCCACCAGCAAATCAGCGAGTGGACCTATGCCCACCTGCCCGACAAGGATTATCCCGAATGGTATGGCTATCTGCATCGCGACGGCACCGTGGCGCAACCCGCCAAAGGCAACCTCTACAAAGGTCCGTTTCACGTTCCGCGCATGATGATGAAGTCGTTTGCCCTTTGCAACGACATCCTCGAACGGCTCTAACCGCTCCTTTGCCGATGAAACAGCGCCCGGAAAGCAAGGCACACCCACCCTGCTTCCGGGCGTTTTTCAAAACAAAAATTATCTTGTAATAGGTGGAGATTCTATGCTCATTTCACTTCCTCAAATATATTCTACACTGATTATCAGTGATTTATATTTGTATGGTACAAAAATGTTTCCTCAATTTGAGTAGTATTGATTAGAAAACATCTTGGATGTTATCATCTAATCTTTACTATGACTCTATATGCAAAGGCAAAAGCAAAGGTTAAGAATCCATATTGTGATTGTCTAACAACAATTCATTGTATAATGTCAGCAATATTGTCAGCTTTTATGTATTATTTTTATTAGAATCTTTTTTCTCCGCATTTATTAATGTTTCAATTTCCCTGTGTATAGGTTCATACATTTCAGATGCTAACATTTCTTTCAAGATAGCCTGAGCAACTGTTGCCCCAACTTCAAATACATATAGATAAAAATCAGGATTGCTTATGATAATCTCTGCGCATTTAGTCTCACGATAAACGGGTTTAATAAAATGTTCTATCAAACCTATACATGTATCCGCGGTTATGCTTCTTTCTAGTTTTGGCAATAATTTTCCAAATACTTGGAATTTAGAACTTGTGATATCATTCTGAGCAAAATAAGCCGACATTTTATCGTTAAGGTAGCTAATAAATATGGACGTATCGGGTGAATTGCTTAATAAGCAATTTAGAAGTTCTTCATCTCTAATATCATTATAACTAATAACATAATCCAGTTGTTGTTTTAGTTCTTCTGTAAGCTGTTCATTTGTTGATGGTAGATACTGTGTCCCGAGAAAGACTTTCACAAAACAAATCCAGTAACTATCACTAGTTAAGAAACCTTCAGGTTGCCTTCCCATTGCTTTTACTGCCAATGTAATAATCCCATCTATGAAATTCCCAGGATTACGCTTATAATCTTCGAACAATGGTTCATGAATATAGCTACTATAAGAACTTATATCATTTTCATCCCATTTAAATTCCCATTGATTAAATTGCTTAAAGAAAGTTTCAGAAGTGATAGTTAGTGTATTAATAATTCTTTGTATATTCTGAGCAACATATTTTGGATTAATTTTCTCTCCAATACAATTCTCTATCATATATCGGTTTATTTTATATAGAGCACTGCCAGAATTGCCCAATCTATTTATAAGGCCAGTATAAGCTATATACCTTTCAATAATATGACATATTCTTGGAAGCATTCTATCCTCAAAATTGGCAATGTCATTGCCGTTTGCAATATACATTGCGGCTATGTCTTCATTACCTTGCTTTGAAAACTCATTCCAAGGAGCAGAACAAATAGCAGAAGCCTTCGGATTTATGGTTTCAGCATTAAAGTGTGTTTCCAACATACCATCCCCATCATGCAAAAGGCGATTTACAAGTGCGGGAAGACGAAGATTACATCATCATTTGGCCAATGTTCAATTCGCTCTGAAAGTTTATTTCTCAATACACTAAAATTATATAGTGGGTCTTTAAGTACTAATTGAAACATAAAAATAGTAGAATCTAGGCCTTTTAGTGTATTATCTAACACATACTCATTGAGTAGTTGATTATCTGTGGAGACTTTGAATATAGGATAATTCTCTCCTGCAGCATTCACATATTCCTCAAATATCTTTGGAGTAACTTTTCTTTCCTGCAACATTCCTATTATATCAATTTCCTTATATGTATTACCAATCGCTTCTTGGAGATTGTTCAATACGATATAATAGTCTGCTCCATTTGTCAAACTACATTTGGATATTTTGCTACAGTATGATTTAAGTAATCGTTTAGCACAATTTTCTGAAATTTTCTGTATTAAAGTATGTATAGTCTCATCATTTTCTATCTCCGTGAAATCTATTTCTGATTTCATATTTGCAAGTGCATCCCATTTTTTATTAAGCCGTTCTTGTTCTTCCTCATTAAAATTAGAAGTATCGAGCGAGTTGAAACTCTTAACTGCATTCGCAAGACTGTCTTTTGTAATAGACGTAGAAGTAAGAATAGATTCTAAAACAGGAACAAAGTGTGGAGATCCTGCATATTCTGAAATATAATTCCCATTATTAATCAAACTCAATAATACATTTCTAAGCGGAAGTTCACCAGCCAATTCTTCATCTTCAATGCCATAGGCAAATTGGCATAGTTGCACTCTTACACTATCTGTTTGTGGATAGAAACTCTTTACCTTGTCGAAAAGTTCATTTGATAAAAGTTTTTCTTCCAAAGATTTTTCTTTGTTGTGCAATATGTACCCTTTCTTCAATACGTATAAAGCCAGGTTTTGAAGACGGAACTTTTTATTTGGCCATTGAAGCCGTAACGCTACAAGTTCATTTATAAAACAAATAACTGTACGAGGATTGGGACTTTCTTCTAAACACATAAACACTTGACAAATATGCTCTTCATCATGCTCACCTTTCCCGAAAGCCTTTTCAAAGAATGTCTTGAAGAGTTTCCTGTAGTCTGTAATAACAGGTTTGGGAACAGTGAACACTATTGGGAATGTCTTATTTATAAATTGTTTGAATTTGGTTGCGTTTTCTTTATCGCTAGATAAAACAGCTTCACATAAATGTATGTAATCAAAAGGTATTATAGCCCATATATTCTTAAAGTCACTTCCAGCAAAGAATGTATGAATAAGAGACCATAACTGAATAACTTTATCAGAAGGTAATCTGTCCATATTATCAAATACTATGATAACCTTTTTCTTTGGAGACTCTTTCTTTTCCAACTGATCAGAGATTACTTGAAGCCAGTTTTTAAATTCTGTCACAGAAGGTTCTTCACTTGATGTGAATTGCTCATCAATTGTATTATCGCTTTTACGTGTTAAAAGAGTAAACACTTCCTCCCATGCTCTTCCCTTACAAAAACGGTAATGACATGCGATTCCAACACCTAAAAGAAGAGGAGAAATTTCAAACAAAAGCCCCAAGCCAAAACACATCTCTAGTTTAGGATATATGCTTGGCAATAGCTCCCAAAAACCATTTAATATAGCATAAAGCCCAATAATGATTATTCCCCAGATTGCAGGCCCTGATAGTTTTGGAGTGGACTTTGTAATAGTTGTAGTCTTATTAGACAGAAGTAATGCTAATTGGTTACTCCACTCATCTGTATACGATTTACCATTTCTCATTTTTATAGAAACTTCCCCATGTAAAACCTTATCATTGATAAGTTTATTTACAAGTGTTTCTAATATTGAACGGCGCTGTAAGTCTTCTTGATGTCCCCAAGAATCATAGGTAAATGTATAATAAGATTGAGGAAGCTGATTTTCAACTTTTCTTACAACATTTGATTTTCCTGCTCCCCAAGAGCCTTCTATGCCTATTATGCGTGGTATGCAGGTTTGGTCATCTTTCTCGGCTTCTTCTTTATCTGCACTTAAAATATAATCGGAGATGTTTTTTGCCAATTTTGTTTGAGATTGGCCTTCAAAGACATCTTCACCCTGTGGTTTGTCAACGATAAAACGAGGAAAATTATCTTTCATAAATTAACAACAATAATTAGTTCTATATTACTTATTTCCTTTTGCCCGATTATGCGATTTGCAAAGCATCTGGCAATTATTAATATCAGTTGTCCCTCCTTTGCTCCATGCTGCTACATGGTCGGCATCCATTTCTGACAGTTTCCAAATTTTATGCTTGTTGGCATCGTGTCCTATGGCACAATAAGGGCAGTTTGACTCCCCTTTAGTTTCTGCGACTTTGGTTTGTTCTGCATACACTTTCTTCTTGGTTGCGTCGTCAAACACCCTGATGTCCAATAACTTTGTTTCTGTGCATCCACCAAGGATATACTCAAATACTCCCTTGCGATTTTTCACATAACTATCGCTGTAAAGTTTCTGAACTTCTTGAGATACCTTTGATGGATTGTAAGGATTCTTATGGTAGGTCTCATACAATCGTCCCCAGTCTAGTCCGCACATTTCACGTTCCACATCATCAAATACTGCCGAGATCCAATCAATGACACTATTGAAGTATGTTGTCAGTTCGTTGATATTTTCATCTTGACGATGTTTAGACATATAGGCTTCGATACTTCCTTTGTGCTCCCAATCCTTGCTCACCCATTGTAGAGCACGCTCTAAAAAGTCTTGTCTGTTGACTGTTCCTGCAATATACGCACTCCACTTTTGTATGTTTGAATTTTGACTGTTGCTAAACTGTTCCTTTGCTAACGTTACAAATGGTCCTGAATAGATGGCATTACGCAATTCCTGGTCGTTTAATGGAACTCCATAAATATTAATAGTCCTAAACCAGTTCTTTATTTCTGTTTCCGTACCCTCACATTCATACACGAGAAGTTGAGTGTTGTTGATGAGTGCTTGCTGGTCTTTGGATAAACCCGTAAAGTATTGTTCCAAACCATTTTTGTCTTTTATCGGGAATCGTTCGGTTATAAATCGACCGATACTTGTAATGCGCTGTTGGCCATCAAGCACTTCAAACCTATCATCATCTATCTTGTTGAAGTAAATAAGCCCTAATGGGTAATTGTTTAAGATGGATTCTATAACAGCGACATCTCGTTTGCCATCTGCATAGATGTAGTTCCGTTGGTATTCAGGCTGAATAGTGAGCTTGCCAGATAAACCGAACAGTCCTTTGCCTTCTAATTCGTTATACACAAAGCCTTTACAAAGCTCTTGGATGGTATATTGTTTTAATGTTGTTTTCATGCTATCTCTTCTTAATTAAAATCCTACCATAAGTTCGTTTACCTTTCACGATTGTACATCCGCCTCTATCATCTTTATGCACAGAATACGAAAGTCTTTTTAATATGTTATCAGGTGCAGACGCTCTGGTGTTCCCACTCGCTTGCCAAATAATCTCAAATTGTTCAGGACAATATTTATCTAAGAAACTGATTGGAACCCCCATTATACCTTCATAATCAGAGGGTATAGAATCAGTAAAAGGTATTTCTATGGCATTGTAATTATCGTACCTTTGATATTCTTTTCCTTTTATTCCTTTATGTTTGCTAAACTTGATATTATCAGCCATTGTCATAAGAGGCAATGGTTGGTGACGGCGACCATGTTCAATATTTGTAAACCAACAAACTCCAGGAACTCTATTAACTTTTATTCCATTTTGTTCTCGTTCAAATTTATATGTATTAGCATAGACAAAATCCCTCGGAACTCTGAAATACATTCCTTGATTGAAGTTGCTTGCCCCAAGCCACAATTCATTATTCTTTATTAATGGAAAAGTTTCTTTGTATGTAATGGCATTCATATTTCCAATAACTGCAAATTGTTTTCTTGCGTCAATAATCCATGCCAAGAATTCACGGAAAAGGGAGAATGGCGGATTTGTAATAATGAAATCTGATTCGTCTCTTAACTCCGTAACCTCTTGGCTGCGAAAGTCACCATCACCCTCAAGGTATTTCCATTCCAAGTCTTCCACGTCTATCTTGCCATCTCCACTTTTATCTTTTTCAAGAATGAATATCTTGCCATGTGTCTGTGTTTTGTTAAGGTCGAATTGCGGGGCTTGAGTTTCAAACAAACTGGGTTGGTAACCATATTTATATTTCTTGCTATTAGGTGCATAGCTGGTACTAATGAGTTTCTTCAAACCGAACCGCTCGAAATTCTGAGCAAAGAACTTTGTAAAGTTACTCCATTCCGGATCATCACAAGGTAGTAGAATGGTTTTACCTCTAAACACATCGGGATTGTAATCCAAGTATGCATTCATCTCTTTCTGTATGTCCGCATATTGTGTATAGAACTCATCGTTCTTTGCATTCTTTGCATTCGACAGATTTTGATTTGCCATATTTCTTTTATTTTTTACTTTATTATTTCCAAGTTATTATATGACACAGTACTTCATATACAAATTACTCATTCTGCTCATAATAGTACGAATAATCAATACCCTTCATGAACATTTCTCGGTCATCAATCTTTGTGGTAAGTGCAGGCAGTACCAAAGCTTTGATGTGTGTACTATCAGATATACTCTCACGCATTGCGGTTAGATATTCGTTTTTATCTATCTGCCTCCAATCCACACACCGCTTGAGTGAACGTTTCAGTATGAGGTCGAGCCAAATGCGTGTGCTACGACCATTACCCTCCATAAAAGGATGAGCTACGTTCATCTCTACATATTTGTCCATAATCTCATCAAAGGTTGTTTCAGGCATTCGCTCTATTGTTTGTAGGGTTTCAGGGAAGTGCATACAATTAGCAAAGGTAAAACCGCCTTTTGAAATATTCTTCGTGCGGATTTGTCCTGCAAAATCGTATAATCCTCCAAAGAGATAAGCATGTATCTGTTGCAGACATTTTAAACTTCCTGGATCTATTGTTTTCAGAAGATTGCTTTCAAAGAGTTGATAAGCTTTTTTCTTACTCTGCCCATCAATGGTGTTGTCGCTGTAGGTAAACCAATCAAGAAATCCCATTGCCTTGACATTGGGTATTGCTTTTGCCAGTAGAACAACCCCTTCTCCATCCAACATATCTGTCAATCGTTGTTTCCCATCTGGGGCTTGCAACTTAAACTGGTTAGTAGCACTAACCAGTTCGTTATTCTCCTTCTTCAACTTAGTTTTGAGATACTTCCAATAGTTTCTCGTCTTTTGGTAATCATCTTGCTCGTTAATCGCAGCAATGATGTCCAGCACAGAGAACCACCACTTACTGTGTTCCTCGTCCCACACCGCCCTAACTTCACGGTCGTTGAAAAAACGAATAGATTTTTTATGCTCTACCATAATAAAGTTACTCATCTGGGGTGTTAATCAATTCCTTTGGATTAACCTGCAAGATCTCTGCTATCTGAAATAGCAATTCTAGGCTTGGCTGTCGACGATTGCAAACATATGAGTTCACAATAGTGAAACTCTTACCGAGTTTCTCTGCAAGCCATGTTTGCTTAATCCCTTTCTCGATAAGCACCTCTTTAATTCTATTAGTTGGACTTTCCATAAATATCATCTGATTGTTTGCAAATATAGTAAATATTCTTGTATAAAGAATAAAAAAGAGGAGATATTTTCTCCTCCTTCAAAAGTCTTATATCTACAATTCTATTTGCCTTTCTTATTTTGTAGATTATTCTGCATTAGGCTATCTGCTTTTGCTTTCAGTCCCACATTATAATCATCTGTATGCTTTTTGATTCTTTTAATTATTGCAGCATTGCGATGAATGTCAAATACATCGTTAAGCCACAGGATTTCCTTTGGGCTACATCCTCTCCATACTCTGATGATTCGGAATTTCAAGGCATCATCCTTGTATTGCTGTTTACTTTGCCACAAGAAGTAATTGCCGACCAATGAAACAAAACAAAGGACAGATACTGCTACCATATAAGTAAAGACTTTCGAGGACTTGAGGTCAAAACTGTGCCTGTGAATATGTTCCTGCGGTATTGGATGCTCTTTCTTCTCCTGCCATTCGTGCAACATGGTCAAGACGCTTGCCACCAATTTGTCTATGGATTTAGCCTCCTCATCCTTGATGCGCACTTGCACACCAATATATTTGTTAATCACTTCTTTTGTTCGCTGTTCATACTGATTGAGCATTTCCTGTTCTTTCTGCTCATCACTTTGTGCTAGTGTAGATTGAACAGGGAGGGAAACAGAACCGTTCTCCTTTTCTTTCAACTCCTTTAGCTCCCTGTAAATTGTCTCCAGTTTGTTTTTAATTTCCTCAAAGAGGACAAATGTATTATTATCAGCCATAGTTATAAATGTATTTTACGTTTTTTCTTTTTCTTCTTTTTGTCAAGTGTGTTGTAAACTTCTGCAGGGACAGTACCATGAGTTTGGAATAAATCCAATCCTCCTTCGATGAGCTCGTTGGCTATTTCGCTCGTAACACTTGCAACATTGGAGATGAGGTTTACCACTCCTTGCATCTGTTGTTCGTGTTCCCTGTTATTCTGGTGCAAGGAAAAGTCTATTTTAGAATAGCTGAAATTCCTATCCACTTTAGAACCATTGAAATGATAACCGTTCTTTTCAAAGATGATCCCCTGTATTTCCTGTGAGTTACCTTTATACTTAAAGCGGACATCAATATCTTGCTTTTTCAAGTGAGCAAGAAGGTCTTTCCAATTCCTGCACTGGGCAATCTCTGCTTTCAACGCCTGATAGATTTCATACTTGGTCTTGTCAGGTTCTTTCAGTCGGTGTTCTTTGACATTCTTCTTACCACCAGCGAAGTACAAGCTATATTTTGTGGTCAGTTCTTTGCAAATCTTCTCACTTTTGAACCTGTCGTTACAGTCAGAGATGGTCTTGCCGTTGTTATCTATCCGATTGAAAGCGATATGCACATGTGGGTGCTCCTTATCGAAATGGCGACCGATAATGTACTGTGTATCTTTTATCCCCATCTTCTCCATATATTCATGAGCCGTCTGTATCATGAACTCGTTACTTAATTTGGAAGAATCCTGTACGGAGAAACTCAAGGAGGTATGTCCCACAACCTTACCCACTCGTGGATTAAGTTCTGTTTGGTCGATGAAACTTTGAACAATATGGTTGATACTGTCTGTTCTCACTCCGGAACTGTCTATAAGTTCTGTTCCTTTCTTCGGGTCAAGGATGTAATTGATTACACCCTTGAAGCCCGAACCTTTCATTATCTTGGCAATCATTTTCGTATCAGATTTAGGATTTCGTCAATCTTGCCAATGATGATTTTGTGGAAAGGAGCAACGGCATGAAAACCTTCCGCATTGGCACGATGTGCCAACTGATTGAGATTATTTGCCATACCACACAGTTTGCGAATGAAGTCTGCTTGCTCTACTGTCAGTCGTTCAATGACGTATCCTTTTGCAAGAACTTTCCTTACAAACTCACTCATGGTTACTCCTGCGCTTTTGGCTTTGCCTTTGAGCGTATAGTAATCCTGCGTATTCAGTTTCACCGTGATACGGTATTTCTTCTTTTCGGCTACGCCTTTGGTTGGGCGACCACCTTTTTTATATTCTGTTTTTATCATACTTGTTTCTTTAATTTGATTTGATGGAGACCAACGGGATAATCCTCTGCAACGACTGTCAGGAGGTGGAGCAAGTGGTTTTGGTATGCCCAAAACATAAACTTGCTCCCTGATAAACAGATTATGCAAAGCAAATCCTACAATCATAGCTTAATTCCTTTGATTTTCTTGTTTTCTGTTTTCTCTGAATGCTTGAATTCAGCACATAAATACTCATTTAGGTCTTTATAATTCTGGAAGACGGAAGAGCAGTCTTGAACAGCAAAACCGTTTCTTTTAAGTTGTTCTAAAGTCCGCTTTCCTCCTTCATCATTATCTAAATATGAACAGATGAACTTGTGCTTTGAAAGAAAAAATCTTGACTTTTTGATATTATTAATCGAGTTCAATATCAGTGCAGCTTTCTTCTCTTCATCTGGACTCATCGTAAGCAGACTAAGATAATCCATAAAACCTTCAAACAGATTGATTTGTTCTGAAGGACTGGGAACATACGACACATCGGAAGGAGGCAAACACCCTTTGAAGTATGGATTGCGCAACGCATACCCATAAGAATTGTTTGGAAAGCCTATTGCGTAAAAACTCTTATAACCAATTCTATAATGGATTTCCCTACAATATTTTTTCGCAATGTTCAGATTGATTCCTCTATGTGTGAAATATTCTATGAGATTCGGATGGCATAAGTTGGTAGAACCGATAACCTCTATACGTGATTGGCTTGGAGAAGTTGTTTTGCTATTAGCTATGGATAATTTCGGCAGGATATTTTGTTTGCCATTAAACAACTCTATACCTTGTAGTAAACTGCAATTATGTAATTTCATAACTAAATCTATAAGACTCCCACCTTCATCAAGTGCAAAGTCATACCATAGATTTTGATTATAATCAACTTTGAAACTTGGAGTATGTTCATTTCGGAATGGACTTTTATACATTCCGTAATAGCCATAATTCTTTATAGGGTATATAGACATACTACCTAAGTAATCTTTAATTGATATTGCTTTAATTTCGTCTATTGTCATACTTGTAACTTTTAAGTTTATTACTTACTACAATGTGATATTCTTGTAAGTCATTGACAATGAAAGAAAAACATGTAGTACTAACTATCTTTGTAGTAATCATTGCATGTGTATATGGTAGATTGGTAGTAATGAGGTAGTAACACCTTATCTAATTGTTTACTACGGTCTAACCTTTTTTCTTTCAATGCTTTATCTCTCTTTGTAGTAAAGTAGTATTAATAATTAGTATTGTAACTTTGAATAAAGGGATTTGGAACAATCTTGCGTATATGGTAAACATACATTGGATTGCCACCTATTCTTTTGGATTTCCGCAAGAAACCAGCCTTTTTCAAGGCTTCTCCCATTCTCCTTTCACTTAGGTTAAGCGTTGTATATCCACGCAAATAGTTTAGGATTTCAGAAGTGGTCATATAACTCTCTTCGGTTGCTGCTGGCTTTTCCATGCCTTTAAGAAGTATTTCATACTCAACAGTCTGCACTTGAAACCCTTCGCTCTCTTGATGCAGTTCAGCTATTTCCTCTTCATTGAACCAGTAATGATAGTCAACTCTCCACAATTCAACTGCTTCGGAGTATACCTTATTGATATTAACTTCTTTAGCTGCGTCAATATCAATGTGTTCAACTTCAAAAGGAAGAAAGCGACGACTGCCTGTCGGATCTGTTAGAAAATCATTACCATTAACTGATGCCATAAAACTTGCAAGATGCGGATATTCCTCGATATAAGTGTCATATGGTCTGCGATATTTTACTCTTGGTGTCGTTATCAGATTCTTCAATTCATTTTCATCCCTCTTATTGAGTGCCTTTAGCTGGTCGTCAATATTGATAAAAAGATATTCTGCAATCAGTGTTTGTACATCTTTTCCTTGTGGGTCAATCTTTCCTGTGAAAAGATAACTCTTCAGTTCTTCTGGACAGAGTAAATCAAGGAAAGTTGTTTTGAATTTTCCTTGTTCACCTGTAAGAACTAAACATGTATGATTACGACACTGTAAATCATCCATAACATTGGCAACAACAGCAACCAACCATTTTACAAAGTAGTGTTTCCACTTATCAGGATTTCTCACCACAACACAATTTGCCAACCTTATAATTTCAGATTCATCTTCACTTTTAGGCTTTGGAAGATTCAACAAATACTCACGAATCGGGTTAACTTTATTGCAAAAGTCGCTCTCCAATATTGCTCGAATATTATCTGCTGGAGTATATATTCCCAAAGTCCCATCTACCAGCCGACGCATAGAATTAATATCATATTTAGTAAGAGGACGGAATGAAGTATTAGAATCTTGTTCTCGAAACTCTGTTCTACTTTTAACTGTATTAAAACGAAAAGCATAATGCTCTTTCAAGAATTGCTCTATGCGTTCATTCTTAGATTGCTTGGCTCGCCCTTCAGCTCTTTCCTTTTCCATAATACATATATTTATAAAAGGGAAGAATCAGAATGTTTCTCAGAAATAAAAGCTTTTGCCTCCTCGTTGATTTCGGCAACAGTCTTTTTCTTACCTCCTTCAATCCATGCCAACAACTCATCTTCAAAAAAATAGAGATGCTTACCATTCTTATAACAAGGTAGTAAGCGTTTACGTACTAAGGTGTAAACTGTTGGTTTGGCTTTCCCTATTAGTTTACACGTATCATCTATTCCAATAGGAATACGTTTGGGAGGGACAATAGGTTTTTGTCCTTTACATACTAAATTCTTGATTTCAGCAACTTCGCTGACTAAGTGAGCAACTGCCTTTGGCAAGTTCTCAAAAGTGATTTCATTTTGTACCATAATACTTGTTATTGATTTTTACGGTGCAAATGAAAAAGTGTTTCCTCTGTGTCCTAAGACACTGAAGAAACACTATAAAAACACAATAGGTTTGTGTGTTATTCTGTTATTTGGTGGTCTGAAAGGCTTTGTACAATAGGAATAACACCTTTCTTCTCATCATCACGGAGATGGCTTTTTATGCTTCCAACTTCCACATCTTTGAATGTGATGGCAAAAACCTGCTTAAGGAACTGCGAAATTTCATCTTGTTTGCCAACTCTAAAATGGTTCCATATATTCCAACCAAAATGAAACAGGTCTAAGGCAACTAAACTTTTAATATTAATTGGTTCAACGTGTGATAAGGGAAGCTTAGCGGAGTACAACTCTATATATTCACAAAGCTTGAGCAAATCTTTATCTGAAACATAAGGTGCGAATTGCTGTTGAGTATATTTAATAGCTATAGCACGTTTATCTTGTACTTTCTGGTCCATTAACTTTTGTTGCTGTTGCCGAATTGAGTCAAAGTCCATTGATTGTTGCTGTTGTGCGGAAGATGGACCGCCAACACCATCTACTACTTGTCCTGCCTCAATGTCGGATGCATTATCATTTGTTTCCTCTCCTTGTTTCTTTGGAAAGAAAAACTTGACTAGTGCCGTAAATAGTCCCTCTACCAAAATAGACAATATAGAATAAATGATGATGCCTATGGCGACAACACTCCAAAAGACTATTTGTGCAGTAAATTCATCAACCCCTAAACGTAAGGCAACCACTCTTGCAAACAACGCAATGATGACACAAACAACAAGAACGGATAGATATACTACGATATGTTCAAAATATTTGGTATTCATATTATGTTGTCGAATTAAGTTTTATCATTTTCAATATCTATTTGAATAGCATTGGCTGCTTTATTTTTCTTTTCATCGACAACCTTTGCATATACTTGAGTTGTTTTGACATTTGTATGCCCAAGCATCTTGCTTACAGTATAGATGTCTGTTCCGTTTGCAAGTTGAAGGGTAGCAAATGTGTGCCTAAAGCAATGAAAGCTGAGGTGTTTCTGAATACCAGCTTTTTCAATCCATGCCCTTAATGGACGAGAAATCCAAGAAGGATTTGGTAACCCTTCAAAAACAAGTTGTTCTGGTTGTCTTGGCTCTCCGCAAAGCTTAAACGCCTGTTCCGAGATAGGCATATACTCTACCCCTTTTGTCTTTTTCTGAGTAAAGAGAAGTTTGGCTTGGTTTCCTTCTATAGCTATTTCATTCCATTTTAGTTTTTGAATGTCGCAATGTCTTAATCCTGTTAGAGCTGAGAAGAGTGCAGCTCGTTTAAGTACATCCCGTTCACAAGGAGTATTAGCTAACTTGTTAAGTTCATCAAGGGTTAAGTATTCCCTTCGGGATTCTTGTTCTTGTATGCCTTTGATTTTTGCAGATAAATCTATGGTCAAATATCCGTCTATGAATGCTTGTTTGAGTGCAGCCTTAAAAATAGAAAAATATGTGGAAGCTGTGTTTCGTGATATTGTACCTTTCTTACTTCCACCACAAGGGGCGGACAACAAGAAAAACTTAAAATCTTCTGCCAATCTATTATCTATCTGTGAAAAGAGTAGCGTATCTCCAGCAAACATTTTCAATAAAGCATGTACTCGCTCCCAGTTTGTTTGAATTGAAAGGGAACTATTACGGTGTCGCTTGTCTGCTACTTTATCAAAGTACTTGATGAAATTTTGTTGCAATCGTTCTTTCTGTTCTGCTTGTGCTGTTTCTGTGTCACTATACAAGCTTGCATTATCATATTCACGCTGCCGTAGTTTTCTAACACTATCTGCATAAATACAGGCCTCTTGGTCTATCTCACTTTTGCACAAGATAATTCCGTTCAAATCTCGTTTAGGTTTGAAGGTTTGGGTCGCTTCGGTTGTACGAGCAGTTCTGCTTTTATCCCAAATAGGAGTAGTGATTGTTCTATTTAGATACTCACGCACTCTTTGTGGAGAATCTTTTCCAGCTACTCTCACAGGATAGCTTTCTATATACAGGTACCATTCTTTTCGATAGGCACTCTTTCGCAATCGTACTGTTGCCTTTGTGTTATCAAGTTCCTTTCTCATTGTATGTCGCGGGTTAGTGTTTATACAAATTGTCTATCTCTGATTTTGGTGCATAGACGTAATTACCAATCTGCCTTGTTGGAATAGAATATTTGCGAATATGCAGATATACAGTACTATCATGGATACCAAACTTCTTAGCTATTTCTCCAATCGTATAACAATCTTCAGGTTCAAGCCGATAAGTCTTTACTTCCGAATGTTTTTCTTTTCTTCTTTCATCGTAAGGACGTAGATTAAAACGTTCTTGTAAATCAGCTTTGCAAATACGTATCATCCTTAGTCCGAGGTTATAATAACGGACTTGCTTATTCCTGATTAAGCGATAAAGGGAGTCGCGACCAATATCAAACAACGCTGTTGCATCAGCTATTGAGAGATAAGGTTGATTCTTCGGAACTCTCGCAGCCTTTTCTCTTTTCAATGTATCCAATTGTTCTTCCTTTTTTCTTTGTTTGTATGCAGCTTGAGAACAGTTCTTAGAGCAATATCTGGAGGTAAGCGTCTTTGCAATAAAAGATTTACCACAAATTTCGCATTTCCGCTCTATTTGAAATTTTGCACTTGCCATACTATTTGTATCTATTTGATTATCAATCTATCTTTTAAATTAAGTCGCACATTATCTCCCATTAAGTCGCGGCACAAATATGGTACAAATATAAGCACAAAAACGATTAAAAACGATAAGATTTGATTATTATTAAGAAATAAAAATCCCAGCAACTTATTATGTTACTGGGATTTACTTATTTTTAATTAGCGTTTGTTAGCACTTTTACTTCACTTCCTCGAAGTCTGCATCTTGGATGTCATCAGCACCATTGCTGCTGTTGTCCTGTGCTTGTTGACCGCCTTGAGCACCTTGTGCATCGGCGCCGGGTTGTGCACCACCTTGATACATCTGTGCACTGGCAGCCTGAACCGCAGCGTTGAGGGCTGCAGTTGCCGTGTCAATGGCGGCAACATCAGCGGCCTTGTGGGCATCTTTCAGTTGCTGGAGTGCTGTTTCGATAGGTGCTTTCTTGTCGACAGGCACCTTGTCGGCATTGTCCTTCAAGAAGTTTTCTGTCGTGAAGATTAATGAATCAGCCTGATTGAGCTTATCCACTTTCTCACGTTCAGCCTTGTCTGCCGCAGCATTCTGTTCAGCTTCGGCCTTCATTCTGTCGATTTCTTCCTGGCTCAAGCCGCTCGAAGCCTCGATGCGAATCTTCTGCTCCTTGCCCGTAGCCTTATCCTTTGCGCTCACATTCAGAATACCATTGGCATCAATATCGAATGTAACTTCAATCTGAGGAACGCCACGACGCGCGGGTGCAATACCCTCAAGGTTGAATTGTCCGATGCTCTTGTTCTGGGCAGCCATGGGGCGTTCACCTTGCAACACGTGGATGGTCACGGCCGTTTGATTGTCGACAGCAGTCGAGAATGTCTCGCTCTTCTTACAAGGAATGGTGGTGTTGGCTTCGATGAGCTTGGTCATTACGCCGCCCATGGTTTCGATACCCAACGTCAGAGGCGTTACATCGAGCAACACAATGTCGCCCACACCGCTCTCTTTGTTTAAGATAGCGCCTTGAATGGCTGCACCAACAGCTACCACTTCATCGGGGTTTACACCCTTAGAAGGTTCTTTTCCGAAGTAGTTCTTCACCAAAGTCTGCACAGCAGGAATACGGCTTGAACCACCAACCAAAATCACTTCGTCGATGTCTGAAGTCTGCAAGTGTGCGTCACGAATAGCATTTTGGCAAGGAACCAAACAAGCCTGAATGAGCTCATGTGCTAATTGTTCGAACTGCGCACGGGTCAAAGTCTTAACCAAATGCTTTGGAACGCCACCCTCAGCCGAGATATAAGGCAAGTTAATCTCGGTCGAAGACGAGCTCGATAGCTCAATCTTTGCCTTCTCTGCAGCCTCTTTCAAACGTTGCATAGCCATTGGGTCCTTGGTCAAATCGATACCTTCATCGGCCTTGAAACCGTCGGCAAGCCACTTGATAATCACTTGGTCGAAGTCGTCACCACCAAGGTGTGTGTCACCATTGGTTGAGAGAACCTCGAACACACCGCCGCCAAATTCCAAGATAGAGATATCAAATGTACCACCACCGAGGTCGAAAACGGCAATCTTCATATCTTTGTTTGCCTTGTCAACACCGTATGCAAGCGCTGCGGCTGTAGGCTCGTTCACAATGCGTTGTACATTCAAACCTGCGATTTGTCCTGCCTCTTTCGTAGCCTGACGTTGTGAGTCAGAGAAGTAAGCCGGAACGGTAATCACAGCATCTGTCACTTCTTGTCCCAAATAGTCCTCGGCCGTTTTCTTCATTTTCTGCAAGATCATGGCCGAAATCTCTTGCGGTGTGTATTTGCGTCCTTCAATTTCTACGCGTGGATAGCCCGCATCGTCAACCACGTTATAAGGCATAGCCTCGGCCTCTTTGCGGCTCTGTTCGTAGGTCTCACCCATGAAACGCTTGATAGAGTAGACCGTATTTTTGGGGTTTGTGATGGCCTGACGCTTTGCAGGATCGCCCACTTTGCGCTCGCCATCCTTCAAGAATCCCACCACCGAAGGTGTGGTTCGCTTCCCTTCACTGTTTGCAATCACAACGGGTTCGTTACCTTCGAAAACGGCAACACAACTGTTCGTTGTTCCTAAGTCAATTCCAATAATCTTTCCCATAATTCTTATTTATTTTGTTTTTTATTATTCTTGTTTCATGCTCCGAAAGTTTTTCGAAGACACGCTCTCATAAACAAACCACGTGCCAAAATAAGCACGTGGTGTTTTGTTGTCACAAAGGCGTGACAAAATGTCATATTTACAAACGCATGTCCCTTACCGTTGCCGCCTATAGCAGCCTGCTATGCGAAGTAAACACGCAACATCTCGGAGTTGGTATGGCGGCTTAGCTTGCGCACGGCCTGCTTCCTAATCTGACGCACCCGTTCGCGTTTCAGTCCCATGCGCATGCCAATCTCGGCAAAAGTGAGGTGGGGTGTGTTGATGCCATAGAAAGAAGCCACCACTTGTTGCTCACGTTCATTCAATATTTTCATGGCTTGCAACAACTCTTCCTTCACCGAATCGGCTAACACTTGTTGGTCGGGGCGCGCCACACTGTCGTCGGTCAGCGTGCTGCCCAAGCTCACTTGTTTGCCATTTTGCAAAGGAGCGTCTACCGAGAAAGCGCGGCTATTTTCTTTCTCTTGTGCGTTTTTCTCGTTTTTAGGCAGACTGATGATGCCACTTTGCACATTTAAAGCCTGTTCCATTGCCTTGCGAACGAAGGGTTCGGCATAGCCAACGAAGCGCAATCCGCGTGCACCATCGAAATGATAGGCAGCTTTGAGCAGCGCCATGTTGCCCTCGCTGATGAGGTCGGCAATCGACATTCCCTCACCCGTGTATTGCTTTGCCACGGCAACCACAAAGCGCAGGTTGGCCGAAACTAATTTGTTAGCCGCCCGTTCGGCCTGTTTTCCACCCGCTTTAATCTGTTGTGCGAGGGCACATTCCTCCTCATCGGCTAATAAAACTTCTTTCCCTATTTCATTTAAATAGGCCGTGAGCGAAGCCTTTTCGCGCTCCGACAAGGGGTGTCCTGTTTTTATTTTCTTCATCTTCTCTTCTGTTTTTGTTATGCTTAGCGATTTTAAAGGCTTGAAATGTATGCCACATTACCCTGCAATCTGCACCACATTTTAAGGTAAAAGCAATGCTTTTTCAGTGCAATCTGTCGGCGTTTCATTTTCAAACCATTCCTTGTTCTTTTGTTTTAAATTGTTCAATGATTTGCTGATATTGGGGCGCTGTGCGAAAGTTGGTGTTCTTTCGCAGTGCCAATTCCACATTTCCCACGCGGTGTTGATAGCCAGCCATCTCGCTCTGTAATTGCAAATTGTGCTTTGCCTGGCGCTGAATGGCACGCTCTTGTTCCCGATAAAGCCTGTTACACACGCGGGTGAGCAGCGGCACCACCACGTTTTCAAACAAGTGATGCCCATGTATATATAAATAAGTGTTACGAGGTGTGACGCCCAGCCGCTTCAAATCGGCCGCCACCTGATGATATTCCTCCCATGCCGATTCATTCTTTGCCTGCAACATTTGCACCATGCGCCCCACCTTCTTAGCCAATTTCGCCAGGGCATGTTGAGGCGCATTGATGTCGACTTCGCCCATTTCAATGGCATGATTGAATTGCGTCATGGTGAAGTTGCTGTAATGCGTGGAGCGATAATACCAAATGTTCCACACAAAGAGGGGATAGATGATTTCGGAATAGCGTTGCATGAAGGCTTCGAAATCAAAGATGTTGTGGTCGTTGAGCACCACCGAAACCACCACATTGCGCAGTGAAGGCGCATAGCATTGCAAGTTTTCGATGGCATAAGCATAGGTGTGAAACACATAGGGATTGTGCAACAACTGTTGTGAACCTTGAGAAACGCCTTGCAACAGATAGTCGTAATCGGCGTCGACGCAGGCAATCATGTCTTCGCCCACATCCGAGAGCAGGCGCGATATGGCAGCCTTCTTCCCACGTTCTATTTTGTGTTGGCGCGAAGGCAGCATCACTTCAAAATAATGTTCCTCGTCTTCTAACTCGCTGAGCACACTGCGCCAAAAGAAAATATCTTCATATCCCTCCACATAGGCCACCACTTTGCGGCGCGCCTGCTTAGAGGTGAGCTGGTTGGCCGCTTCGAAATAGGCCGAAGAAATGTGTTGCTGGAGTCGTTTTGCCATTGTGGTGCGGGGTTAATCGGGCAGGGTGATGTCGGTCACTTCGGTCACATGGTCCATCCAGCCATTCATGATCACGGCCGGACTGTGGGTGGTGATGATGAGCTGCACGTTGGGATTGAGCTGCAGAATGAGGTCGATGAGCTGCTTTTGCCATTCAAAGTGCAGGCTCACCTCGGGCTCATCCATGAGCAACACATAGGGGAGTTGGTTTTCCATCAACACGGTGAGCAAAATCATCAGCATCTGTTTTTCACCACTCGAGAGTTGATAGGGCAACAGCATTTCGCCCATTTGGTTGAAACGTATCTCGTTTTCTGTGCGCACAATGGTCTTTCCTGTTTCTGCAAAAAGGCGGTCAATGAGGTCTTGAAACAGCTGTTTCGGGGCGGCATAGCGTTGTGCCTCGGCAGCTCCGTCAGGCGTTCCGCTTTGCAAAGCTGCAATCATTTGGTTGCCCACATTCACCTGATAATCCAAATATTTGCGTTGCAGCTGAAACAGTTGCCAATCCAATTCGGTGGCCAAGCTAAGGTCTAACTTGCCCATCACGTCGGCATTGATGAGTGGGCGGTCGAACGAGCGCACCACATCAAAGCGGATTTCGTCGGCCGTTTGCGGCATCAAAGTGAGCTTTATTCCCTTGGGTGTGTGAGAGGCATGGGCACTATTCTGCGACAAACTGCGAATAATCTTGGTGAGAATGGTGCTCTTGCCCACACCGTTGATGCCGCTCAACACATTCACTTTTCGGTCTAAAGTCCACAAAATGTGCTTTGTGCCACTCCAGAGCGAATCGATTTCAATTTGTTTAATATAGTCTGCGTATGCCATGCTGTACTTTTTCGTTAGGGCAAATTTACGAAATAAAACCGAAAGGACTATGCACCCCGTGCCCTTTTTCCATGCAAACGCCTGTCTTTTGACAGTTTTGTGGCACAGAATGGCGATGTGGTTCTTAAAAGTTGTAAAATAACAAATAAAAAATTTGCGTTGTCCGAATAATCTCTTTACTTTTGCAACGCCTCAAAAAATGAGGCGTTTAGCTCAGCTGGTTTAGAGCATCTGCCTTACAAGCAGAGGGTCGGCGGTTCGAATCCGTCAACGCCCACGACCGAAAGGGTGGTTACCAGAGTGGCCAAATGGGGCAGACTGTAAATCTGCTGGCGATGCTTCGGTGGTTCGAATCCATCACCACCCACACCAACAAAGAGATATCCAATGAAGGATGTCTCTTTGTTTGGTTTTAACACAAGGAGGGCGACATGCAAAAAACGCAATTACGCATTAAGAACATGGTGTGCGACCGTTGCAAAATGGCCGTGGAACAGGTGTTGAAGGATGTTGGCTTGACACCCGAACGCATTGATTTGGGGGAAGTTTGGGTGAGCGATGTGCCTACCGAAGCACAGTTGGCACAGCTCAAAACACGCTTAGAGGCCTTGGGGTTTGAACTACTTGACGACCAGCGACAGCAGATGATTGAGCGCATGAAGACAGCATCATCGCGTTGGTGCACCATCATCAAGGCAACAAAACCCTCAATTTGAGCGTCTATTTGTCGCAGTTGTTGCACCGTGACTATAGCGCTTTGAGCAAATTGTTTAGTGAGGTGACGGGGTTCACCATCGAACGTTATTTCATTATGCAACGCATTGAGCGTGTGAAAGAGCTGATACGCTATGATGAACTGACGTTGACCGAGATAGCCTATCAAATGAATTATTCGAGTGTAGCCCATTTAAGCAGTCAGTTTCGCAGCGTCACGGGCATGACACCCACGCAATTCCGCTTCATGAAAACGGCACAACGTGCCAATCTTGACGAAGTAGGAATGAAATAATCCTGCATAGATGCGTGTGGCCGGGCCACCTCATGGGCGAAAGTAAGTGTTTCATCTTTGCACTGTTTTGCGGGTAGTGTCGCTGCCATGGAGTAGAAGTGAAATCGCAAAAGCGGTTACAAACATCGTGCTTGCAACCGCTTTTGCTGTTCTATCGCCCATAGGGTGAGGCTTAATGGGTGGTTAATTACTTGGAGCAGGATAATTATATTGGTCGAAATATTGGAAAGTAGGGCGACGATACCAAGCCGTTTCGACATTCAACTGGAATGAAAAATGCGGATTAACCGAATATTTCACGGCTGTTCCCACCATATCGGCACCCGGGAAACCTAAGCCTCCGCCATAGAAACTGCTATAAAGACCGGGGTAAAAGCCATAGCCAAGGCCGGGATAAAAGCCATAGGGCGAAGCAAACACGCCCGAACCACTGTTGGCAATAGACTTTTGTCCATAAATCCAAGCCTCCCAATGGTCGTTAAACCGATAGCCCAATGCGGCATAAAGCAAGGCCTCTCGGTAGTTATCGCTGCCCCAATTAGTGTTGCGCAGCATGCCTCCTGCGGCCAACCACAGCTTGCGATTCTTCGAAAGCGGTGCTAAATAGGTGGCATTGAGGTTTTGACTGAAGCCGCCACGATGGGGAACATGTTTGCCAAAAGTGGCAAAAGCCGACAAACCTGCCGACACGTTGAGCCCTTCGTGCAAGCCCCATCCGTAGTTGTTAAAGCGCGATGTGTAGAGGGGTGGCGTGGGAACAGCATCCGATGCGTCGGCCGTGAAAGCGATTTGTTGCGGCTGTCCTTGATAAACATATTGTGCAGTGTCGGTGAACACGGTGTCGCCCGGCAGCACCCAGCCCTTTCTTGGTGCATCAAAACTATGCAAAGGCCCTTCGTGAATGTGCATCTGTGCCAACGAAGGCAAGGCACACGTGAGGGCCATCCATGTGATATAAAGCTGTTTCATTCGTTTCATGTGAGCAAAGTTAGCAAATGCCGCCATAAGTTTATCTGCACATTAGTCTTTTTTATGATAACATTCGCAAAAAGCAACAGGCCACTTGGCGGGTGGAAAGCACAGCACAGCAGCCTTAAATAAACTGAAATTATTTTGTAGTTGGGGCGTTTTGTCCTACTTTTGTGGACAATCAAATTAGAGAAGTTTATGAAGAAAAATCGATTCATGGTGCTGATGTTGGCCTTTCTGGCTATGGGGTTGCCCACGATGGCGCAGAAAAGTAACAAGGCAAAGCCCGAAACCTTGGTGAAAAAGGTGCAAGGCATTTGGAAAAAGGCGAAGAAGCAGGTGAGTGAAACGGGCAAGGAGTTGGGCGAAAAGATTGGTGTCGACGACTTGAAAAAGCAGCGAACCGAGGACGATGGTTTGATTGAAGTCGAGGGCATGCGCTATATGCCGGTGTATCATTACGACCAGTTTGTGAGTAAAAACACGACTGCCGGCCAAGAAATGGTGAAGCTTGCGCGGGCGGCTTTTGCAAAGAAATATCCGCGTGCACAAATCTTATATAGCGTAGTGCCGCAGGAAGATTGGACCTGTACGATTATGTGCAATGGCGAAACGGTGACGGGTTATCGGCGCCGCGCTTATGCTTACGTGGTGGCTAAAGATGGTAATGATGGCTATCTCAACGCGCGCTTTTTGTTTCGTGAGGACAAACAGCCCGGGCAAGACTATGTGAAAAGTTCGGCATGGCCGCTGTTAGAACGTACAGATGCCATCCCTAATCAGGTTTATCCCAAGCTCATTCAATAATCCTTTGCATAGGTTTGCCGTGCGCCTTTCCGCTCTTTTCTCGTGTGTTTGTTGGCTGTTAGGGCTGGTTTACTCGCCATCTGCCGCAGCACAATATGCTTGGCAGCACCAGTTGTCAACGACATGCCCCGCTTTGTTCGACTCATTGCACTATGCTGTGGCGCTGCAAACCACACAATCGCATGGGCAAACACCCTTTTGGTTGGTGGCTAATCGCTATGGGTGGGGCACGTTGACCTCGTCGAACGGGGCGGTTATTGCAAAGTTGGAGCGTAGCATTGCGCACGATGACGCGCGAAAATGGGGCGTGGGCTATGGGGTAGAGTTGGCCGCAGCACGTGGCTTTGGCAGCACGTTGTGGGTACAGCAAGCCTTTGTGGAGGTGCGTTGGCGACATGCTTTGCTCACCCTTGGCAGCAAAGCGCAGCCCATGGCCTTGAAAGATGGACAGCTCTCCACGGGCAATCAGGCATTAGGCATCAATGCAAGGCCGATTCCTGAGGTGCGCCTTTCGCTGCCCCGTTATTGGATAGTGCCCTTCACCCACCGCTGGTTGCACCTGAAAGGGCATGTGGCTTATGGCAAACCCACCGACAGTGGCTGGCAGAAGCGTTTCACTCAAGGGCAATATCGCTACACGCAAGGTGCGCTTTACCACAGCAAAGCGGGCTATGTGATGATTGGAAACCCCGAGCGACAGGTGCCCTTTTCGGTGGAATTGGGATTGGAAATGGCCACGCAATTTGGCGGAACATCCTATCTGAAGCAAAATGGTGGTATGGAGGTTGTGCACAACAGTGCCTCGCCTCGTGCATTTTGGCATGCCTTTTTCCCTGGAGGGAGCGATGCCACCGATGGCTCGTTTACCAACAAAGAAGGTAATCATTTGGGGGCATGGCTCATGCGATGTAATTGGCAACAGGCGGCGTGGGGCGTGAGTCTTTATGCCGATCATTATTTTGAAGACAACTCGTCGATGATTCATCTCAACAAGAATGGGTGGGGCACGGGCAGCGATGCACAGCACATGCAGCGGCAACGCTATTTCGTGTATGATTTTAAAGATTGGCTTTTGGGTGGTGAACTGCGACTGAATAGCACGCCGTGGCTGCAAAAAGTGGTGGCAGAATATGTCTATTCCAAATACCAAGGCGGCCCCGTTTATCACGACCACACGCCCAACGTGGCCGAACATATCGTGGGGCGCGACAATTTTTATAACCATCATCTCTTCTCGGGCTGGCAACATTGGGGCATGGTGATGGGCAATCCGCTCTATCGTTCGCCCATTTATAACACGGATCACACCATCGAAGTGAAAAACAATCGCTTCGTAGCTTGGCACATCGGCCTCATGGGTGAGCCGCTTTCTCGTTTGCACTATCGTCTTTTAGCCACCTATCAACAAGGCTTCGGCACCTATTATCAGCTGTATTATCCTCCGCGCCGAGCACTGAACCTGCTGATCGAGACACACTATGCATTTGCTGAAGCATCGAAATGGGCGGGATGGTCGGTCATTCTCGCTGCCGCTTTGGATGCTGGAACGCTCTATGGGTGTCAGCAAGGCTTGCAACTCACGTTGCGTAAAACGGGCGTGTTGAATTTTAAAACAAAATCTTTTAAACGGTAATTGATATGGATAGCAACATTTTATTATACACCACAGAAAATGGTGATATAAACATTCAAGTGCATTATGTAGACGGAACCTTTTGGTTAACACAAAAGCGTATGGCCGAGTTGTTTGGTGTTGATGTGCGAACAGTGAATGAGCATCTGAAAAATATTTTTCGTTCAGGAGAACTACCACACGAGGGAACTATCCGGAATTTTCGGATAGTTCAGACAGAAGGCTCTCGGAAAGTACAGCGTGAAGTAGCTTTTTATCCATTAGACGCTATCATATCCGTTGGCTATAGAGTTAATTCTACACAAGCTATACACTTTCGTCAATGGGCGACAAAGACCCTTAATACATTTATTACAAAGGGGTATGTATTAGATAAGACGCGTTTAAAGCAAGGTAATCAATTTGGGCATGATTATTTTAAAGAGTTATTAGAAGATATTCGAGAAATACGTGCCAGCGAACGACGCTTTTATCAAAAGATAACCGATATTTATACGCTATCTATTGACTATGATAAGCATGCACCAGAAACACAGAACTTCTTTGCTTCTGTTCAGAATAAATTGCATTGGGCAATATCAGGACAGACTGCTGCTGAGATTATTTATGAAAAGGCCGATGCAACGCAACCACATATGGGATTGACGACATGGCGTCATGCTCCAGATGGGAAAGTGATGAAATCAGACGTGACGATTGCTAAAAATTATCTTGATCAAAAACATATGGCAGCCATAAACCGCCTGGTTTCCGCCTATCTCGATTTGGCAGAAGATCGTGCAGAGCGAGAAATACCTATGGCGATGAGCGATTGGAGTAAACTGTTAGATGATTTTTTATTGATAGCAGGGCGTCCATTATTAAATAGTGCTGGAAGCATTTCTGCTTTAGAAGCAAAGTTGAAAGCTGAGTGTGAATATGAAACTTTTCGACGTAAACAGGACGAAATGTACATTTCTGATTTTGATCAAGAGATAAAGCGTTTAAAAGGAGATGGGATATGAAGCAAGATTTAGTGTGTAATGGCCTGCAACTTACGCTGCGCAAGACGGGCATGTTGAATTTTAAATCCAAGCAGAAATGAAATATCTTAGCATTCTTTTCGCCTTTATGTTCTGCCTCTCGGCGTGTGAATTGGAAACGTCACACAACGGGAAGTTGGATGGTTGGTGGCTTTTAACAGCGGTCGACACATTGCAGACGGGAGGCCATGCCAACATGGAGGCGCAGCAATGCACGTGGGCTTTCCAAGGGCGTCTGTTGGAGTTGCGCGACGTGCCCGGCCAACGCGGCGACTATCTGCTTTCGTTTGCGCGACACGGCGACGACTTGTTGCTCAGCCATCCCTATTTTTCCGCGCGCGACAGTGGTGATATTGCCGTGCAAACACCGCAACCATTGCACCCCTATGGCATTCAAACCCTGTCCGAACAGTTCTCGATTACTACCATCGACCGCCGGCGTATGGTGCTCACCAGCGCAAGTCTGCGCCTTTATTTCCGGAAGCTATAGCCGCAGTATGGGGGATGTGCAGGGGTAGAAGAGATGAATGTACATCAAGATAATGCCTCGAAGATAATATCTCGGGCCGCTTGGCACTTTCATTTGGCGTGGAAAAGGTGGTTTTCATTTTTATTTGTATCTTTGCAAGCAATAAAAATGTAAATCAAGAACTGTCATGGAACGTATAAAGACTTATTGGCCCGACCTGTTGGTTGTGGTGCTCTTTGCCGTCATCTCGTTTGCCTATTTCTTTCCGGCCGACTTAGATGGTCGCATTCTCTATCGGCACGATGCTTCGGCAGGGCGCGGTGCCGGTCAGGAGGTGTCGGAATATCACGAGCGGACGGGCAAGGTGTCGCGTTGGACGAATGCTACGTTTAGTGGTATGCCCACTTATCAAACGGCGCCTTCGTATCAGAGTACGGGTGTGCTGAACCAGGTGATGAAGGCCTATCATCTGTGGTTGCCCGAGAATGTGTGGTATGTTTTTGCCTATTTGTTGGGCTTCTACATTTTGCTGCGCGCTTTTGATTTCCGCTGGCATTTGGCTGCATTGGGTGCCATCGTGTGGGCCTTCTCGTCGTATTTCTTCATCATCATTGCCGCAGGCCACATTTGGAAAGTCATGGCGTTGGCCTATCTGCCGCCGCTGATAGCGGGGTTGGTGTTGGCCTATCGAGGAAAGTTGTTGCGCGGGTTCTGCGTGACGGCACTTTTCTCGGCCTTTGAGATTGATGCCAACCATGTGCAGATGACCTATTATTATTTGTTTGTGATTGCGGCCATGGTGATTGCCTATGGCGTGGATGCTGTGCGATGCGGGCAGTGGAAAGGCTTCTTGCGGGCTACGGGCGTGTGTGCTGCGGGCGCTTTGATAGGCGTTTTACTCAATCTTTCGAATCTTTATCACACCTGGCAGTACGCGCAGGAGAGCATGCGTGGCAAGAGTGAGTTGGTGAAAAAGAATGTAACCAACCAGACCAGTAGCGGTTTGGATCGCGATTATATCACGCAATGGAGTTATGGCATCGATGAAACGTGGACGTTGCTCGTGCCCAATGCCAAGGGTGGCGCGTCGGTTCCGCTGGCTGCCAATGCCAAGGCAATGGAGAAAGCCGACCCCAACTTTATGCAGATTTATCAGCAGATGGGGCAGTACTGGGGCGACCAGCCCGGCACGAGCGGACCGGTTTATGTGGGTGCTTTTGTGCTGATGCTGTTTGTCTTAGGGCTCTTCATCGTGAAAGGACCAATGAAATGGGCGTTGCTGGGTGCCACCGTGCTGAGCATTCTGCTGTCGTGGGGCCACAACTTTATGCCGTTCACCGACTTCTTCTTGGACTATGTACCCATGTATAGCAAGTTCCGCACGGTGGCTTCTATCCTTGTCATAGCCGAATTTACCATCCCCTTGCTGGCGATGCTGGCGCTGAAGCGCTTGGTGGATGAACCCGATTTGATGGGCAAGCAGATGCGGTGGGTGTATGTGAGCTTTGGCCTCACGGGTGGCATTGCGCTGCTGTTTGCACTCATGCCAACGGTGTTTTTCAGTGATTTCATTTCGGCTGCGGAATTAGAAGCACTGAAAGGTATTCCTGCCGACTATCTTGCTCCGTTAGAAAGCAATTTGCGCAGCATTCGTGAAGGCATTTTTGTGGCCGACTGCTGGCGCTCGTTCTGGATTATAGCCATCGGCATGGCGTTGCTGTTGCTCTATCGTTATCGCAAATTGAAGGCCGAATACATGGTGGGGGCCATGGTGTTGCTGTGCCTCATCGACATGTGGCAGGTGAACAAACGCTATCTCAACGATGGTATGTTTGTTGAGAAATCGGTGCGCGAACAGGCACAGCCCATGACCGAAACCGACCGGCTTATTTTGCGCGATAAGGACTTAGATTACCGGGTGTTGAATTTGGCTTCGAACACATTCAACGAAAACGAAACGAGCTATTATCACAAGAGCATTGGCGGTTATCATGCTGCCAAGCTGCGCCGCTATCAAGATTTGATTGACAACTATATTGCGCCTGAAATGCAACAGCTCATGTCTGCGTTGGCAAAGGCTGGCGGCGACATGACCAAAGTTAAAGGCGATAGCATCTTCCCGGTGCTCAACATGCTCAATGCGAAATATTTTATCGTGCCGCTTCAAGATAACAAGACCGTGCCCATTCAAAACCCTTATGTGTTGGGCAATGCGTGGTTTGTCGACAAGCTGAACTATGTGAACAACGCCAACCAAGAGTTTGAGGCGTTGGGCAAGCTCAATTTGCGCCATGAAGCTGTAGCCGATGCGCGGTTTAAAGCTGTGTTGGGCGAGGCTACACCGCAAGATAGTACGTCGGTAGTGAAATTAACTGCCTACGCTCCCAACCAACTTACGTATGAGGTGAAGAGTACAACGGGCGGCGTGATGGTGTTTTCGGAGATTTATTATCCCGAATGGACCGCCACAGTTGATGGCAAACCCGTTGAGATAGGGCGTGCCGACTATGTGTTGCGTGCCTTGAAAGTGGATAAAGGGCAACACCAAGTGGTGCTCACTTTCGATCCCAAGAGCGTGAAACAAACCGAAACCGTGGCCTATGCTGCCTATGTTGTGCTGTTGCTTGTGGTGCTCTTTGGGCTCTATGCAGAGTGGAAACGCAAGCAAAAATCGTAACCCTTACGGTTGCTAAAAATCAGCATCGGCGCGCAACAGCAAAGTTTGTTGTGCGCCGATGTTCTTTTATCGTGTGGCAAATGCTTTTTGTTTTGCAGTTTGATGTGCTACGATGGTGCAACCATTCCTGTTGCTGCTATCGCCATGCAAAAGCGCGTTGTTCACTCTTTTAACCTTTCCATTTCTTGAGAAAAGTCTGCTTTTGTTGTTCTGCTTTTGCTCGGAATGCTTTGTATGCATCGCTTTCGGCATCAAAGGGACGATGGTTGAGTGCCGCTTTGATGGGCTGCCATTCATACAAGTAGTCATGCGTCTCTGCACTGAAATAAGCCTTACCAAAGGCTTCCCAAATATAGTTCACGGCTTGTGGGGTGGGATGGAGCATATCTTCGGCATAAAACCGATAGTCGCGCAAAGCATCATTCATGATTTCATAGGTAGGAAAATAGTCTGCTATCCCGGCTTTCACCAATTCATGCGTAGCCAAAAGCAAAGTGGCTTTGCTCAATTGGCTTCCATGAAAACCATACTTTTGGTAGCGAATGGGGCTTACCGTGAGCACGACTTTCGCGTTGGCGTTGCGATTTCTCACCTGTTGAATAGCCTCTTCCAACGCCTTGACGCAGTCATCTACGCTCAATTCCTCTTCCTGAAACCAATTTTGTGGCTGTTTTTGGCAATTATCTACAATCTCTCCCGTACGCTTCAGGCGATAAACATGGTTGGTACCCAACGTAAGTATCAACACATCAGGTAACACTGTTGTGTCGGTCAGCCATCGTGTGAGGCTGTGCAAAATGCTTATGGGATTATACATCACCCCATAAGGGTTGCAAGTTATAGAGAACAGGGCCTCCTCAAACTTCCGCCCTATATTGTCGGCAAAACACGAACCTATGCATAGGATGTTATCGGTTGGTGCAACCTTCCAAGTGGACGAGTTGATTTCTACGGGAGTATTCCATTCCATAAGCTAAATTTTGAATTAAAAAATAAAGGGGCAAATCGTTTTGTCGACTTTGCCCCTCCATGTTTTTTGTAAAATCTGAATGCTGCGATTAGCGAGATATTACTTTGCAACAGTAAACTTAGTAGCCTTGCTAATAGCTTCTTTCGCAGTCTTCATTTCGCTGCGCAAATAATCAATAGCTTGGCGTGCAGCGTCAATCTTTGCTTTGTAAGCGTCTTGCTCTTGAGCCAATTTGTTCTTGTTTGCTTCAGCCTCTTGCGCTAATTTAGCCTTGCTTGCTTCCTGAGATTGACTCATTTGAGTCTTATACTTCTCAGTTACTTGCGCCATTTGTGCCTTGCAGTTCTCAATTTCTTGTTGGAGGCTTGCAATCTTAGCCTTGTAGGTATCCAACTCTTTTGTCATTTGTGCTTGATTTGCCTCTTGCTCTTGTGCAATCTTCGCTTTACTTGCATCTTGAGATTGTGCAATTTTTGCTTTGCTTGCTTCAAGAGACTGGCTCATTTGCGCCTTGTAGGTCTCAATCATTTGATTAAGCTGGGCAATTTTAGCCTCACCTGCATCTAAATCATAAGTTACACCATTTGCAGTGTGTTTGATTACAATACCCTTTACATCAGTCGAATCTGCTGCCGTTGCAGCGAAGGCCATAGCTGCAGAGCAAACTAAGGCTAAAGTCATAAAAACTTTTTTCATATTCTATAATTATTTTGTGGAGTTATAATTCCTGCTGCAAAATTAGTCTTTTTTTAAAGATATAACAAGTTTTTGTGCAAATCTTTTCTCTTTCCTCCATAAAAAAGGGGGGTATATTCATCGAAATCGCCATTTTCTCAAACCTCTGTTTATATTATAGATGGATTAGGAGGTATGATTACTTCAAATAAAATAGGTTTAGGGA
>NZ_BAJQ01000010.1 GCF_000613785.1 Segatella oulorum JCM 14966 | reverse complement strand
TCCATTACGCCTACTATGAAAATCGTTATAGCGCTTGATTCTTTAACACAGACCCATGTAAAGACAATTCCACAAAGTTGATGCTTAACCTAATAATCTCTCCAATTCAGCTAGCTCTTCTTCTGTCGTTGCCCACGAAGTAACAAACCGACAGATTGTGTGATGCTCATCATATTTTCCCCAATGGGTGAAAATCACTTCTTTTGCAAGGCGATTTACCTTCTCATTCGGCAGGATAATGAACTGCTGATTGGTTGGGGAATCAATATAAAACTCATACCCTTTACGCTTAAAAAGCTGTTTCATGCGCTCTGCCATCTTGTTGGCATGACGCGAGACAGTGAAGTAAAGGTCGTCAGTAAAGAGTGCTTCAAACTGACAACCAATCAGTCTACTTTTCGCCATGAGCGCTCCGTGCTGCTTAACAATATTGAAAAAGTGCTCGTGAGCATTGTTATGTGTAAAGACAACTGCCTCTCCACAAAGCGCTCCCTCCTTTGTTCCACCAATATAAAAGACGTCACAATGGCGTGAAAGGTAAGGAAGCGTGATGTCACTTGTAGGAGCTGTCAGCCCGTAACCAAGTCGGGCACCATCAACATAGAGTGCAATATGATATTTTTGACAAACCTGATAGATATCATCCAAGTCCTTCGCGCTGTAAAGCGTGCCATACTCTGTTGGCATAGTGATGTAAACCATACCTGGATAGACCGAGTGTGCAGCATTATCATCATGCAGAAAATCATCCATGAATTGGTCTAATGTCTTAGCTTCCATCTTCCCTTCCTTACCAGGAATCGTGATAACCTTATGCCCTGTGAACTCTATTGCACCTGCCTCATGCGTTGCAATGTGCCCACTATCCACTGCTATCACTCCTTCATAAGTGTGCAGAATGGAGTCAATGACTGTAGCATTGGTCTGCGTACCACCTACAAGGAACCATATTTGTGCGTCAGGATTCTCACAAGCAACCTTGATTTTCTCTTTAGCAGCATCGCTATATTCATCATACCCATACGAAAGAGTCTTTGTCTTGTTTGTGTCTATGAGCCGTTTCAGCACTAATGGATGGGCACCATTGTTGTAGTCGCTTTCAAATGATATCATATTTTTTCTCATCTTAGGTTGCGAAATTAGAGAAAATCTCCTAAACCTCAAAGCGAAACAGCAAATATTTTCTTTCTCCTATACCTTATTCCCAACTTTCTAAAGAGTAAAGATTATATTGTCCTTTTGTGTAAAGGAAGTGGTTATGTGATAATATCGCTCAAATAATACTGGTGTTCTCACTCCAAACAATACTATTCATATTACAGCGATGATATATGAATCAGAATCTTGAGGTCTTTACTTTGTTGTGTTAATGTCGTTTAATTACAACGAAAATTATAATAGTGTTAACTTTAAATAGGTATCTTTGTAAATAGAAACGTCGGGACATCACCCTGATAGTTATATAATGGATGCATGTGTGGCAACAATTATAAAAAGTTTTTTAAGTCGGTGCTTATAGCACTGTTAGCAGTTCCGGCGGTATCACGAGCTCAGTCATCCTATACTCCCGGTAACGGATGTCTGAATGTTGTCAGCTTGACAAGCGGTTTTGGACTTTGCGATTATGAAATCCAGTGTAGCTCCCTCAACTATATGCACGAGAAGTTCCTGAACGAGAACCTAACAATAGGTGCTGGTGTTGGATATAGCTATCACAAGCAATATCGCCTATCAACGATACCCGTTTATGTGAGTACACATTTTTTTCTATTTGACAAGAGGTGTTCACCTTTTATTAATCTGCGTTTAGGTAGCTTCGGGATGATTCGTAAGAAAAGCACAGACACAAACTTGAAATATTCGTTAGCTGACGAGCAATCGGATTTCAATTTGTTCTTTTCTATCGGTGCAGGCTTTAAGTATCATATCACTCCAAGGATAGCCCTCATGGCTTCGGTAAGTGATGATTTCTATCTACTGAAAGCATACGATACACGCAAAAATGACTATAGAAACAAGCTGTTGGGTAATCTTTGCCTTGGTATAGCAATATGCTTCCAGATTGACAATTGGTAATAAACCAATCGGAAGTAGAATGCTATAGGTGGGTTGCCATTAAAGAAATCCGTACCGAGTTACAGAATCCTAACAATCAACTAACGGAGTGGTTTGAAATCGTTATAAAATCGAATATTTAGATAATTACATGGTATGAAAAGAAGTTTGTTAATGACATTTCTACAGAGCCATTATTTGTGTATCCCCACTAAATTCCTACTGAAGCCTTACACATGGATAAAATTCGGAAATTATTTCGAATTACACAAGTAGTAGTGAAAGTTTTGTCACGCTTCAATTGTGAGTTGATTACAACGATTCCTTGTCAAGGGTCAGATATGAAATATCCCCAAAAAATACAAGGATTTCGGGGATTAATTTCATTTATACGCGAGTTCGGGATAAGATAATTGTCGTTATGAGCAGCACCAATATCTCTGTTGCCATTGCTACGTCAACAACCCCTTTGAGGTTGTTTGCGCATTGCAAACTTACGCAAAAGACAACACTTGGCTTGTTATTTGCACAGCATCATTCCTTATTGAATAACTCAAATGGTATCCATTGTTATCCCGAACTGGCCTATTACTACGCCACCCCCCATGGGTTGTCAGCTCATCGCAGGCCAATTGGTCTGCTGAGTTTGTGCGGCAGGGGTCGTCAGCCTCGGTTATGGCAGCTTTATAGAACATCCCGGCCCAATGTTGTTCTTCTTGAACCAGCCTTGAGGCACTTCGAGCGCATAGCGCACTGGTTGCGACGACTCTACACTTGCCTCACTGAACGGTGCCATATCGCGTGTTTCGCATATTTCGCCACTTGCACTGATGAACGCGATTGAAAGGGGCGTAGGCGTGTCTTTCATCCAAAAAGCGAGCTTTTGGTCTGTTTTAAACACAAAAAGCATGCCCGTTCCATCGGGAATATTTGTGCGACCCATAAAGCCTTTTGTCATTTCTTGGCGTGAGCGGGCAAGCTCAACTGTTATGGGAATGGTCTTGCCGTCAAGATTTGTAATTGCCAAATCCTTTTTTTCAAATTCGAGTACAGGCATTGAACACGCGCTAAAAATGGCACAGCACAATACAACAACTCCTTTCAGCACCAGCTTCGCATGCAGCTTTAAAAACTTTTTCATGGATAATTCTTTGTAAGTCATAATACAATTTTTTATTTATTGGTCTGTAATTTATGGTGTTGTGGATAAGAAACACCTTATTCGAAAGCAAAGGTAATCTATTTTTTGTAAAATACGAAAAAGGTTTTGTTGTTTTTCTTGGTTATTTTTTGCCACGCTGAAAGCAAATGTTTTGTGGTGTAATGGACATTTGGTAGGCTGAAAACCTCATGGAACACTTTTATTTACTACCTTTGCAGCATTTTAAAACCTATGAATAAAAAAACTGTATCTTCTGTAATAGCTCAAATGTTAAAAAGAATGGGCATTGACGTACTGTTCAGATGTATTCCTGCAAGGATTGTGGTAGACAATTTCAAGGTGGCCTGCGTATAATAATATTTCTCTATGGGATGACTATCTGGCGGCAAATCGAACGATTTCTGATCTATCCACTCTTTATAAATGTTCAGAGCAAACCATACGGCATAGGTTGAGCTTAGTGGTAGATAGCTTTACTGCTACTTACCCCAAATCTGCAGTAATAATACTGGATACAACATACTTTTCCAGGACGTTTGGTGTGATGTTGTTTCAGGGTGCTTCATCAGGCAAAATACTCTATCGCAAATTTGTCAAAAACGAAACTAACAGAGATTATCTTGATACTTGAGTTCGGGATAAGGTCAGTATGCAAACAGTTCTAACTGCTTTGATTTTTCGACATAAACAGGTAGTGCCTCAGGTTTGTTATCAAAAAGGCAATAGGCTGTTAGGGCAGAACATAGGTTCATGATAAAGTTGTGTATCGAGCGATGTCGCGAGTGTACGAGGTTAGCTTTATTCTTCAAGAGTTCATTGATACACTCTATGATATAGCGTTTTCTTAACATTATCTTATCCCACATCGGCATCAGCTTGTTCTTCATTTTAGCCTTCAGGCCATGAACGAGCCCAGAATACCTTGACTGAATAGACTCTCGAAGAGTTCTTGCTTAATATATTCTCTGTCAGCAAAGACCTTTCCATAGAGCACCTTTGTAAATACATTCCACACCCTGCTATCCCTGTCATCCACGTTGGCTCCGGTAAGACAGAATGTGATTATTTCGCCTGAATCATTGCAAAGCAGATGAAGTTTAAAGCCATGACACCAGCCCATCGTCCCTTTTCCGTTCTTGGCGAACCCCGAAAAGACTTTATTGAAATACCTTCTTACGTTGTGGCATACGGAGATCATTGTGCTATCAACGAACGTTATCCCCGTACACTTGCCGAAAGCATAGAGCTTCATGAAGAGCATCATTTTGCAGAATATACGAGGCATGAGCTCTACAAAGCGATTATAGGATACCGCATTGGGGAACTCTTTGTGGAAGCAGCCGCGGATACAATTCTGATAATACTGCGATAGGTACCGAAATGATAGCATATAAGAATCGTCATAATTTCACTTTCGGAAAGCTTTCCTTTACGATTTCTGTAACGTTTCCCATTACCATCCTGGTTAGGTAAACACAGGTTTTTCTTCAGCTCACCATCCAAATTTTTGTCGAACTCATCGATAATACAGAATATTTCTGTAACTTTGTCCTTGGTAATCATCGCTATATTTGTTTTATAAGTTACTGATTCACAACTATAAAGTTACAAAATAACAGCGAGATTACCAACTTTTTAAGCAATTTTCTTATCCCGAACTCGCGTATTTATAATTTATTTTTCTATTTCCCATCATATGCTTTAATGACCTCGCACAATTCTTTTTCAAAATTAAAGATGTCGTTAAGGTCTGTAATCTCATGTTTTGTTTCGACCTTGTTTGCATCAAAAGTTGATATGTATTTTTTGCTTTTTGTATTAAAGTATAGTCGGCAAATAGGTTTACGATTATTATCATCAAGCAAAATCGCGAAATAGGTTATAGCATCTCGATAGATAACTCTTGAAACATCAACCGATTTACGCACTATGGCTCTAACAATATTAAAACCATCAAGTTCTTCCTGTGTCGTGACAATGCCATCATCGTTGACAGAAACTGTATCTGACTGTTCTTGACTTGCAGCTGTTTCTGACGCTTCTCGTTGCTCCTCTGAACTGAGTGCTGTTTTCAGCCGTTTAGAGATGAGCTCATTAATATAGCTGCTGATAGCCCGCTTAACAAGCTCTGAAAACTGTTCTTGTACTTTAGCCGTAATGATGCCATCATAGACTTTCTTCGTAAAGTACTTTACAATCTCAGGTGTAGGATTAACAATTTCTTCGGCAAAGATTTTCTTCAATTCATTAGAGTATTTTAGTTCGCTCGCAGAATTGAGGATGTTTTCTATATCGAAGTATGACTTATGAAACTTCTTCAACTCTTCAAGTTGATAATCCTTAATGTCAGTGATATCCAATTCCAAGAACGGTTTTTCGTCCATAATATTCTGATCTTCGAGATCTGTATAGAAGAGATATCGAATGCCATTAGTCAGCAAGCCAAACTTAGCTTTGGAAGCTACAAAATATTTTTTGAGTTGTGTGTCATGTAGAGATAGGTCCTGTTGCCAGTGCTTACACTCAATGAGGATGATAGGCGTACCATTTTTCATAATGGCATAATCAATCTTCTCACCTTTCTTTTTTACTAAGTCGCAATCCATCTCAGGGATTACTTCTAAAGGGTTAAACACATCATAGCCTAGCGCATTGATAAACGGCATGATAAACGCATTCTTTGTAGCTTCCTCCGTAAGGATACCTTCTTTCAGCTGAACTACTTTGTCAGCGAGTTGTTTAATAGAATCTTTAAAGTCCATATTTTAATATGAGTTTGATGAATTGTAAGTACACATAAATTTGACAATTAGCGAAATTCCATTCTAACTTTAGGATGTTATAATATACAAATAATTATAAACAAAAATCGCTATGCCTACCGAGAACAAAGTTACTGAAATATTTTGTACGGCAGATGACTTCTGCAAGTTTTTTGGTGCAATATTGGCAATGGGAAAGGAGTAAGAAGAAAGAAGATCTTCTCAATTTTATGATAATAGTAGGAGATATCTATGACTGTAAGCTTTTGGAATACAAAAGACTACTAATAAATAGTCTGCTTTGTTTTAAATTTTCCTGATTCACGTTAATTTAAATATAATGTCGTCAAATCCCTTCATATTCAAAATAATATTCTTCTTTATTAAAACGGGAAAGAAATTCTAAATTTGTTCTACTCACGTCATTACAATGGAGATATAATCTCTCTATCTTTAAATACATCATAATTTTTCTTTATTTCTTCAGATAATTTTTTCAACTCTTAAAAACTGAAATGAGCTTCGGCTTCATTCAACAAAAAGCTTCTGGAAAAATCAATAAAACTGTTATGAAAAACTACACTTATAATTTTCATCCCACCTACACCATAGAGAGCAAAATCCCAATTATCTTCTTGCAATTCTCTTTTCATCATTTGTCCTATAGGAGTTTGTTTATACGTGTAATCGGAATCAAGAAGTCGCCTAAAAAAGTTGTTAATCATCGCTATATGTATTTTGTAAAGAATTGCTCCCTCATCTATAAGGTTGCAAAATAATAGCGGGATGACCAACTTTTTAGAAAACGTTCTTGTCTCAAGCTCGTTTAAGAATAAAACGCTATGCCTGATTTTCGTGGCGCACTTGCTCCATCGCTTTTTTCACTGAGCCATACATGAGAAGCAATCGTTTTGCATGGTCGTAGTCAAGACCTAATTCATCAACGAGCATACGTGTGCCTCTGTCGATGAGTTTTTTGTTGGTCAGTTGCATGTTCACCATTCGATTACCTTTCACACGTCCCAACTTAATCATGATGCTGGTGGAAATCATGTTGAGAATGAGTTTTTGTCCGGTTCCCGATTTCATGCGTGAACTACCCGTAACAAACTCGGGACCGACAATCATTTCGATAGGAATATCACACGCTTCGGCCATGGGCGAGTCGGGGTTGCTGGTGATACAGCCCGTGAGCATACCATGTTGACGAGCTTGTTTCAATGCTCCTACGACATAGGGCGTGGTGCCCGACGCTGCGATACCTACCACTGTGTCGAGCTTTCCAATGTGGAAGGCCTCTAATTCTTCCCACCCCCGATATTCATCGTCTTCTGCATTTTCAACTGCATTGCGCAAAGCGGTGTCTCCACCTGCAATCAAACCAATAATATGCGTGGGCGGAACACCAAAGGTTGGAGGTATCTCTGAAGCATCAAGCACACCTAAACGGCCGCTTGTTCCTGCCCCCATATAAAAGAGTCGTCCACCTTTTTGCATTCTCGGAACCACAGCTTCCACTAATTTTTCTATCTGGGGAATGGCCTTTTCCACCGCCAACGCAACCTTTTGATCCTCTTGGTTGATGTCAACCAACAACTCATGAATGCTCTTTTCCTCTAAATGGTCGTAGAGAGAGGGTTGTTCTGATATTTTAACGAATGCCATATCGATTACTCATTTGTTGTGTGGTATGCAATAAGTCCTTCCATCGGCGCTTGGATAATCTTGCCCATCGTCATCTGTTCCGCTTGCAAAGCCTTTGTCAATGGTGCTTGGAAATAGTGTGCAATAGAGCCAACAAAACCAATAGGCAGTTGTTCCCAGCCCGCATATTGTTTGACATTCCGCACTAAGAAACGACGGAAATTGCTTTCTACTAAATCGAAGACAGCTTGGTTGTCGAGGTGTTTTGACAAGAAAGGTACGAAACTTGCTAAGAATCGGTTGGGAAATTTCTGACGATATACGCGGTCAATAAATTCGGCATTGGTCAGCGAGTATTCGGCATGGAATGCATCGATGATGTCTTGTGGCAATTGGTTTTTAAGCACATCACCTACTAATGTTCTACCCAAGACGGCACCGCTCCCTTCATCTCCTAAAATAAAGCCGAGCGGAGAAACGTTGGCTACAATGTCTTTTCCGTCGTAAGCACACGAGTTACTGCCTGTACCTAAGATGCAAGCAATGCCTGGATGATGGCCACATAAGCTACGTGCAGCAGCCAGCATGTCTGTTGCCACTTCGCAAACACCAGTAATGTTGAGTTGTTGGTGTAGTGCATCAGCCACGATGGGACTCTTTTCTTTGGTGCAACCCGCTCCATAAAAGTACACTTCTTCAAGATTCTTCGTGGGCAGATGTGGTAGTAAATTCGTTGCCAATTCATTTGCAATCTCCTCCGTTGTTTGGAAGAAAGGGTTTGTTCCGGCTGTTTTTACGGTAGCCACTACCTTACCATGATCTACCAAGCACCAATCGGTTTTGGTCGATCCACTATCAGCTAATAATATCATAGTTTAATAAATATATGTTTCTTATAAAGATAATAACCGCAAATCCAAGTGAAAGCCACAAACAGCAATGCCCATACCAAAGCGGCATTCTGCGTGCCTATGCAGGGTTGCATCACGTCCGTAAAGAGCCATCCCTGCAGGGTTACACCACGAATGGAGGCGATGGAAAGAGGAATGAGCAACAAGTCGGCCCACACATAGAGTGCCAAAGGATTGACACCAAACACTCTAAAGAAGCTAATAGCACGGCTCTTGACACCTTGTTTGTCAATCACCCAGCTCAACAGGGCTAAAGTTGTTGAGGCCAATCCACAAGTGACAAGTGCAAAAGTGGGTGTCCAAAGTTTTTTACTGATGGGGCAACCATAACTCAATAAAAAGCCCAAGAAGGTGAGCACTGCACCATAGATGAAGAGCTTTTCAATCTTATCATTGAGCGAAGTTGCTGACATCACAACGCGTCCCACGCAAAATCCAATCAGCACATGGCCTAAAGCGGGCAATGAACTCAATAGCCCTTCGGGGTCAGGAATATCCCATTTATAAAGATGTTGACGACCTAAGATGGCCTCGTCTATCACATTACAGATGTTGGATGCATCGTGTGCAAAACCATTTCCTAAACATAACACCACGAAATAACCGATAAAAACGATTGCAATCAGCCATGGAATGAATCGGTGTTTAACACTGAGTGCCACGACGGAGGCAAACACATAGCAGAATGCTAAACGCGGGAATACACCTACCAAGCGGATATGGTCAAAGACATTGGCTGCTGCAAATAAATGGGAGAAGAATGGAAGTGCAGCGTAATCTTCATTGAACAGACCTCGACAAAACATCATCAGCCAGCTAATGGCAATACCAATGACATAGAGAAGCATGCCGCGTTTGATGATTTTCTTTGCGCAAGGCCATGACCATTCAAAATCATACTTGCGTAAGGAGAGATAGGTTGTGATGCCCATGATAAACATAAAGAATGGGAAAACCAAATCGGTTGGTGTCAATCCAAACCATTCAGCATGTTCCAAAGGCGTGTAGACAGGCTGTCCACCCGGATTATTTACTAAAATCATCCCTGCGATAGTGATACCTCTTAGAATATCAACTGCCTCAATTCGACTTGTTTTTTGTGTAGCCATTTGTTTTATTTATAAAGGTAATATTTCTTAGAAAGTTTCTTGAATGCCTCCACATCTTTTGTCCAATAAGGCTGAACATCGCTCCATTGATGGTGCTTTAAGAATAATTCTCTAATCTTTTTGGAGCCGCAAACCTTGTTAAACATATCGGTTCGATTGCCCGATTCGTTCAAAATATCATGAGAAGGATTCAACTTATAAAGTTCTTGCAGCACATAAAACTGCACGTCGCAGAGCTGCGCACGCGTGTAATCTGTGATGTAAACCTGTACGCCCTGCACTTGTTGACCTTTGAATTTGCTGTAAAACGGCGCATAGTATATCGGTCGGAAACAATAGCCCGGCAGATGGAGTGCATTCATTCGAGCGGTTAATGCATCGGCATCCATCCATGGTGCGCCAAACACTTGGAACGGAAGCGTGTAACCGACACCAATATTTAAGCTGTCTAACTCGCCCACGATGCCTGATATCGCATAGAAAGGAGCAATCTCTGCTTGTGGAATGTGTGGTGAGGCTGCCACCCATTTTAATTTTGTAGCAGCATAGTTCATTTTCCTTTTCCAGCCTTTCATCTTCACAACTTCAAGCGAACAGGGATTTCCTAACATGTGCTCGCCATTCAAGAGTAGTGCCAACTCACCCACAGTGAGCCCATAGATGTAAGGAATTTTAAATGCACTTACAAATGAAATGCAGTCATCATCCGTAACATTTCCTTCAACCTTCAATCCTCCTAAGGGGTTGGGACGATCTAAAACAACCACTTGTATATTGTGCTTCGCTGCAGCTTTCATGATGTTTCCTAAGGTGCTGATATAGGTAAACGAGCGGCAACCAATATCTTGAATGTCGTAAACCAGCACGTCAATATCTTTCAGCATCTCATCAGATGGTTCGCGATTTGCACCATATAGTGAATAGATGGGCAAGCCTGTTTGTGCATCTTTGCCATTCCCTACATGGTCTCCTGCGTGTGCATTGCCGCGAACACCATGTTCGGGACCAAACAATGCCACTAATTTGACGTTCTTAGCGGCATGCAGAATGTCTACGGTTGAGCGCAGTGCGTCGTCCACGCCTGTGGGGTTGGTGACTAACCCCACACGTTTTCCGTCTAAAATCTTGAAGTTTTGTTGTTTTAAAACTTCTAAGCCTGTTTTCACTTTCGCGTTTAAGAAACCGGTCAAGCAAAGGGCTATTGCGAGGAAGAAGACAAATTTTTTCATCTAAACTTTCTCCACTGTTTTCCGACCATAGTTTGCATTGATTTCTTTTCTCACTACAATGGTCACAGCAACTGTGGCAACACAGCAAACCATCACCATCCAAAAGAAACCTTCATAGCCCAACCATTCTTGCAGATAGCCTGCGAACATGCCTGGAATCATCATGCTTAAAGCCATGAAAGCCGTGCAGATGGCATAATGAGCCGTTGTAAATTCGCCTTCAGAGAAATACATCATGTAGAGCATATAAGCCGTAAAGCCAAAGCCATAGCCAAATTGTTCGATGGCGACACAGGTACTGATTATCACTACATTTGTGGGATGAAACATGCTCATATAAACGAAGGTGGCACAAGGAAGGGTCATAAAAAGCGCCATGGGCCATAATGCTTTCTTCAATCCCCAGCGTGAAGATGCCACACCACCAATGATGCCTCCCAATGTAAGGAAGAACACACCGATGGTTCCATAGATAACACCTACTTCGTCAGTTGCTAAAGCCAAACCACCTTTGGGCTGCGAATCAAGTAAAAAAGGATTAACCATTTTGAGCAAAAAGGCCTCAGGAAGGCGATAAAGCAGCATGAAAACGATGGCCAAAAGCACGCCGGGTTTGCGTATGAATGTAACAAAGGTACGTGCAAACTCTTTCCAGATAGCTTGTGCTTGCTGCTGTTGACGCTCCTCTATATGACGTATCCCGTCGGCTTTTGGCTTTGGAAGAACAAACGTGTGGTAAAGGCTTACAAGGGTGAAAATCACGGATGTAATGGCCATAGTGAGTGTCCACGAAAGCGGGATATTATGGGAAGTACGCTCAATGTAGCCTGCAATATAGACCAAAACACCTTGCCCGAAGATAGAGGAAAGGCGATAGAAGGTACTTCTGATGCCCACAAAGAAACTTTGTTGTTGCTGATCGAGTGCCAACATGTAAAAGCCATCGGCTGCAATATCGTGCGTAGCCGAAGCAAAGGCCGTTACAATGAACAAGATTAATGTAAACGTGAAGAGCGAGATGGGTGTTGTCTGTGATGCAATGGTTGCAGCATCAGGGTGTGGAATGCTCAGCGTGGTGAGGATAAAGGTCACACTCATGAGGATTTGCATGGATAGAATCCACCAGCGTTTTGTTTTTAAAATGTCTACAAAGGGGCTCCATAGCGGTTTGATTGCCCATGGAAGATAGAGCAAACTGGTGAAAAGTGCCATTGCGCCATTGGTACTCCCATCTTTGTAAACATGGTTACCGAAATGTTATTAACGATAAAATAGGGTATTCCTTCTGCAAAATAAAGCGTAGGAATCCACATCCAAGGTGAGGGTTGGTTCGTTTTCATGCGACTTTGTTCATGAGAAGGTGGATGGGGTGTAGCAAAAGAAAGCATTGCTGTGCGACGCTTTCTTTCGCCATGTCCACCCGTCTCTTTTATGCTTCTTTATTCATTTTCAAGCGAGCCAATAGCTCCCAAGTGCGAATGCGATCTTTATAAGTGTTGTTCCGATTTTCTTTTTCAATGCTCAGTGCAGCATCTGAGTTGTCATCCCAACGTCTGCAACAATACAAAACGTCATAAATTCGACCTATCTGATAGTAACGAGAGATGGCCAAACCTAATGCATAGTCTTCTCCATAGTTGACATTGGGGAGTTTCACTTCGCGCAGAATGGGGGTGAAGAAAGCCCGTGGCGCACCTAAACCATTGATGCGGAGCGCATTGTTTCGACCATTTTCAGGAGTCCATTCTCTATGATCTATCTTGCCGGGAGGAAGCATATTCTTGTGAATATCGGTCAACATGTAGCTGCCTATCACCATAGCGCATTGTTGTTCATAGAAAGCATCGACAAACTTTTGCAAAGTGTGTTCGTCACTATACACGTCGTCGCTGTCTAATTGCACAATAAACCGGCCACATTGAGGATGGTGTGCAGCCATATTCCAGCTGTTACCAACACCAATATCGCGTCGGTTGGGGATGATATGAATCACTCTTTCGTCATTCTTGTATTCATCAATAAGTTCTGTAGTCCCATCGGTTGAATGATAATCGGGGCCATTTTCAACGATAAAAACATTAAACTTGAAGTTTGTTTTTTGACTTAAAGCACTTTCGATAGCATCACGGATGGTGCGAATTCTGTTGCGCACAGGAATCATGATAGAGGCTTCGACATCGAATGGCTCAGCTTTTAAATCAACCGATTTGAAAGTGGGTTTAAGATAGGCTCCAATCGCTTTGAGGTGCTCTGTCGCTGCAGCTTCCATCTCGATTTGCGATGCCCGGTTACGCGGATCAACATAATCGAAGAGCTTCTCGCCTGTTTTTCGGTTGTCGAGCTCCACCTCGCTGTAGAGGAATTCATTGATATGTTCAAATCTTTCGTTGATAGATAATTTTAATCTTAAGTCATAAAAACCTGCAGCTTGGTAGGATTGCGTCATGTGGGCAGCCGCCTTTTTCAGTGCGTCGGTGCGGAAAAGGAGCACAGAACCAAAATCAAAATCATCGCGCAAGCTGCCTTGTTGGTAATCAATCACAGGCGCTTCGCTGCGTACACCCTCAGCAGAAATGTTATAATGGTCGGCATAAACCATACCAGCTCCTGTGCATTCGGCAATGCGTAGCATGCGTTCCAAGGCATAGAGACCCATTTCCATGTATTGTTCTTTCAGGTAGACGAGCGTGTAAGGAGCTGTTGCTGTGGCAGCAATCTGACGCATTGTTTCACTGCTTTTCAGTGTGTCGATGGTCAACGTATCATCAACTCCAGCTACATTCTCAGCTTTTGTTTGTAAAACGACGATTCGATTTACATGGTCATCGCTTTGTAAACTGGCCAATGTTTTATTCAGCGCATCGGTAGATGCCATAGGAATAAAACAATCTACAATTTGTTTTTTGTTCTGCATATCAATTTTTTATTTTTGTTTTTTATTTCGTTTTTATTTGAATTTTCTATTGTTTTCAACGCCATAGTTAAAGGAGTTGTAACGTTTTTGCAGTCTATTCTGTAGGAAAAAGCATAGAGATTGCGGCGTAATGTGGTGCAAATCGCAATGCAATGTGGTACAGATTGTTGCATCATTTGGTATTGATTTCAACTGCATGATTGATAGACGCTTTACGTTTCTGCATACAAATGTAACACAAAGATTTTAAAAAGTAGCTGGTTGAAGCAGATAATTTAAAATCATTTGCATCAATTTTGTTCGGTGAGGTGTCTCCATAATCGTTTCAAAGGGAACGGCTAAGACTATCGAACGCCAATGGTCGGTTGCATTTCCACCAAAGACTATCCCTGCACTTTTATTGTTTTCGGGGTAGCGAAAGGCGGTATAAGCGCATGGATCGGCAGGTTCTATGGCATCAGGAGACTCAACTGCATACACTGAAGAGTTGGGTGTTGCAGCATAAGTTAATGTCAAAGTGTCGGCCGATAGGGGAGAGGTTACAGTAGCAAACTTACCTGTTACGGCTGCTTGATCGTTGCGCCATTGATATTTTAAGATATTCTTTGCGAAAGCAATATCCTTCTTTTGCGCTGTGGAGAGTGGGTTACACCAAAGGTCTGTGCCGAGATAAGCTCCAGAAACAAATAGGTTTCCACCAGCTTTGCAATAGCTTGTAATGGCTTGTTGCAGTGCAGATGGGAAGGTTTTGAAATGGAGTTCTCGTTGCGGTTGTATGCGTCCTAACTTGCTTTGTTTATTTTTTCCAACGATGATGTCAATCGCAGCATATTGCTGTGTGTCGAGCATTCCTCGTTGAACTGCTACATCTCGTCCTGCTGAGACGAAGCTGTAGCCCGCTCTTAAGATAGCATCACCATGCAAACGCGGGTAATCAAAGGTGTTACCTGCAATGGCTATGCGCTCGAAATTGGCTTGACTGTCGCCAAAACCAGAGGCATCATCGTCTGTCCATGGGATGGAACGGCGGAACTCTTTTTGCTTGCCTACGAATGAAATCTGTTGTAGATAAGGCACACCATTATCGCTTTCGGCTAAGAAACCAGCCCATTCGTCGTCGCTACTGCAAAAGTCATCGGGTGCGCTAATGCGGTCAAAGGCATTTACAATCAGAATGGGTTTAGTGTTTGAATGTGAAGCAATACCCACACTTAATATTTCGGAGGGAAAGCTGATGCCACCATCATTCAAGGCACAAACTTTAAAACTGACGATGCTGTCTGTTGGAATTTCGGTTACGAAACTGTTTTTGTGTACCATCGTTCCATTGTCGAAACCGCCCTCGCCCATTCGCTTATACACCACATAGCGTTGTGCTGTGGCGGTAGGTTCTAAAGTGTCGGGGGTCGCTTCCCATTGTAACAGTACACGATGATTTTTCAACAGTTGCGCAGAGAAATGCTGTATGGGTAGCGGTTGTACCACATAGTTATAGCCATAGGAATCGCTTAAAAAGCGCAAGATGCCTTTATAGATGGCGCGACTGACTGTAAACTGAAAGCGAGGATCGTGTCCATAACGCATGTCTGCGAAGTTCTCATGCGATAAAAGTTCAAGCAACATTGCGGGAACGCGTGGTGTCCAAGCCTCGAAATAGCGTTGATCCCACATCCCACGTCGACTCCATTTGGGTTCGAAGCAGGTGCGGATGTCGTGGACAATAGAAGACTGTATGAGGTCGCAAAGGTCTCTATTAGCCTGTCGACTGCTGCCATCGGCAAAGTGTCCGTTATAGGTCTGGGTATCATAGATGCCTAAAGTGCCGATGATGGAGTCGCCATAAACGGTTCCTGCATCGCTATGGAAAGCAAAAGAAAGGTCAATGGGTATGTTTAGCCCTTTGCCTTCGGGCCATGCTTTTGTGCCTGCAGCGAGATAATTCACCCACTGCCCGCGTGATTTATAGTCGTCTCTATAGTCATCTAAACCATGGGAAGGAGAGTAAATGCTATCGGGAACACCTGCCCATTGCATGGAATAGCGTGCCGCTTCTAAATATCTTGGATAGCCACTTACTTGGTAGGGATAGACCATTGCGGGTTGATAGGCATTTCGAGGCTTACGTCCGATCTGTCGATCAATCTTTCCATCATAGGCGATGCTGTCGCCATTGGTTGTGCGTGCGATGTTGCCTTGTCCACCACCTAAGCGGAGTGCATCGGCCGTGATGACGCTATTGTTTTGTTTAGAATAGTTGGTGAGCACAACTTTCGCCGTCTTTCCTTGTTGGAAAGGGAAGGTACCGAGATAAATCCATGTACCACCTCCCATGCTTTGGTTTACTGATAAGGTGGTTGTACCGCCACTATGATGGATGGTATAATGGGCATCTGTGGCACTGTTGGGTAATGACTGGTAGGCCACATAAACGGCATAATCGCGTGATTGCGGAATGTTTGGACGCCAGCAGATGCTACTTACCTCCTTTTTATTGCGTGTTGTGGTGGCAACACGATAGGTTCCTTCATGAAAAGGGTTTTCGAAATCGTGGTATTGTGGACGCAGATAGGCAAAGCCTGGTGCTTTTCCTGTGACCCAAGGCTGTGCACCTGTTGTCTCAGTGTAATCTTTCTGTGCTACGCCTCCGTCATTATCAACGATAACTTCGAAAGGGTTTACATCACGTTCGCGTGGGGTGAGGACGTAGGCTCCGGCATTTTCGAGCATCGGAATGAGATAAGGCAGCACGTATTGTTGGGTATATTTGTCTTCAACGGTTTGCAACATACGTGCGTTGCCATTGCCATCGGTTGCGCCCAGCTTCGAAATAAAGTCCATGGCTTTGCCACATTGCGATGTTTTTGCCTTCAAGTCCGTGTGCAATAGCGTAGGGACGATTTTGATTTTTCACCAATGGAACCGTAGGATTGTAGGTGAAAACCGTGGGCTTATCAGCTTTCTTGCGATAAATTCGGGGTATTAAATCATAGATATTTTGTTGTCCGGCCATCACAGATACTGCACGATGCTGAAGAGAATCGGGCAAGATGGCTTTGACTTTCTGCAGGATTTCGTCACATTTTGCAGGGGTAAACGAAACATAGGAGAAGTCACTTGTGACATAAATATGCAGCGATTGAGCATCGTTGTGGATGGAATCAATGTGTAAGGGACGCATACTGATGCCTGAAATGTACTGATTGAGTATTTTTTCGAGGGCAGTTTGCTGATTATTTGAAAGCGATTGAGCCGAACTTTCCGCTGAAAAAAGGAATGCGAAAAGCAAGGAAAGTGTTGCTATTTTTGTCATTACACGAATAAAAAAACTATCGCAGCCTGCAGCAAACAGGCTGCGATAGTAAATAAACGAAATTAAATAGGGGTTCAAATGAATAGAAATCGGAGGGGATTACCAACCTATATTTTGCTTCATACCTGGATTCTCATTCAGTGTTAAATCATTCGATGGAATGGGGTATGAGTAATATTTAGGCAGGAAAGTGCGTGTGGCAGTTGTCCCAACAAGGTAATTACCATCGACGGTCAAGCCGGTTTGGTCAGCAACACCACTCACATTGGCACCTCGATTGATATTGGGATGGACATTGCTATCTAATTTATCAAGTTGATGCCAGCGCAATAAGTCCCAATAACGATAGTCTAAGTCGCACATCAGTTCGCATCTTCGTGTGCGACGAATCTCCCAAATGAGGTTGCTTACACCCATATTGTTGGCAGGGTCGGCAGCAGGTGTCAGCGTCAATGCCGGTAATTCCGCTCTCGTTTGTAAGAGGTTCACAGTGTTATCGAGATCGGTTTGGGTGATGGTGCCCAATTCTGCCTTTGCCTCAGCCTCGTTTAACAGGACAACAGCATACCAAAACAGTGGTATATCAGTGTAATTGGTATTGGTGTTTGTGCGATAATACAACTCCAACTGTGGGTTATCGTATTTATATATAGTATATCCCGTTGATGAAGTCATCTCTGCTGGGAGCGGACCATCAGGTGAAGGTTCGTTACGAATCCAGCCATGATTTTTGAAACAGATAATGGGATCAATGAGTAAACTCAAACGCTTATCTTTATTTTGCAGCAGATGGGCGATGGAGTAATGACCTTGTGCATCAAGCTGTGCTTTATCGTTTGTGTTTAAGGTTGTTGTTGCAAGAGGACGACCATCTTTGAAAAGGAAGGCATCGACAGCATCTTTCGTGATGCCACGCTGCGTGGTCGAGCTGCTGGTGAAGTCGCAAAGGCCGTGCATTTTGACATCCTTTTCATAGTTGTTGTAGAAAATCACTTCGTCATTTGAAGACAGATCCAAAGAGTTGTAGATGGTGTAGATTTTACCTTTTGCATCGGGTGTCCATACGTTAAGTGTGAACTTTCCGGATGTTCTCAAGCTTTCGGAAGCATCAACACAAGCTTGGAGATAGCGATTGGCACGCGTCAAGTCGGGTGCTTTGCCATTCTCTGCCAAGGTTCTGTACTTGCAAAAAGTTCCTTCATACAGGCAAACATCACTCTTCATGGCCTCTGCAAATTCTTTGCTCCATTCCGTTTTGTCGGATGTGTTGCTTGGAATGTTGGCAATAGCAAAGTTCAAATCTTCCAGAACTTTATCCATTACAAGGTCACGATCGGTGCGGGGGCCATAGACTTCTTCGCTTTCCAATTTGTCAATAACGTGGTCTTCCCACTGTACATCGCCATACATCTGTACCAATTGGTAATATTCCCAAGCGCGATTCAAGCGTCCGATAGCTTCGTATCGGGCTTTTGTTGCATTGGGGAGTGTTGAAATTTTCAAGCCATCAAGCATGTAATTGATTTGGCGTATATTCGTAAACATACCCGACCAAACGCCTGATTTGTTAGGAACAGTGGTGTACGTCCAGTTGTCAAATGACGGATTAACCTGGTCATCATTTAAGCTATTGAAGTAGAAACTGCTGGCAGAACCATAGAAACCATAGAATGCGTTGCTATAGCCTTCCACCTGATTTTCATTACTCCAAAACGCTTTGTTATTTAAGAACGTATCGCGTGGATCCTTATCTAATAAGTCATCACAGCCAGCTAACAATAACGATGCAGCTGCAAGGACACAGAATATTTTTGTTTTCATATTCGTTTCGTATTAAAGTTGTTATTAAAGCGTTACTTGCAGACCTATTGCCCAAGAGCGAGTGATAGGCAAAGTGCGTCCCCAACCACCATATTTCACTCCGTCGCCGGTGTTGATTTCTGGGTCGAGTGGTAAATTACCATTGCCTTTGTGCAGTAGGAACAAGTTGTTGGCACTCACGTAAAGGCGGAGGCTTTCAACGTAAGCTTTTCGTGTGAGCTGCTTAGGAAGTGTGTAGCCCAAGGTTACATTCTTCAAGCGGAGATAAGACATGTTGACCAAATATTTGCTTTGTGGATAGTAGTTGTGACTACCTCCGCCATCAGCAAGCGCCGGAACATTACCTTTGTCTTCATTGCCTGGCCACAAACAGGGATAGTCATTGCTTTCGCTGATATTGACGATTCCATGGTCAGGATCATAGACATTGTACTTGGTTTGGTTGGCATAGAGTGCTAAATCGGGATTTCTCATCAATGGGAAGTTGAATGCCGATATATTCCAAACAGACCGTTTGCCTACACCTTGGAAGAACAAATCAAGGTCAAAGCCTTTGTAATTACCACCGATGTGGAAGCTATACTCGTATCTTGGCAAGCAGTTGCCAATGACTTTCAAATCGCCATGGTCTTCCAATGTGCCCTTTCCACCATCGATTTTACCATCACCATTGAGATCTTTAAACTTAATATCGCCAGGACCATATACGAAGTTACCTGTTTGGATGCCTTTTTGATCGGCAATACCTGGCTTGTAATTCCAACTTCCGTCGGGATTTTTGCTGGTGAAATCATCGGGGGTGAAATAACGATCGGTCTCAAAACCCCAAATGTCGCCCCATGTTTCGCCTTCGTAAGCATTGGAAACGTCGTTGGTGTGTCCGATGATCCTCTTGGAGTTGTTCCATTTCTTCACTTTCACTTTCGAATCGCCGATGCTGAAGTTGGCATACAATCCAAAGTCTTTCTTGAATTGTTTGCGCCATGATAAGGTTAATTCCCAACCACGAGAACGTAGTTCGCCCGCATTCGTGTAAGGTGCGTTGGCACCCACTGCCGAAGGAATGGCGTTGCCGGGAGCTAACATATCTTTAGTCAATCGTTCGAAGATTTCTGCGGTCAGCGTGAATTCGTTATCTAAGAAACCGAGGTCAAGACCAAGGTTCTTGGTTTGGATGCGTTCCCAAGTGAGCGATGGATTCACCCATGTTGGCCTGGTGAACATATTGCGCTTTCCACCTTTTTTGTCGAGCCACATGAAGCCTAAAGATGATACATTATAGGCCGTTGTTGTGGAGAGGAACATATTGCTGCCCACAGCCTCGTTGCCAATTTCACCATAAGAGAAGCGCAGTTTACCATTTGAAACCATATTTTTCAGATTCTTCCAATAGGGCTCTTCTGTGAAGCGATACCCCAAAGAGAAGCTGGGGAAGAAAGCCCAACGATCGCCGGCACGGAACTTACTCGAGCCATCGTAACGTCCGTTGAGTTCCAACAGATAGATGCCTTTGTAATCATAGTTGATACGTCCGAAATAACCTGCAGACGAGTGGTCGTCTGTATAGCTATCGATGACGGCATCTTTCATTTCGCCATAAGCTAAATTCAGCTCGGGAAAAGCCTCGTCATAGAGCTTTTTGCGCATTGCCGAGAAGTAGTCGCTGGTGAAGTTCTCGCCATTTACACCCAACATTACATTCAGGTTGTGCGTGTCGTTAAAGCTGTGGGCATAGTTCATATAGGCATTTGCCACCCAGCTGTTCGATTTGCTGTTCGAGCGTGTAGCGTTGGCGTTGGACGGAGTTACGATGTATCCGGGCGCAGTCCCAGCCCAGTTCATGCCATAAACGCTATGGTCGGATGTCTTACTGTTGAAATTATCAATCTGATATGTGTAATCAACATTCAGGGTTAAATCTTTTGTGATGTTCGCTTTCAAGAAGGCATTCATGCGCAGTGCATCGTGTGTTGATACCCGGCGCGAGGCCTGCTTTTGCAAGGCTATCATGCGGTTATCGTATTGGGTTCCGTCGGCTGCCTGGAAGATGCCGGAAGGAACGAAATACGATCCCCAACGCCAGATATACTGATAGATGTTGGTCCAAGGATCGGCGGCGCTGAAGTGGCGACGCGTATAGTTGAAGCGGATGCCCGCTTTGAGCCAGTCGGCGAGGTCGGTTTGCAGATTGAGCACGGCATTATAGCGGGTGCGTTCGCCGGGATTGAACTTCATGATGTCTCTCTTCGCGTCGTAACCTAACGAAGTGTAGAACGTCGTGCGACCCGATGATCCCGAGATGCTCACATCGTGCGTCTGTGCCGGAGCCGCATTGTCATACCATATTTTGCGAATGTCATAGTTGGCATAGTAGAGCGGAGTTCCATGGTCGAAATAATAGTCGCCCACATTGTCCATGCTTTGATAGGGCTGCATCAGCGAGTAACCTTTCTTGCCGCCGTGTTGTCTCTCCCAGGCTTCGGCATAAGGCAGCAGCTTATCGAAATACATACCAAACAGTTCGGGCGTTGTTTCGCCAGCGCGTTTCTTACCGATGAGACCTGCACGCAGCTGTTCGGGAACGCTGGGATAGTCGGGTAGCACAGTGGCTTGGTCCCATGAAAACTGTCCATTGTATTTCACAGAGATGCGGTCGCCTTTCTTGGCTTGCTTCGTATTGATGAGGATAACACCGAAGGCGGCGCGTGCACCGTAAATGGCTGATGACGATGCATCTTTCAATACAGAGATCGATTCGATGTCGTTGCCGCTAATCATCGACAAATCGTCGGTGGGCATACCGTCGACCACAATCAGCGGAGCCGATTTCTGGCCGTTGGAGAGGGTGCCTAAACCGCGGATAGAAATAGATGGATTACCTTCCAAACTACCGTTGTTGCTCAAGATGGTGAGGCCGGGGATGGCTCCCTGCAATGCTTTGGCCACATCTTGTTCGGGACGGCTGCCGAGCGTCTTATCCACATCGACACTTGCTACGGCACCGGTGAGGTTTACCTTTTTCTGCTGACCGTAGCCCACAACCACTACCTCATCTAACAAGGCGTTATCGGGCACGAGCTTCACATTCATGCTACTTTTTGCATGCAGCTCGACCGTTTGATAGCCGAGGAATGAGATTTTGAGTTTGGCAGAGCCATCCACTTTGAGTTGGAAGGCGCCCTTACTGTCGGAGATTGTTCCGCGCGTCGTTCCAAGCTCAATGATACTTGCGCCCACGATGGGGGCACCATTTTCATCAACAACAGTTCCTTTCACCAAGATGTTGGCAGGATGTTCGGCAACCATTAGCGGGCGTTGCGCTGCAAAGGAAAGGTTAGTTCCTGCGCAACACGACAGCCAAATAGCTCCGAAGAGTACAATGCGTTGTTTCATAAGTGTTGTTTTTTGTTATTATAAGATAATGTTTTCGGCATCGCTGAGAAGTTGTGGTAGGCAACATCATCGTTGATACCTTTGTTAATAGGATTCTAATCTCGGAAGTTTAATGGACAACAAATTTCTAAAAAAAAGAGGAGATATGCAAACAAATCTCCTCTTTTTTTGCTATTATCTTAAAATTTGGATAAAAACACTGGATTTTTCGTGGGTGAAGGGCATGTGGTACACAAAGTGATGTGCTTCGGACGGCATTTATCCTTTGAGGCGGAGGGTGCGCATGGCGTTGAGCACAGCCAAGACGGTGACGCCTACGTCGGCAAAGACTGCCATCCACATGCTGGCCCACCCGAATGTGGCCAATACAAGCACAGCCACCTTGACGCCAATGGCGAAGGCTACATTTTGATGTGCGATGGCGATGATTTGTCGGGCGAGGCTGATGGCGCGCACCACCTTCGACGGCTTGTCGTCCATGAGCACCACGTCGGCGGCTTCGATGGCTGCATCGGAACCGAGCCCGCCCATGGCAATACCCACGTCGGCACGAGCCAGCACGGGCGCATCGTTGATGCCGTCGCCCACGAAGAGCAGACTATCGCCGGCGCGTTTCTGACACATGAGCTGCTCCACATGTGCCACTTTGTCGGCAGGCATAAGCTCGGCTGCCACCTGATCGATGTGCAGCTCGCGTGCCACCTGCTGTCCCACGTCGTGGCGATCGCCGGTGAGCATTACGGTTTGCTGCACGCCCATGGCTTTGAGTTGCGCGATGGTTGCAGCAGCATCGGGCTTCAACTCATCGGCGATGACGATGTGCCCCATGTAAACGCCCTCCACAGCCACATGAATTATGGTGCCCGTGAGATGGCAGGCGCGCCAATGAGCGCCCACACTGTCCATAAGTTTGGTGTTGCCCACGCACACCAGCTTGCCGTTGACCCGCGCGCGGATGCCTTGACCAGCTATCTCTTCGGTTTGATCCACCGTGCAACCATCAGCCTCGTTGCCAAAGGCCTCGCGCAACGATTGGGCAATGGGATGGGTAGAAAAGCGCTCCACATGGGCGGCGAGATGGAGCAGTTCGTGCTCGCTGAGATCCGCCGGATGCACTGCTGTTACGCTGAATACGCCGCGCGTGAGCGTGCCCGTCTTATCGAACACCACGGTTGCGGCCTTAGCCAGTGCATCAATGTAGTTGCCTCCTTTGATAAGGATGCCTTGCCGCGAGGCGCCACCGATGCCGCCGAAGAAGGTGAGTGGAATGGAGAGCACCAACGCGCAGGGGCATGATACCACGAGGAACGTGAGTGCACGGTTGAGCCACAGGGGAAAACTGCCGGCAAAATCGCCCGATAACAGCGGCGGGAACACGGCCAGCGCTAAGGCCAAATAGACCACGATAGGCGTATAAACCTTGGCGAAGCGCGCAATGAACGTCTCGCGTTTCGACTTGTTGGCGGCGGCACGTTCGACAAGCGCGATAATCTTTGACACGGTAGACTCGCCAAACGGTTTTGTTACCTTCACGCGCAACAGCCCTTCGCGGTTGATGCAACCCGAAAAGATTGCATCGCCCATGGCCACGCTGCGCGGCATACTCTCGCCCGTCAGCGCCACGGTGTTGAGCGTCGAGCTTCCCTCAACCACCACGCCATCAAGCGCCACCTTCTCGCCAGGTTGCACCACCATCAACTCACCCACGGCCACGTCGGTAGGTACCACAGTGAGCAACTGCCCAGCACGTTCCACATGGGCTTCGTCGGGGCGCAGGTTCATGAGCGCCGAGATGGAGCGTCGGCTTTGCCCCTCGGCATAATCTTCAAAGAGTTCGCCCACCTGAAAGAACAGCATCACGAACACGGCCTCGGCCATTTCGGGCTCGCCGCTGGGCAGAAAACCGATGAACAGGGCACCGAGCGTGGCCACACTCATGAGCAAATCTTCATTAAAGGGTTCGCGCTCAATAATGCCCTCCCACGCTTCGGCGAGTGTTTCGTAACCAGCGAGCAGATAGGCCGGCAGATAGATGAGTAGCAATTGCCACATCGGCAGTGAAAGCATGTGCTCAATGGTCATGGCTGCAGCGAGTAGCACAGCAGAGACTATGAGCTGGATGATTTTTTTTCGTTCCATAGGAGTTGTGAATTGATTTCTGCTGCAAAAATAATGAAAGTTAGTTGCAACTCGGTTGCAAAATATCCCAGTTTATGCCCCCTTATATATAATAAGGTGTAAAAACGCACATTGAAGCTGTTGCTACGTAGATTGGAGCATGAAAAATGGAGTATCATCCTGCCACAGCAATAATATACAGTGTAAACCGCAGCTGAACCACTGCACAAGACGGCTTTTTATGCTTTTTTATTTGGTTGTGCGACAAAAAAGGTGTACTTTTGCGAGACAACTAAGAAAGATTATACTTCATAAACAATCATACAATGAAACTTAGAATTGTTGTGCTTGCTAAGCAAGTACCCGACACGCGAAACGTGGGTAAGGATGCGATGACCGCCGAAGGAACGGTGAACCGCGCGGCCTTACCTGCTATCTTCAATCCCGAAGATTTGAATGCGCTTGAACAAGCGCTGCGTATTAAAGATCAAAACCCCGGTTCGACTGTGGGTATTCTCACCATGGGACCTCCCCGCGCCGGTGAAATCATTCGTCAAGGACTCTATCGCGGAGCTGATGAGGGGTGGTTGCTCACCGACCGCAAGAGTGCCGGAGCCGACACTTTGGCCACGTCCTATTTCTTAGCTAAAGGCATTGAAAAGATTGGTGGTGTCGACCTGGTGATTGGCGGGCGTCAAGCCATTGACGGCGATACAGCACAAGTTGGGCCTCAGGTGGCACAGAAATTGGGGCTCAACCAGGTTACTTATGCCGAGGAGGTAGTGAAAATCGAAGATGGCAAAGCCACTATTCGACGTGCTATCGATGGCGGTGTGGAAATCGTTGAGGCTCCGTTGCCCGTGCTCATTACGGTCAATGGCAGTGCGGCTGCGGCTCGTCCCTGCAACGTCAAGCGGGTGATGAAATATAAATATGCCACCTGCCCCATGGAGCGCAAGGGTGACGAACCCTGGGCAAAGCTCTATGAAGAGCGCCCTTATCTGACGCTTGGGCAATGGAGTATTGCTGATTGTGGAGCCGATGAGGCGCAATGTGGTTTGGCGGGTTCGCCCACCAAGGTGAAAACCGTGCAAAACATTGTGTTCCAAGCCAAGGAAAGCCAGACGCTCACCGGCAGCGATGCCGATGTAGAGGGCTTGGTGAAGGAATTGTTAGACGAAAAGATTATTGGTTAGACAAAACAACAACGATGAACAACGTATTTGTATATTGCGAGATTGAAGGAACCACCGTGCAGGAGGTTTCGCAGGAATTGCTCACCAAGGGACGCAAATTGGCCAATCAATTGGGCGTCGAACTGCATGCTATTGCAGCTGGGTCGGGCATCAAAGGGCACGTGGAAGAGCAAATCCTTCCCTATGGCGTCGACAAATTGTTTGTGTTTGATGGTGCGGGACTGTTCCCATACACCTCAGCACCTCACACCGATATTCTCGTCCATCTGTTTAAGGAGGAGCAGCCACAGATTTGCTTGCTTGGTGCAACGGTCATCGGTCGCGACTTAGGTCCACGTGTCAGCTCGTCGCTCACTTCAGGCTTGACGGCCGATTGCACGCAGCTCGAGATTGGTGACTACGACGAAAAGAAAACGGGTAAGCACTATGCCAACCTGCTCTATCAGATTCGTCCGGCCTTTGGTGGTAATATCGTGGCCACGATTGTTAACCCCGACCATCGTCCACAGATGGCAACGGTGCGCTCGGGTGTGATGCAAAAGGCTTTGTATAGCGGTCAGGCGAAGGGCGAGGTGGTTTATCCCGATGTAGCGAAGTATGTGCCGGCCGAGGACTATGTGGTGAAGGTTATCGGACGCCATGTTGAGGCAGCCAAGCACAACCTCAAGGGTGCGCCTATCGTGGTGGCCGGTGGCTATGGCGTGGGCAGCAAGGAGGGCTTCGATTTGCTCTTCAAATTGGCTAAAGAACTGCATGGCGAAGTGGGCGCAAGTCGTGCAGCCGTAGATGCGGGCTGGATAGATCACGACCGGCAGATAGGCCAGACGGGCGTCACCGTGCATCCGAAGGTCTACATCGCTTGTGGCATCTCGGGCCAAATTCAGCACATTGCCGGCATGCAAGACAGCGGCATCATCATCTCGATTAACAACGATCCTGATGCGCCTATCAACAAGATTGCCGACTACGTCATTCGTGGCACCGTGGAGGAAGTGGTTCCCAAACTCATTAAATACTATAAACAAAATTCCAAATAGTGCAATTATGGCAAATTATTATACTGATCATCCTGAGATTGAATTCCACCTCGACCATCCGCTCATGAAGCGCATTGTTGAGTTGAAAGAACGCAACTATGCTGATGCGGCTACCCACGACGAGGCGCCCATCAACTATGAAGATGCAATTGAAAACTACAAACGCATGCTCGACATCACGGGCGATGTTGCGGCTAATATCATTGCTGCCAACGCCGAAGCAGTTGATTTAGAAGGACCACATTTGGAGAATGGCCGCATGCTTTATGCCTCGAAGACGATCGAAAACTTTGAAGCTACGCGACAAGCCGGCTTGTGGGGCGTTTCGATGCCACGCCGTTACAACGGGTTGAATCTGCCCAACACGGTGTTCTCAATGGCATCCGAGATGATTGCTGCGGCCGATGGCGGCTTCCAAAACCTCTGGTCGTTGCAATCGTGCATTGACACGCTTTATGAATTTGGCAGCGAAGAGCAGCGTAAGAAATACATTCCGCGCATTGCGGCCGGCGAAACCATGTCGATGGATTTGACCGAGCCCGACGCAGGGTCTGACCTCCAGCGTGTGATGCTCAAGGCCACACAGGATGCCGACGGCACTTGGCGTCTCAATGGTGTGAAGCGTTTCATCACCAATGGCGACTCCGATTTGCACTTGGTCTTGGCACGTTCAGAAGAGGGAACGGGCGATGGCCGCGGCCTCTCAATGTTCATCTATGACAAGCGCGATGGTGGTGTCGACGTGCGCCACATCGAAAACAAGCTCGGTATCCACGGCTCACCCACCTGCGAGTTAGTGTATAAGAACGCTAAATGCGAACTTGTGGGCGACCGCAAGTTAGGGCTTATCAAATATGTCATGGCCTTGATGAATGGCGCTCGCTTGGGTATTGCTGCGCAGAGTGTGGGGGTGAGTCAGGAAGCTTATAACGAAGCTTTGGCCTATGCTCGGGAACGTGCACAATTCGGCAAGAAGATCATCACTTTCCCTGCGGTGTACGACATGCTCTCGCGCATGAAAGCGAAACTTGACGCGGGGCGCTCGCTGCTCTATATGACGGCGCGCTACGTTGACCTCTACAAGGCGCTGGACGACATTTCGCGCGAACGTAAACTCACGCCCGAGGAGCGTCAGGAGATGAAGAAATACAATCGCCTGGCCGATGCTTTCACGCCGGTGGCAAAGGGTATGAACTCAGAATATGTGAACCAGAATACCTACGATGCCATCTCGGTGCATGGCGGGTCGGGCTTCATCATGGAGTACAAGGCACAGCGCCTCTATCGCGATGCCCGCATCTTCTCCATCTACGAAGGCACCACGCAGTTGCAAGTAGTGGCTGCTGCACGCTACATCACCAACAGCACCTATCTCGCCATCATGAAAGAGCTGCTTGGCGAAACCGTTAGCGAGGCTATGGAACCTTTGCAGGCGCGTATAGCTACATGGTGGCGCTTTATGAAGAGGCGTTGACAAAGGTAAATGGCAGCGGGGGACAAGATGAGAAAGACTTCCTCGCGCGTCGTCTCTACGACATGACGGCCGAGATAATCATGTCACTGCTCATCATCGCTGATGCTTCGAAGGCGCCCGAACTGTTTGCCGACAGTGCCAACGTCTACGTGCGCATGGCCGAAGAGCATGTCATCGGTAAGGCAGCCTACATCCAGGCGTTTCGTGTCGAAGACTTAGCCGCTTTCGAAGCAGAAAAAGTGGCCGACGAAGCAGAATAGGTCTGCTTACTAACCCTGATAAATAAAGGCTACAAGGCGAGGTTCGTCTTGCAGCCTTTTGTGTCTTCGGGCAGCAAGATTAGCGGGGGAATATTAACCCACGAACTGGAGGATTAATTTTGCATGTCGATTTCAACTTATAAACGTGGTGATACGCGATAGGGCTGCCTTTGCCCATTCGCAATGCTGCAAGAGGTTTGAAAGGATATTTTTCTATCGAAAGATAGAAAAGTTGACGCTGCCATATTGGCGATGCTCCACGAAGCGCGGATGCTGCGAAAAATCGTGGTCTTTGCCATGCTCGAACACAAGGAGACCGTCAGGTCTCAACAGCGTGCTTTCTAAGATAAGGTCGGGGATTTGGGGCAATTCTCGCAGGGCGTAGGGCGGGTCGGCAAAGATAAAATCAAAGGACTGGCGACATGTTTTCAGAAATTTGAAGACATCTCCCCGAATGAGCAGCTGATTGTCGGTACCCAATTTCGCAAAACATTGTCGAATGAAAGCGGCGTGGTCGCGATTGGCCTCTACGCTCACCACCTGTTGACATCCGCGGCTGGCCAATTCCAAGGAGATGCTTCCCGTGCCGGCAAAGAGGTCGAGCGCCCTTTTGCCGTCGAAGTCGGTGTAGCCTTGCAGCACGTTGAAGATATTTTCTTTGGCGAAATCTGTCGTCGGGCGCGCCTTGAACGTGCGTGGAATGTCGAAATGACGGCCTTTATAGCGGCCAGTGATAATTCTCATGATGTGGAAATCGTTTTATCGTCCGTTGATGTAAAGCGTCATCATATCGAAGGGAATACCCTTGATTTGCGTGATGGGCGAACGATTAAACTCGGCCGACGGATTGATGACAAATACATTTTTCAAATATTCCTTGAGTTCTTTCGTCAAATGCATCTGGTTATTGAGATTGCTCATGAGGTGCATTTCGTCATTTTGCGCATGGTAGCCCAAGGTCTTCCAAATGTGTAAAAGGAAGTAGACCGCATCGCTTTCGTTGGAGATTTCAAAGCTATTTGCAAAGCGAAATCTGTTTTGTGTGAAGCAAAACGCATCCATTTGTTTGCCTCGGAAATAGGCGAAGAGCTTTTTGCGCATACCAACGAAGCTGCGTTTATGCGCATGGCTCCACACGGGTTGCATGAGCGGCATGATGCGAAGGTCGCGAAAATGGTCGGTGAGCACCAACTTCAAATCCTTGTTCATGGGGTAAATGGCTACGGCCTTCTGCGCCGGCAGCACGGTGTTGAACAGTTCGTCGTTCTCGTAACCTAAGAAAGTGTAATGAAAAAGTGGTGCCGCATCTTGCGCGTTGAATTCTTCTAACGGCGTAAGCAGCACCGGACTGTCTAACAGCACCTGTGCCCGTTGGAAATCTCCTTGCAGCAAAGGGCTTTCCAAGAAGGCTTCGCGCAGATTGGCAGCCATCGACATGCCACTTTTCACCACGTAAGGTTCGTAGCTGATGCCGCCAATGGCTGTTTCGTTAGGGGTTGCAAAAGCCATGCTGTTGCGTGCAATGCGCAGTGTGACGGTGGCTATCTTGTGGATGGGAGCGTTTTCGTTCATGCGTTGAAAGGATTAGGGATGAATGGAAAGTTGGGTGTCGTTTTGGGCAATGTCGCCCAATTTAATGCCTGTATAGGCCCCACTTGCATAAGCCTTCTCGGTGAGGTTGGCCATGGCATTGGCGTCTAAATCGCCGAGGTAGGTGTCATACGTCGCACCACATTCGACCAAAGGCGTCTGTTGTCCGCTTTTGCTGATTTGCACGGTGGCAGATAAATCGAATTTCGCACCATTGCCAAAGGGAATGAACTGCAAGCTATCGGCCAAAAAACCACCTTGCACGAGCTGCTGAAATGTGCCGGCATACACCTGATGTACGCGGCGATAGGCCAATTCTGCCTGACGAATCTTGAGCAGACGCACACGGATGATTTGCTCACGACGCTGCTGTTCCCGGGCGAAACGCATAGGCGCTTCGAGGCTGAAAAAGCAAAGCAGCAGCACCACAAGGGCGCAACCAGCCAGGAGCAAATTGTGATGGAGTTTGATTTTCATTCCGATAATTCTTTCTACCTTTGCATCAGTTGTATTATTTGTGGCACGGCCGATGCTTGCGGGTGCTGCAAAATTACAAAAAACTTTTTACGTTAGCGAATTTGAGCAAACAAGAATTTATTGATGCCATTGTGCATGAATTTGGTTTAACCCCCACGCACGATCAGCTGCATGCGTTAAAAACCTTCGCCAATTTTCTGGCCGACAGGTCGGACAACTGCGTGATGATTTTGCGGGGCTCGGCCGGAACGGGCAAGACATCGTTGGCCAGCGCCATGGTGAAAACCTTTTTGCGCATGGGGCAGAAATTGTCGCTTTTGGCTCCGACGGGGCGCGCCGCCAAGGTGTTTTCGGTGAACAGTGGCCAGCCTGCAGGCACCATCCATCGCAAAATCTACCGCGAGCGGCAATATGTGGGGCTCGAAGGCGAGTTTAATTTGGCTGAGAACAAGCATAAGAACACCCTCTTTATGGTGGATGAGGCCTCGATGATAGGCACTCATTCGAGCGGCAGTTTCGGTTTTGGGTCGGGCGATTTGTTAGCGACCTCATCGCCTATGTCTACCAAGGCGATCATTGCCGTTTGCTGCTGATTGGCGATGGTGCGCAGCTTCCACCCATTGGCGAAAACGATGCTCCGGCACTGCAGTGCGATGTGCTCGAAGGAAAAGGGCTGAAAGTTTATGAATGCAGCCTGAAAGAGGTGCTGCGGCAGAGCCAGGACAGCGGCATCCTGTACAACGCCACGCAGATTCGGGCGCTCCTACCTTCAGACGATGATGCCGCTGTGCCGTTCACCTTAAACACCTTTCCACGCATTCATTTCCAAGGTTTTGCCGACGTGGTTCGCCTTTCCGGCGCCGATTTCATCGAAACCCTGTCCGAGAGTTATTACAAAGTGGGCGAGGAAGAGACGATGGTGGTCACCCGGAGTAACAAACGTGCCAACCTGTTTAACAAAGGCATTCGCGGACAGGTGCTCGAATGCGAAGAAGAACTCAGCTCGGGCGACCTTTTAATGGTGGTAAAAAACAAATACCTCGCAGTTCCGGCAGGCGACAATGGCGAGTTCTCATTCATCGCCAACGGCGACCGTGCCAAGGTGTTGCGTGTGCGCAACGTGCACGAATGCCATGGTTTTTTGTTTGCCGACGTGTGGTTGCAATTCCCCGATTACAACCAGTTGGAATTGCAACAGCGCGTCATCTTAGACACATTGACTGCCGAATCTCCGGCGCTGAGCACGAACAGCAGGAGCGGCTCTACGAATCGGTGATGGCCGACTATGCTGACATTCCGCGAAAGCGCGACCGCATTGAAAAACTCAAGGCCGACCCTTATTTCAACGCGCTGCAAATAAAATATGCCTATGCGGTGACCTGTCACAAGGCGCAGGGCGGACAATGGGCGCATGTCTATGTCGACCAGGGCTATGTGACCGAGGAAATGCTCACGCCCGACTATATTCATTGGCTCTACACCGCTTTCACACGCGCCACAGAGAAGTTGTTTTTGGTGAATTGGCCTAAGCAGCAGATGGCCGACGGCACCGATGATGACGATTGAGATAAAAACAAAATAACATGATAAAAGAAAGGAAAATAAACATGAAGAAAATGTTGAAAATGGCTGCATTGATGGCCGCATGCCTGTTGGCCATTCCCGCTGTGCAGGCGCAAACCACCGAGCAGGATGCCGATTTGCTGTATGCTACAGGCATGTTGAAGCCCGGAACCGCAGCACCCGATTTCACGTTGCCCACCCTGGCCGGAAAAAAATTTTCGTTGAGTCAACTGAAGGGGAAAGTTGTGGTGCTCGATTTTTGGGCCAGTTGGTGCCCCGACTGTCGCAGAGATGCGCCCAACGTGGTGCGCTTGTATCGCGAATACAAGGATAAAGGCGTGGTGTTTGTGGGCATCTCGTTCGACGTCGACCGCGCGGCGTGGCAAAATGCCGTGATAAAATATGGCATGCACTACACGCAAGTGAGTGAGCTAAAGAAGATGCGTGAGGCGCAAATCTCAAAAACCTATAGCGTGAGCTGGATTCCCTCGCTCTATGTCATTGGGCGGGATGGAAAGGTGGTGCTGGGCACGGTGCTGTCCGAAAAGGTGAAACAAACCTTGCAACAACTCGTGAAATAGCATTATCTCAGCTTCTTCCTAACGCTTGCAGTCCGCCTGCAAGCGTTATTTTTTTGTTTTGGCATTTGCATAGGCTATGCAAGCGTTATTTTTTTTGTTTTGGCATTTGCATAAGCTATGCAAGTAACATTCCTTAAGTTTTGGCGTTTGCATAAGCTATGCAAGTAACATTTCTTAAGTTTTGACGTTTGCATAAGCTATGCAAGTAACATTCTTTTAGTTTTGGCATTTGCAGTAACGCTGCAAGTAATATTCTTTTAGTTTTGACGCTTGCAGTAACGCTGCAAGTAACATTCCTTAAGTTTTGGCGCTTGCAGTAGCACTGCGAGCGTTATTTTTTATGTTTTGACGCTTGCAGTAACGCTGCGAGCATTATTTTTTATGTTTTGGTGCTTGCAGTAACGCTGCGAGCATTATTTTTTATGTTTTGACGCTTGCAGTAACGCTGCAAGCATTAAAATTTTCATTTTGAGCCTTTGCAGTCCACCTGCAAGCGTTATTTTGATTGCTGAAGGCGGCAAGGGCCGAACTGCAAGGATGTTGCGCAGCTTGTGGTCGGGCAATGGGGCTGATGTGGAGATGAAAACGAGGGATGCACGGCTTGTGCATCCCTCGTTCACCGTTTGATGACGGTTATACGCCTGTTTGCAGCGCTCCTTTTACAAGTTGGCCAACGCAATCACCTTGTCAACGGCAGCGTTCATGCCATCGATGTTTTTGCCGCCGGCCTGTGCATAGTGGGGTTGACCGCCGCCGCCACCTTGAATGAGTTTGGCAGCTTCGCGAATGATTTGGCCGGCATTCAGTTGGTGCTCTTTCACCATGTCATCCGAGAACATCACCGTGAGCAGGGGCTTGTTGTGGGCAGTGCTGCCGATGACGGCCACCAATTTCTGGGGCACGGCCTCACGCAGTTTAAACACAAGGTCTTTTGCCGCTGCCGGTTCTATGGGCAGCACGGCCGTGATGACGCTGACGCCGTTGACCTCTTTGATGCGCGAGAGCAACATCTCCTTTGTGCGTTCAACGGCCTGCGCCTGGAACCGCTCAAGCTCTTTGCGCAGCTCATCGTGCTCGCTGATGAATTTCTCTATCGAAGCCTTGAGGTCCTTGGTGTTGTTGAACATGGCTTTCAAATCGTTCATGGTGTCGGTTGCGGCATAGATAGCGTCTTCACAAGCCTTGCCTGTAAGGGCTTCAATGCGGCGGATGCCTGCAGCAACACTGCTTTCTGACATGATTTTAAAGAAGCCGATACGACCCGTACTTGTGGCATGAATGCCGCCGCAGAACTCGCAACTCGGACCGAAACGCACAACGCGCACCTTGTCGCCATACTTCTCGCCAAAGATGGCTACGGCACCTAAGGCCTTCGCCTCTTCCAAAGGCGTGTCGCGATGCTCATCCAAGGGGAAATCTTCGCGTATCATTTGGTTGACTAACTGTTCTACTTGGCGCAACTCTTCGTCGCTCACCTTTTGGAAATGCGAGAAGTCAAAACGCAACGTTGTGGGGTCAACATAGGAGCCTTTTTGCTCCACGTGGTCGCCCAACACCTGTTTCAAAGCATAGTCGAGTAGGTGAGTGGCGGTGTGATTGGCGGCGCTGGCATTGCGTTTCTCCGTATCAACGCAGGCCATGAACTCGGCTTGCAAATTTTTCGGTAGCGCCTTCACGATGTGGATGCTCTGGCTGTTTTCGCGCTTGGTGTCGAGCACTTCAATCGTCTCATCATCGTTCACCAGCACACCTTGATCGCCTACCTGGCCGCCCATTTCACCATAGAATGGGGTGAAATCGAGCACCAACTCATAGAAAGTGTTCTTTTTTTGCGTCACTTTGCGGTAGCGCAAATGTGGGTGGTGTGCTCGGTGTAATCATAACCCACAAACACTTGTTCGCCTTCGCGCACCACTTCCCAGTCGCCATTTTCCACGGCTGCGGCGTTGCGTGCACGTGCTTTCTGCTTAGCCATTTCTTCATCGAAGCCCTTTTCGTCAACCGTGAATCCCTTTTCGCGACAGATGAGCTCGGTCAAGTCGAAGGGGAAACCGTAGGTATCAAACAAGCGGAAGGCCTGTGTGCCGGGCAATTCGGTCTTTCCTTGCGCCGTAAGCTCGTCCATATCGGCGTTGAGCAGGTTGATGCCTTTTTCCAATGTGCGCAGAAACGAGTCTTCCTCTTCTTTGATTACGCGGCTGATGAGCTCCTGCTGCGCGGGCAATTCGGGGTAGGCGGCACCCATTTCATGCACCAAGGTGGGCAGCAATTTATAGAGGAAGGCCTCTTTCTGATTTAAAAATGTGTAGGCATAGCGCACGGCACGGCGCAAGATGCGGCGGATGACGTAGCCTGCTTTGGCATTGCTGGGCAGTTGTCCGTCGGCAATGGAGAACGCTACGGCGCGCAGGTGATCGGCCACCACACGCATGGCAATGTCGATTTTCTCTTGTTCGGTGCTGCCTTCGCCTAACTTTCCTGTCGGCGTCGTGAAGCCATATTGTTGGTGGCTCAGCGCCTCGATTTGCTGAATGATGGGTTGGAAAATATCGGTGTCATAGTTGCTGTGCTTGTCTTGCAGCATGCGCACCAAGCGTTCGAAGCCCATTCCGGTATCGATGACATGCATGGGGAGCGGCTCTAAGCTGCCATCGGCCTTGCGATTGTATTGCATGAACACTACATTCCAAATCTCAATCACTTGGGGGTTGTCTTTGTTCACCAATTCGCGGCCTGGAATCTTGGTTTTCTCTTCGGGCGTTCTTGAGTCAACATGGATTTCGGTGCATGGGCCACAAGGTCCAGTTTCGCCCATCTCCCAGAAGTTATCGTGCTTGTTTCCGTTGATAATATGGTCGGGCTTCACGTGCTTTGCCCAATATTTTGCGGCCTCATCGTCGCGTGAGAGCTTCCTCTTTTGAACCTTCAAACACGGTTACGTAAAGGTCTTCGGGATTTAAATGCAGCACGTCCACAAGATATTCCCAGGCATAATCGATGGCACCTTCTTTGAAATAGTCACCAAAACTCCAGTTGCCCAGCATCTCGAACATGGTGTGATGATAGGTGTCATGCCCCACTTCTTCCAAGTCGTTGTGCTTTCCACTCACACGAAGGCATTTCTGTGAGTCCACGCGGCGCACGTCTTTTCCGGGGTCTTTGGTGCCCAAGATAATGTCTTTCCATTGGTTCATACCGGCGTTGGTGAACATCAAAGTGGGGTCATCTTTAATCACCATCGGTGCCGAAGGAACTATTTTGTGTCCTTTGCCTTCAAAAAACTTCTTGTAGGACTCGCGGACTTCGTTTGCTGTCATCATATTTTTTTATTTATTTTTTATTGTATTCCTATACTGAAAAGCAAGCGCAAAGTTACAAAAAAGTTTAGAGATGGTAGCTGGCCATCTGTAGAAAATTGCTATCTTTGCGCTGAAAACAATCCTTGTTTTACAGAAGATAACGGGTTATGGCACTGAATAAAAATAAAAATCTAAAGCGTTATTTCACCATCAAAGAGGTAGCTCAAAAGTTGGATGTGACCGAAAGCACCTTGCGTTATTGGGAAAAGGAATTCTCGATTTTGCGTCCAAAAATACAGGAGGGGACGAAAATCCGCTTATACACAGAACAGAATATGGAGCAGGTTAAGCTCATTTATAACCTTGTTAAGGTGCGTGGGTTCAAAATAGCTGCTGCTAAAAAAATGTTGAGTGCCAATCGCTTGGGTGTTGAAAAAACAGCAGTTGTGCTCGAAAAACTCATGGCCGTGCGCGATGAATTGCAAGCCATGAAACGCCATTTAGACGGTATGGTGTAGCCGTTTGGTGTAACGATTTCTTTCAAACCAAAAACAGAGCCGATAAAAAGCTATTTGTTTTCACAATAAAAGCAATGACTTTATGATGTAATTGCTATGATATAATGGTGCAAATACAGTGATATTGTGCCCTCATTGGGTGGCGTTTTGTCATGGAGTGCTAAATGCTTTAGCATAACTCCTATAGGCCTATGGAGATAAGAAAAATGCGGAAGACTAAGGATATAAAAAAAATTGATTGTCTCACGACAACCAATCTTCTTAACCTTAATAATCTAATACCATGAAAAACATGTTGCAAAGATAACGTATAGAGGGCGACTCGCCAAACATTTCTGTAAGAAAGGTATGCTGTTTAGCATTTTTTAAAGAATTAATATCGTCCCTGTCAAATGCGATTTGCGGACGCACGACAGCTGTTTATCGAGCGAACGAAGCTACCACCTTGTTATCTTAGGCATGTGTTATATGCTGAATTCTATAAAAAGTCCGTCGAGACACTTTTATGAAAGGAGTTGAATGGTGTAGAGGTAGATAACAGAAGCAGGAATTGCCAAGAGTGAAGAGTCGAACCGATCGAGCATTCCTCCATGCCCGGGAAGAATCTTTCCGCTATCTTTCACACCCAAAGTGCGTTTGAAAAGGCTCTCAACTAAGTCGCCCCAAGTGCCAAACACGACAACGACTAAGCCTAAACCTATCCAGCCCAAAATAGAGAGTTGTACGCTGTTTGCGGGTTGTTGTGCATGATAGCCGATGCAGGCCGCCACTATCACCACAAGAAGACCACCACCAATGCTTCCTTCCCAACTCTTTGCAGCTGATGCGCGGAAACAGTTTGTGCTTGCCGAAGAGCGAACCGCTGCAATAAGCGCCGGTGTCATTAAGCCAAAGAAAGATAAATATGCACAGTGGAAGCAATGCATGATATTGAAAACCTGCACCATTGCTGCTTTGCTCAAAGGCTAAAACATTAATCATGGAGAATGGAAGCGCAATGTAGAACTGTGAAAGCATGGTGTAGGCCCAGTCGTTAATGGGGTCTTCTTGTTTCAAATAAAGCTCACTGATCAGTAGATAGACAATCGTAAGCAGGTAGGGGATGACCACAACAAAGTTGGTAATGATGCCAACCCGAAGGACTGCCACAGCCAAAAAGAGATAAACTCCGGCGATGGTGCTGATGAAACGATTGACCGAAATGCGAGGCTTTTGATTGACAAGCCCCGTATACTCCCAAATGGTGAGGCCTGTAATCACGGCAAATAACGCAATCATGGTGTGCGGATTATAAAATCCACCCACCATGATAATCACAAAGAGCGCACCTACAATGGCTCTGATAATTAAATTCTTTTGTTTCTCACTCATTGTTGTTTTCTTTCTTTAATGATGCCTGATGCTCTTCTTCTGCCTGGCGAACGAAATCGGGCATATCTTCAATTTTGGGGGCATTGGCCTCATTTTCGTTGATAATTTCTTGTGCACGGCTAATCCAAGGACGCTTTCCGAAGATGGCTTCTACGTCTTCTGCATAGATAACTTCACGCGAAATGAGCAACTCTGCTAATTTGTTATGTCCTTCTTTATGTTCTTCTAAAAGCTGCTTGGCACGCTTATATTGGCTATTTATCATTTTCAGCACTTCATCATCTATCACTTGTGCCGTTGTTTCTGAATAGGGTTTTTGGAACTGTTCCTGATTATTGTAATAGCAAATATTGGGCAATCGGTCGCTCATTCCGGCAAAAGCAATCATGCCGAATGCGCTCTTGGTGGCTCGTTCTAAATCGTTCATTGCCCCTGTTGAGATGTGACCTGTGAACAATTCTTCTGCAGCACGCCCACCTAATAGCGCGCACATCTCGTCTAACATTTGCTCTTTGGTGGTGATTTGGCGCTCTTCGGGCAGATACCAAGCTGCTCCTAAGGCCTGTCCACGAGGTACAATGCTCACTTTCACCAAAGGATCGGCATGCTCACAAAACCAACTTACTGTGGCATGACCCGCTTCATGGAGTGCAATCGATCGCTTTTCTGAGGCTGTCATCACTTTGGTTTTCTTTTCCAAGCCACCGATAATGCGGTCAACAGCGTCTAAGAAGTCTTGCTTACCTACGGTCTTGCTGTTGTGACGTGCGGCAATGAGTGCGGCTTCATTGCACACATTTGCAATGTCTGCACCAGAAAATCCCGGAGTCTGCCGTGCTAAAAAGTCTATATCTAAGGTGTTATCAACCTTCAATGGGCGCAGATGCACTTGGAAAATAGCCTTTCTTTCGGGCAAATCGGGCAAATCAACATTAATCTGTCTGTCGAATCTTCCTGCACGAAGGAGCGCTTGATCCAGCATGTCTACGCGGTTGGTTGCTGCCAAAACAATAACGCCACTGTTGGTACCAAAGCCGTCCATCTCGGTCAATAGCGCATTCAATGTGTTCTCACGCTCATCGTTTCCACCCATAGAAGGGTTCTTGCTTCGTGCGCGACCAACGGCGTCTATCTCATCGATGAAGATGATACAAGGTGATTTTTGCTTAGCTTGTGCAAAGACATCACGCACGCGACTGGCACCAACACCTACAAACATCTCCACAAAATCGGAACCGCTCATCGAGAAGAATGGAACACCTGCTTCGCCTGCAACAGCCTTTGCTAACAGCGTTTTACCGGTTCCTGGAGGACCAACTAATAATGCCCCTTTAGGAATTTTACCGCCTAACTCTGTGTATTTTTGTGGGTTTTTGAGGAACTCAACAATCTCTTGTACTTCTTGTTTCGCACCTTCTTGACCGGCTACATCTTTAAATGTTATGCCTAATTCGTTGGCCTTTTCATAAAGTTTTGCTTTACTTTTACCGACATTGAAGATGCCACCGCCTGGACCAGCGCCATTTCCTCCTGCCATTCGGCGAGAAATCCAGAACCAAAATACTACTAAAAGAATGAATGGTCCAAATGTAAATAGGAGATTATTGATGAGGCCACTTCCACCATCGTTGTCGTAACTGAAGTCTACAATCTTTCCTTTTGATTGCTCATAGGTGAGGAACTTCTCTAATTCATCGACAGAACCAAATTGAACATTTACATAGGGATGTGCCCCAACTTGCTTCGCACTGCGATGGAACACATCTTGTATGTATTTGGGATTGACATACATCTTCAGTGTGCTCTTCTCCTTATTTATCTCTATACGATTGGCGTAACCTTTGCCAACATATTGTTTAAATTTTGAGTAAGATGCTGTTGTATTTGCATTTCCGCTGGCCAACATATTGCCACCACCAGAAAAAAGTAGTGCAGCTGCGGCAATAGCAACAATGATAAATACCCAGTTCATGTTGAATTTGGGCATCTTTGGTTCCCTGTTGTCGCGGCTGTTAAAGAGATGATTCTTATTATCCATAACTAAAAGCTGTTTCTTATATTTGAAGTTGTAGTATCAAAGACTATGCCAAAGGGCTAATCTAAGTTAGGGATCTTTGTTAGTTTCGCATCTTCCCATAGCATTTCTAAGTTATAGTAAGTGCGGGTTTCAGGAAGAAAGATATGTACAAGCACATCCGAAAAGTCTATTGCAACCCATTGATTATTCCCTAATCCTGCCACATGAATAGGCTTTTCGTGCAAACTTTCACGTACGATGTCGCCAATTGAGGACGCAATCGCTTCTACTTGTGTAGGGGAATTTCCTTGACAAATGACGAAATATTTTGCAATAGCTCCTTCTATCTCTGTAAGATTGATAACCACAATCTCTTCTCCTTTCTTCTCCTGAACACCTTTAATGATTGTATCGACTAACTTTTCAGTCTTTTCCATCTAAACTTTTGTTTGAAATTTTATTGAATAGTGTCTTATAGCGCACAAAGATACATAATTTATAATGAGGAATTCTATTATAAATTGTCTATTTTTCAAATTTTCATTGTTTTTGGAAAAAAGCCATACTAAAATTTGGAGTCAAACAAAAAAAAGACTACCTTTGCACTCACAATTTAGCAATATAGCTCTATTGTCAGTAGAGAATGGGATATGGTGTAATGGTAACACTACAGATTCTGGTCCTGTCATTCTTGGTTCGAGTCCGAGTATCCCAACATAATTTGGATGTATCAGTTTCATGATGCATCCATTTTTGTTACCCAAAGGTATATTGTAACCTTTTGAAAAAGCAGCTTATGGAATAAAAATAAACGAGAATACATTTTATATTGTATTCTCGTTATCTTCTGTTTGGGTGGAAGGTGGGACTCGAACCCACGACATTCAGAACCACAATCTGACGCTCTAACCAACTGAACTACGTCCACCATTTATGCTTTGCTAAAATTATTTAGCGAGTGCAAAGGTAAGAGAAAAGTTTGAATTGCCAAAGCTTTTCCCTTATTTTTTCGAAAAATCTTTATTGAGCAGGAGCTTGAGGAGCCTTAGGCATCTGCTGTCCTGTGCCAAATCCTTGTGTGTTGGCAGGGTTTGTGGTTTGTGTTTCTGTCGCTGCGTTCTGTAATACACTACGATCTTCTGTAGTTTGTGGTGCTACATAGGCGCATGCAATACTGAGGATAACCATTGCAATGGCGAGTGCCCACGTTGCTTTTTCAACCACATTTGTAGTCTTACGTACACCCATAATGGAATTAGATGAAGAGAAGTTGGAAGCCAGTCCACCTCCCTTAGATTCCTGTATTAGCACGACAAACACCATCAGTATAGCGGCTAAGACAATTAAAGCGACAAATAATGTGTAAATTATTCCCATTTTATTTATGTTTATTATTGATAATCAATTTTTCTAAGAAACGGATTTGGTCTGCAAAGTAAGCATTTTTTTTTGGAATATTCAAATTTAATTGCGTAATAATTTCCAATGCTTTCTCATATCTACCTTGCTTGATATAGATACGTGACAATGTTTCTGTAAAATAACTTCTTCCCCTTTGCTGATTTCCTCCCTACTACTTGTAGGCATTTTTGCAGGAGGTGTTGTAACCTTTTCTTCGATAAGGTTTTGATTGGTACTGCCTGTTAAATGATTTTCTTCTGATACATCCCCTTCATCTTCTTCTGTTTTAAGATTAAATCCACCATCTTCCATGAAATGATCGATGAGTGCCGATGTTCTATCAGATAATTGTTTTTGTTGAAATTCGGCGTCTTGTTCGTCTTCAATATTCATTAAATAGGCCACATAATCAACCGTAGCATCTTTTTGTGTGGCTTTTTATGCGCCTCTTTAATATCATTATCTTCATCTTGCGGGAGTGTATTTAAGAACGAATCAATCAGTTTTTCAGTTCTATCTTCCTGTACATCATTGGTTGGTGTTTGCACTTTTTGCGCATTGGTAGGCTTTTCTGCATGGATTTTGTAATGTGCGGCCTCTATCATATTAAAAAGAATTCGCCGGTCAGTCACATAAATTGCTGCCGTTCTTAATTCTTCATCAAAGGTAGCATCATGCAAAATATACAGATTAAGCAGCAAAAGGATGCGTGCAGTTTGATAAAAAGGGTGCAAGGCTATAAAACTTCTTAAGTCGTATAGCGTCTCACGATCCATCTGTTCAGGGTGCTCTATGAGGTGCCTTAAATTCATTTTGTCTACCAATTTGCTACTGTTGCGTTAAAAATTTGATCGACAATGTCTTTTATCATCTGGGTAACCAACTCCTCTTGTACGGCGTTTAAGCTCTGTGTAGTCTCGTATGTTGCAGAGGCAGTGAACTGTCTCTCAAAGTCCTCGCTATGCTTTTTCGTATTGGTAAATCTCACATTCACGGTTATCGATAACTCGGTTTGTGCAGAATGCCCTTCACTTGAAATCGATTTGTTGCGTTGGCTATATTGTGTTATTTCCCCCTCTAAGCGTAAATCGCCGTTTCTTTTCACTTGAATCAGCTTTGTATGGTCGGCAAATTGATCGCGTAACCGATTGTTGAACATCGATGCCATAGGTCCCCAAACATAGCTCGAACGATTTTGAAACTCTGAGATTTGAATTGTTTTTGTTTGCGTATAATCAATACTTGCCCCATTAAATTTATAGCCTTTAAAGCTACATGCAGTGATGATGCATAACCCTATGGCTATCCATACAAACTGTATTTTCTTTGTATTCATCCAATAACGTCTCATCTCTTGTCTATTCTAATCCGTATTGTTTGATACGCCGGTAAAGCGTTCTGTCCGAGATACCTAACTCTTGCGCCGCCTTTCTGCGATTACCAGCATTCCGTTCTAAAGCTTTTTCTACCATTTTCCTGCCTAAATTACTCAGATTGAGGTTGTCAGGTTCATGTATTTCTTCAGCAATGGCATCATAGGTGGTTGCTGCATCATGCCTTTCGGGCGCATCAATATAGGTGTAATGCCCCGGATGAGCATCCGTTCTCATTAGTGAAGTCTCATTGTTGTGTGAAAAAGTCTTATGCTCAAACTCATTTGTTATGGGCAAAGGATTTATTTCCTCAAATCGTTCTCGTAAATTATTTAATTCACGTTTTAATTCACTTACATTACCTCTTAGCTCAACAAGTATTTTATAAAGAATCTCTCGTTCCGTCTCATACGAGTGTTCCCCACCTCTGTTTATAGGTGCTAATTCAGTACTTTCATTATCTTGTGGAATAAAATTCAACAAGTTTTTTGCAGTAATCTCCCTATCTTTGCTGAGAATAGAAATTTGTTCTGTGATATTTTTAAGTTGCCGCACATTGCCCGGCCACTTATATTTCAACATCAGTTGTTTGGCATCTTCCGACAAACTAATCTTCGGCAAATGATATTTTTCAGCCATTTGCATGGCAAATAGGCGGAAAAGCAAGATAATATCTTCGCCTCTTTCGCGCAAAGGTGGAATTTGGATGGGGATTGTATTCAACCGATAGTACAAATCTTCACGAAACCGTCCTTCGCTAATTGCTTTTTGCATGTTGACGTTTGTTGCCGCAACGATGCGCACATCTGTTTTCAAAATCTGTTGTCCCCCCACACGAATATATTCGCCTGTTTCTAAAACACGCAGCAAACGTGCTTGCGTAGCCATAGGCAATTCGCCCACTTCATCTAAGAAAATGGTTCCTTTATTGGCGATGCCAAAGTAGCCTTCGCTTTCGCCTATTGCCCCTGTAAAAGAACCTTTCTCGTGTCCAAAAAGCTCACTGTCAATGGTTCCTTCGGGGATAGAACCACAGTTGATGGCAAAATATTTCTCGCGACGGCGTGGAGAATGTTCGTGAATCACTCTTGGAATGATTTCTTTTCCCACACCGCTTTCACCGATAATCAGCACCGAGAGGTCAGTAGGTGCCACTTGTAGTGCAATGTCTAAAGCGTGATTTAGGCTATCACAATTACCGACTATATTATAGCGTTGTTTAATTTTTTGGAGTTCCGACGTATTCATGTGCAAGCAAAGTTACATGTTTTATTTGAATATACCTTTCGGTGGCATTGCTTTTTATATGTTTTTAGAAGACTGTTACGCAGAATCCTTTTTGCCGAACTTAATCAAAAGTAAGCCGATTCCTGTCCATAAAAGTTCACGAAGTCTCACAATGAGTGCCACAAAGATGCCGGCATTGGTTGACATACCCAAGGCGGTTGCCGACATTAAAAAGCCTCCTTCGCGGCCTCCTAATTGCAAGGGTATGAAGAAAAGCAAATTCGCAAAGAGGCTGGTGAAAGCCAAAATGAGAATACATTGTAGGAAGCTGACGTGTGGCATCAGAACCAATAAGATGAAATAGATTTCTAAAGCGGACAGCACTCTGCATGATAATTCTAATAACACCGCAGAAATAAACGTTATAGGCGATTGCTTGTGTAATGCTGCTATTTGCTGATCAATGGTGTCAAGTTGTTGGCGATGGTGCTCAATAAACGGCAAAGCCCACCGTTTCAAGAGTGGAATGTGCTTTAAAATATTCATCACCCGGTTGGCTAAACCTGTGCGATAGCCAGAGATGAAAAACCATATCCCTAACAAACAGAATGTGCCAATGATAGCCAATAACATGCCTAAAATGGCATTTACCGGCTGTATGAAGATAAAAAGGAAGATGGAAAGGAGCCAAAACCAAAAATGACTAAAGATGTGAGTCATTGCATAAAGGATGACCGAAGACGAAGCCCTCTCGGTTCCAATCTTGGGTGATAGGGACATGATGCGATAGGGTTCGCCGCCCATTAAACCTCCAGGAGTGGCATAGTTGAGTGCAAATCCCGACACCGTGATTTTATAGAGCCAAGCAAAGGATATGGGACGTTGTGCCGGCTGACGCGGTTGTGAATGGATAATGATATACCATGCCGAAGTGTTGAGCAAATAAAGTGCTGCCCATAAGGCCACAACAGCCAGCGACCAATAGCCTGCATGTTGCAGTCCTTCCCACACTTGATGGAAATTTAACTGTGAAATCATGATGGCCAGCACCACGATTCCAAAGATAAAAAATCCATTTTGATATTTCTTATTCATTTCTCTTTTTTGAGACCGAGAACCTTGTTTTTTCTCCTTCGTCATGCTTTTCGTGATAAAGCTTCTGCAAAGGGTTTGCCAAAGGTTCATCAAATGCTATGCGATTGCGATAAATGTCGATAGCAGTATAAATGGCATGGCGGAATGTTGCTGCATCAGCCATTCCTTTTCCTGCAATAGAAGCACCATACGTTTCGGACGATTTCGTTGCCACCAAAGGTAGATTGGCGTTAAATTCAACGACACCTTCCGTTGCAAGTGCCTTTATTGTAGGCAGTGCTTGGTCAGAATACATGGCCAGCACCCCATCAAAAGCCTCATAATAGCCTTCTCCGAAGAACGTTTCTGCAGTGTAAGGCCCAAACACTTGCACGCCTTTTTCGGTTAAAGTCTTGATGGCAGGAATGATAAATTCCTGTTCTTCCTCACCTTGATTGGTGGCGTTGAAAGCTAAAACAGCTATGCGCGGATTCGAAATGTTGAAATCACGCTGAAGCGATTGTGCCAACAATTCACCTTTCTCAACAATCATCTTCTTGGTCAACAGATGGGTAACGTCTTTCACTTCGGCATCTTCTGTCACAACGAGCAAATGCTGCTGCCCGCTCACATATAGGGTGCTGGTCTGTTTTCCTTCACCGATACTGGTCTCAAGATAGCGTGCGATGTTCTCAAAGGGATAGCCGTCGACATGAACTGTTTTATTATCTATGGGACAATTCACCAACACATCATAGGCTTGGTGACGGTAATCCGTCAACGCTTTGTCTAAAGCAAGCAGTGCTGCTTTGCCACTTCCTTCATTAGAGTGGCCGAAATCAACCTTCAATTCTTCGTCAAAGCAGGTGAGAAGGTTTATTCTTCCATCTTGCACTTCATCGGTAGAATTGATGATACTGAAATTGCCTTGAATGTCTAAAGCTTTGCGATGATAGGCCGCAATCTTGGGTGATCCATAAATGATGGGCGTGCAAAGTTCCAACATTTCAGCATCTGCAAATGTTTTAAAGATGAGCTCATATCCAATACCATTGGTGTCTCCGTGGGTTATTGCCACGCGAATTTTCTGATTTTCCATTTCTGTTTTTATTTTATAGATTGCAAGACAGTTTGCAACTGTCTCATGAGGATTGTCTTATTTTCTGTTTTGGGAGCATAAAGGATGGCCTCTGCGAAGAGTATATCATGCCGGGATGGACGTTTTATAGCACGGCAAATGAAACGACCGCCCATTGCATCGTTCTGCATTTCCCACAGCCCTTCAAACCAAAAGGTTGAGGTTGTGTTGTCTTTCCAACCGCGAACTGACGCTTGGAGGGTCGTCATGTAGATGGCATCGCTAATGCCACGCACGTTTTTGTGCATGACACTATCGCGCAAATGGCAAAAGCGTGGCACATTGAGTGCGCTTATAGCGTTTTCCTTTATCGAATAAAGGGCGATGTTTTCCACCACTTCGGTGTCGTTGTTCGATAGCCAAAGAAAATGTTCTCCCTGTGTATAGTTGTTGAAATCGGCAGGAAGTTGGAGGGCGATGCCAAACATTTTTTTAGGCAAATTGCGTGGCAAACGTTGGCTCGTGTGGGGTGTTGTGGCATGCATAGCCTCTTGTTTCGGTGTGTTTGTGCACCCCGAAAGAAGGATTAATGCCATGATGAGCCATCCCATCCAACTATTTTTCATGTCTGATTTCATTGATCTTTTTCGAAGTTGAAAGCAGGCCACAAGCTGCAAAAATATCTTCCCCTCGACTGGCTCTGATGGTGGTAAAAACCCCATGAGCAGTGAGATAGTCACGCAGTTCCTCCATCTTAGCCTCTGAAGCGCCATGAAGCGCCACGCCAGGGATTTGATGAAAGCGAATCAAATTCACTCGGCAAACCAAGCCTCGCAATAGGTTTACAATGGCTTGTGCATGCTGATGTGTGTCGTTGACACCGGCGAAAACGATATATTCGAATGATAATCGGCGCTGATGTGAGAAGTCATAATTGTGCAGCAAGTCGATAACTTCCTCGATAGGCATGCCTTTTTGGGCGGGCATGAGTTGTGCTCTTTGCTCAGGAAAGGGCGAGTGTAGGCTGATGGCCACATGGCAATCGCTTTCATCCAAGAAGCGTTTGAGCTTATTTTTCACACCTACACTGCTCACCGTGATGCGCTTGGGGCTCCATCCCCAGCCGTAACTTGCAGTGAGAATTTCGGTTGTTTTGAGGATAGCATCCAAGTTATCCATCGGCTCTCCCTGCCCCATGAACACAATATTGGTGAGTTGGTCCACCTCGGGGAGGGCATAAATCTGATTCAGAATGTCGGCGACCGTCAGGCTACCTTCAAATCCTTGTTTGCCGGTTTGGCAAAAAAGACAATTCATTTTGCAGCCCACTTGACATGAAACACAGAGGGTCGCCCGGTCTTTATCGGGGATATAAACGGTTTCTACGAACTTGTTATCGTGCGTAGGAAACAGATATTTGATGGTTCCGTCTTGTGAATGTTGCGCATCAATGGCGGGTCGCAGACCTATTTCATATAGCGTCTCCAACTTCATGCGGTTTGCTTTGGATATATTCGTCATGTCGTCAATCGACGCTACATGCCGCTCGTATATCCATTTCGCCATTTGCGTGGCGGTGAAAGCCGGCATACCCAGTTCTTTGCACACAGCTTTCAACTCGTAAAGCGTCAAACCTAAAAGTGCTTTTTTCGAAACATTCATCGTGCAAAGGTAATAAATAATGTTGAATGAGGCTCTGCAAAGCATGTATTTTTGCGGGCTGTGCATGCGCGTCTGTGGGCGATAGGGCTTGAGGCCGCAAGGTAAATAGGGAGGATGATTTGCTTTTGCAAAGAAAAAGCAATGAGATTGTGGACCAAAGTGGTGCAAATTTGTGTGCAAAACCATTTCAATTACGCTGCAATATCGTGCAGATTGTTGCATTGATGGCGATTGTTGCAATTTCTTTGTAAAAAACAAACAACCATCACTTTTATTCAAAGTGATTTATTACCTTTGCAAAGCAATGCTAAAAAGAGCTTGTTAAACTGAGATTGCGTGCGCATGATAGACGGCTTTGCAGTTAAATCTTGTTTTGTCTTTCGCCGCATAATCCATCAAAAATAAACGAAATGAATGACAAATCTATGGCCAAATTGAAGGCAGAAGAGATTGCTACGCAGCCCATGGTGAGCGTAGGTATAGTGAGTGGCACGACCATTAGTTTCAGGTTGAATGCGCCTTATCGGTGCAATGCGCAACTTGCAGAAGGACAACACGAAGTGCACGTGGAGGACGGAAAATTGCTTTGGCAGGGGAAAACGTATGACACGCTTGAATTTCAGCCGGCGGATGCGTCGGGAACATTTTCCATTTTTGATGTCGTGATTGGCGTAAAGTTCCATTGGGAACGTAAAGAAACGCAAACGTTCCGAGGAGTGTTGCGGCTCATTGTAGCACACAATGCGGTCGTAGCCATCAATCAGTTGCCTGTAGAATGGTATTTAGAGAGTGTGATTTCGAGCGAGATGAGTGCTACGTCGAGTTTGGAATTGTTGAAAGCGCATGCTGTGATTTCGCGCAGTTGGCTCTTGGCGCAGATGCAAAAGCGGCGGGCTTTGAAGACGGCGGCGCAGACTGCCGGCTCATTTGTGCAGACCGAAACGGAGCATATTCGGTGGTATGACCGCGAGGATCACACACTTTTCGATGTGTGTGCCGACGACCATTGCCAGCGTTATCAAGGCATTACGAAGGAAACGAATGCACATGTGGTGCAAGCCGTGAATGAAACTTTTGGCGAAGTGTTGCTCTATGACGATGAGATTTGCGACGCACGTTTTTCGAAAAGCTGCGGCGGCGTGGTGGAAGAATATCAATATTGCTGGGAAAACCTGCGCAAACCTTATCTTGTTGCCTTGCGCGATGCTCCTGAAACGGACATGCCCGACCTGACCAACGAAGCACAAGCCGAGCAATGGATTTTAACTAATCCTGAGAGTTATTGCAACACACACGACCCGAAAATCCTTTCACAAGTGCTCAATGATTATGACCAAGAGACGAAAGATTTCTATCGTTGGCAGGTGGAATACACCCAAAGCGAACTGCGCCATTTAATCGAAAGCAAATTAAACCTGCGTTTTGGGGACATCATCGACTTGCAACCCGTGGAGCGGGGCATGAGTGGGCGGCTGTCGAAATTGCGCATTGTGGGCACCGAGCGCACGTTAATCATCGGGAAAGAGCTCGAGATTCGCCGTGCGTTGAGCCCTTCTCATCTTTATAGTTCGGCTTTCGTGGTGCAGCGTTTCGACCTCAATGCGCAGCAAGTGCCGGCGCGCTTTGTGCTCAAAGGCGCAGGCTGGGGGCATGGAGTGGGGCTGTGTCAGATAGGAGCGGCAGTGATGGGGGAGCGTGGTTTCCGCTATGATGAGATTTTGTTGCATTATTATCGAGGCGTGGAAATTCGCTCCATTTATTCAAAAGCATGAGAAACCGTTCGCCTTGGCTGTGGCTTCCCTCACTCTGTTTTGCCGAGGGATTGTCGCATGTGACTATTGCCGTGCTGGCCATAGAAATCTACATGCAGTTGGGATTGAGCGATGCCGCCATCACCTTCTACACAGCCTGGCTCTATCTTCCGTGGGTCATTCGTCCCTTTTGGGAGCGGTTTTTGTTGCTTTATCAAACCAAACGATGGTGGATTGTGGCCACGCAATTGCTCTTGGGAGCAGCCTATTCGGGCGTAGCTTTTACGTTGCAAGCCGCGTGGTGGTTGCAAGGAACATTCTTTTTCTTCAGTTTAATAGCTTTTAGCAGCGCCTCCCACGACGTTGCCATTGATAGCTTTTTCAAGCGCGCTTTTCAGCACTACGACAGCGATGACGTTATCTTTATTCGGCGCATCTTCTATCGTTTTGCACTCATGATGGGCAAAGGGTTGCTCATCATGATAGCCGGTGTGGTGCAAGTGATGTTTCGTTATCAGATAAGGTTCTCATGGAGCTTAATCTTTTATGGGCTCACGGGCCTGTTCTTGGCTTTTAGTCTCTACCATTATTATATGCTTCCCTCGGCGCATCGTGAAGACAATCCCATGTCACAACCACTCTCACGCACCATCATCTATTCGTTTTGGCGTGGCTTGGGCGCATTTTTCCGCCAGCGTTCGTTCGTCTCTTCCATCGCTTTTCTGCTGTTGTTCCGCTTGCCCGAAGCATTGTATATGCCCATTTCACAGCTCTTTTTGCAAGCACCTCCCAGCCGAGGCGGCTTAGGTTTGGCACCACAAGAGTTTGGATTGGTCAATGGAACGGTGGGTGTTATAGGCTTGTTGTTGGGTGGAATCGTTGGTCACGCAGCCATTCGTCGCTTCGGATGGCGCAAAATGTTGTGGCCCATGGTGGCGGCAACCACCGTGCCCAATGTGCTCAATGTGTGGTTGGCCTATGCCATGCCCAGCAGTTTGCTTGCCATTGGCAGCAGCATGTTTGTGGTGAACATGGGCTATGGGCTTGGCCTTTGCGCCTACCTTTATTTCATTTCCTATTTCAGTGTGGGCAAACATCGCGAGCACCATTATTCCATTTGCTTGGGACTGATGTCGTTCTCAATGATGTGGCCCGCTTTCTTCGCCGGAACCATGTCCGATATGCTCGGCTATCGTCGGTTTTTCATTGTGCTGTTGGTGCTCTGTCTGTTGCCGGTTGTTGCCACAGCCCTTTTGAGAATCAAAGGCGATTTCGGAAAAGAGGAGCGCGAAATGGCTTAATCTTTAAGGTCTGAAATCAAAAAAGTGGCCAAAAATGTTGTGTAGCATTTTTAAAACACGTAACTTTGCGGCCAAAATTTGAAATGTGTTTGTATGCAAGCGAAAAGGAATTTCATGTGGAGTGATTTTTAATACAATTATTTAGTCGAACTGATAATTTGCTAACATACAGGCAAGTAATTTATAAACACTTTTTCATACGTGTGTGAGGTCTACTCAGTAATCACTTTAGGCGATATACTCTCAAGGAGAGTCCTTTATCCGATATCTCGCTCCCAGTATGAGTAAAATAAGAAAGAACAAGTGCTGTTCAGCGTAGGGAGATAGAACCCGTGCATCCCTATATGTAAAAAAGTACAGGATAAATATTAACAATATAAATCATGGATAATGAAATGAAGAAGAAAGAATATGTAGTGCCTGAAACCAAGGTCTACCTGATGGAAGAAGAACTGTTTCTCTGTACGAGTGTGCAGCCGAAGGTTCCTGGTTCGACGGAGGAAGAATGGGAAGGAGAGGAAGACGTAAACAGCGGAGAGTTCGATATATAAGAAATGCCTCCACCAGCTCTCTGAAGGAAGAGAGTGCTGACTTGCAGGCTAATATCGTGCTAATTATAAAGTTCAATGTTCAAACATTAAAGTTTAAAGATGAGACAGATAATCCCCTTGCTCTGCCTTGCGGGCGCGATGGTGTTCGTGGCATGTAGCAATAAAGATGAGACCGACGAGAAGAACGGTGACAAGATAGTGATGAGTGCGGCGCAGTTCACGCTGACAGAAGAGCCCTATGGTGAGGAAACGGAAGTGGAGACGCGGGCTGCTGAAGTTCTACCGAGAACGCAGACCGTAGATTTGGGCAATGGCATTGAAGCCGAAGTGAGCATCGAGCGTGAACAGAAAGAGGCTGCGCACAAGGCCACACGTGCTACCGACATCAGCAACCAACACTATACGATCACGGCTTTCAAGTCGGGAGTCGGTCGTGTCGGTGGTACATTGCGAGGCACTGTGAGCGGCACCGGAGCTGCGAAGACCTTTACTCCCGACCCGGGCACGCAGCACGAGATAGAGCTTCCGCCTGGAACCTATACATTCTTCTGCTTCAATGACAAAGTGAGCGACGATGGCTTATTCAATTATTCGATTCAACAAGCCGATGCCGCCGGAGCACTTTTCGGTTATAAGACAGAAACGATTACTGGTAACCACTATCGTGTGAATTTCGAGATGAAACATCAGGCTGTCCGTATGCGTTTCGAGCTGACTACCTATTGGGACATCATGGGCATCAAAGCCACGGCAAGTGCCGACAATGGCATAACAGCATTCACTTATGATGACCTGATGTCGAACTACGCGGCGAGCGGAGGTACCGTGACCTCTTCGGAATTTGGCTTTCCCAACGCCACAACCGAAGCCGCCAACTATACCTACACTTCAACATCAGATTACGGATATTTCCTCTGTAGTTTCTTTAATGGTGTGCATACATCTTCAAATCCCAAAATCAACTTTACTTCGGGTTCGCTCTATGGAAAGTCTCTTGTAGGAAAGAGTCTTCCGCTTAGTGGCTTCCCTCGCTCGGCTCTGATGCGGAATGAATCCTATAAGGTGAAAATCAAACTGTTTTATAGCTACAACTATCTCTTCCAAGATGGAACTGTCAGTACGTTGGCAGTGGGAAGAAAAGCAGGGAAGACACCCGTAGGGGCTTGTACAATAGGACAACGTGCCATGGCGCTACATAGCATTGGTGGTTGTGCATGGGGACCGAGTGCTTCGCAATGGGATAACGTCGCCCATAGTGAGAACTTGAATGACCATAAGGGCGTGATTTGGGGCTGGGAATTGACCTATCATGCCAATCAAAGCTACGACCATTCGACCATCAAGGCCGATGCCACCAACTATCCGGCATTCTATCAGGCCGCACATTACGCTCCGGGCGTACCGACTTCGGGCCTCGGACAATGGTATCTGCCCAGCTTGGGAGAATTCCTTGATGCCTATAGCGCCATTGGGAAGTTCGATAAGAACTGTGTTACAGGTTCTTGGGGGGACTATACCAAAGACTGGAATGGCAAAATCTACAGAGTAGTATTCGTGCAAGCAGGTGGCTCGCCCACACTGGGTGAGTGGTGTTGGACATCACAAGAATACAATCAGCAGTCTGCCGTCAACTGTGGTTGCACCGCTGATTATATTCGTTTGAGTGCTTATACAAAGAATCTGCCGGGTAACTTCGTTCGTCCGTTCATCAAATACTAATAACGTTCTTGGAACAAGACGATAGGCCTTCCATTTTCCGATTAGAAAAGGTGTCAATTAGGTATGGAAACGCCGCTACGCGGACGTTCAGGCGGGCACACGGGCAACCGCCCCTACCATTCCAACACACATCGCCATTCTGCAAAGGTGGAAATAAAAATTTTAATGCTCGCAATAACGCTGCAAGCACTAAAACGCACAAATATCGTTCCCGCGCTGCACGGCGACGATAAATTGGCACTAATATTGTTCCCGCGCTGCACGGCGACGATAAAACGGCAAAATATTGTTCCCGCGCCGCGCGGTGACGATAAAACGGCACAAATATTGTTCCCGCGCCGCACGGTGACGATAAATTGGTAAAAATATTGTTCCCGCGCCGAGCGGTGACGATAAATTGGTAAAAATATTGTTTCCGCGCCGAGCGGTGACGATAAAATCATAACGATACACACACTTTTTTATTTTAAGTAATGGGGGCGGGAGTGCGCGATGCATTCCCGCCCCCGATGTGTGTGTGGAGGACATTAAAAAACAATGTGGTGGAAAAAGTACAACCCCCAAGGGGGTAGCCTCCTCGCTTGCATTGTTACCCAGGGTAGGCTGCGTTGCACTTGCCAACCCTGCGCTATCGAAAGTATAACCCCGATGCGGTAGGGGCACACCGCGTGGTTTGATGGAGATGGGTAGGGGCGGTGCCTGTGTGCCCGCCCGTGTCGCCCTACAGGGGCGCATCCGCCGTTAAATTCCCGTGCACAATGCGTGTGTTCTTGGTATGGAAATGCCGCTACGCGGACGTTCGGGTGGGCACACAGGCACCGCCCCTACCATTCTGTGGTGGGTGCTTATAGTGCAAGGTCTTCCTGTTGCTTTTCCTTGGACTTGAAGATGAGGCGCAGACTTTGTTTGTAGTTGAAATAGCTCCACATCCAATTCAGCAGGACGATGGTTTTGTTGCGCACGCCCAAGATGGAGCGTAGATGGACAACGAGCCAAAGCAGCCAGGCAAAGAATCCTCCGAACTTTAATTTGCCGATTTCGACCACGGCCTTTTTGCGGCCAATGGTGGCCATGACGCCGAGGTTATGGTAGTTGAAGGGACGCATGGGTTTGCCCTCTTGCTGCCGTTCGAGGTTATAGGCCACGTTGGCCGCCTGCTGAATGGCTACTTGTGCTAATTGCGGATGGCCGTGGGGATAGGCCGTGTCGCCTTCTATCAGACATTGGTCACCAATGGCATAAACGTCGGTCATGCCTTTCACGCGGTTGAAGCGGTCGACCACGATGCGGCCACCACGTCCGATGCTTGTGGCGGGGATGCCCTCGATGGTGTTGGCTTTGATGCCGCTCACCCAAATCACTGTCTCGGAAGCGATGGGCGCGTGGTCTTTCAAAAGCAGTTGGCCGTTGGCATAATCAAGCGCCATGCAACCGCTCATGATTTCAACCCCGAGCTCTTCGAGTCCCTTTTCGGCTTTGGCCGACGAGGTTTTGTCCATGGCGGAGAGCAGCCGGTCGCCCGCATTGATGAGGTAGATGTGCATCTTTGAGGCATCTAAATCGGCGTAGTCGCGTGGGAGAATGGTGCGTTTCATCTCGGCCAATGCGCCTGCAATTTCAACGCCCGATGGTCCACCGCCTACGATGACAATGTTCATGAGTGCTTGTCGGCGTTCGGGGTTGTCTTCGGTTTCGGCAGCTTCTAAACGTTCTAAAATGGTGTTGCGCAGATGAATGGCGTCGTCGACCGTCTTCATCGGCAGGGTGTTGTGCTCGAAATGCACATTGCCAAAGAAGTTGGTCGTTGCACCGGCAGCCAAGACAAGGTCGTTGTAGTGCACCGTGCCGAAGGTTGTTTTGATGGCTTTTTCCTGCTCGTCGATGGCCAACACTTCGCCCATGCGGAAGAAAAAGTTTTCGCAGCCTTGGAAAATGCGGCGAAAGGGGAACGACACGTTGCTGGGCTCGATGCCCGACGAGGCGACTTGATAGATGAGGGGTGGAAACTGGTTGTAGTTGTTTTTGTCGATTAAAACCACCTGATAGCCTTTGTCTCTTAGGCTCATGGCCATCTTGAGGCCGCCTAATCCGCCACCCACAATCACTATTCTGTGCAGGAGATTTCTCCGTATGTTTGCTTTCATATCCGTTGAATGTTTTACAATCTTTTTACCTTTTCGTGCACAAAGTTACTGCTTTTTCAGCCGAAATGTGCAGCTTCTTGTCGAAAAGAATGGGTTGGATTTGTTGTGAATGGGGGGCGTATGGGGGAAGAGTTGGCGGTAGAAAGCGGCGAAAGAAAACGGGGCGGAGATGTGGAGTTGCATCTTCGCCCCGAGTGGTCTGCTGTGTGTGACGGCGCCTTAGCGTCGCAGGCGCAGCTATTGATTTTCTTTGTCGATGGCCTTTATCTTTTGTTTGGTGAGTTCCATCTCGTCTTTCAGGCGTTGCACTTTGCGGTTCATCTCCTCAATGAGGCTGTTTCCTTTGCGGCTGCTGCTGTTGAGAAAGCCCAAATTGTTTTCATAGGTGATGATCTCTTGCTTTAAATTCTCATAGCGGCGGAGCAGTTTTCCACGTTCATTGTCGAGTGTTTCGCTGCCGCGTTTCGCCATGTCTTGCAGATTGGTTTTGAAATTGTCGAGATGCTTCTTGGCGATTTCAACGTGCAAGCCGTCATAGAGCTTGTTGATTGCCTCGTGGTATTGCTGATAGAGCTTGTCCTTTTCTTTAAACGGCACGTGACCCACCTTGTTATATTGCTCGACTAGCGCCTGCACCTTTTCGTGCAATCCTTCGCCGGCATCGTCCAACAAGGCTTTGAGTTGCGTGATGATGGCCTTCTTTTGCTTCAGGTTTTCGCGCTCGTCGCTATGCACGTCGGCGTGTGCAGCGTGGCGCGCTTCGAAGAATTTGTTGCAAGCCGTCTGGAAATCTTTCCACAGTTCGTCGCCCACTTTCTTGGGCACAGTGCCGATGGTCTTCCATTCTTTTTGCAGGGCGATGATTTTCTGTGTGGTTTTTTGCCATTCGGTGCTGTCTTGCAAGGCCACCACTTGTTCGATAAGAGCCTTCTTCTTGGCAATGTTTTCGTGGGCTTGCTGCTTTAAGTTCTTGAAAAAAGCGGCCTTCTGACTGAAGAAAACATCGCAGGCAGCACGGAAACGCTCGAAGATTTTTACGTTCATTTTCTGTGGTGCGAAGCCAATCTTCTTCCAATCAGCCTGCAGCGCAATGATAGCTTTCGTCTGCTTTTCCCATTCGGGAGGTGTCTTGTTTTCGACTTTTGCAATGGCCTCTACTTGTTCGCAAAGGGCTGTCTTGCGTTGCAGATTCTCTTCTTCTTTCGCGCGAAGCTCTTCAAAATGTTGCTGATAGCGTCTGTTGATGGCTGTTGATGCCGCTTTGAACCGTGCCCAAATCTCTTCGCGAATATCTTTTGCAACAGGGCCCGTCTCGCGATATTGCTGATGGAGTTCCTGTAATTGGTGGAAAGCACTGACGACGTCTTTTTCTTCGGCCAACTTCTCGGCTGCTTCGCAAAGATGCGTTTTCTTTTCTAAATTCTTTTTGAAATCATATTCGCGTGCCTCACGATTTAAGTTTAATTGGTCGTAGAAGCATTCGACATGCAGTTGATAGTTGCGCCACAATTCGTTAGCCTTCTCAGCAGGAACGGCTTTGATTTCCTTCCATTCTTGTTGCAGCTTTTTCAGTTCGTTATAATTCTTATTGGCCTCTTCGGGCGAGGCGCCCATTTCTTTGATGCGCTCAATGATATGGAGTTTCTTCTGAAGGTTTTCTTGCTTTTCGGCCTCCTGTTGCAGGAAGAGCTGTGTGCGCCGTTCCTTGATCACACTCATTTCGGCCTTGAAAACCTCTTCCAACTCATCGGGCACGAAGACGTATTTCTCGGGATCGCCGCCCTGTTCAAGATAGTCACGCTGCTGCGCTTCACGTTCGGCCACGTGCATTTTGTAGAACGTTGTTTTGAGTTGATCGATTTCTTCTTTTGTGGGATTTTCGTGGTTTCCCACAATTTCTTTGAGTCTTTCAACCACTTCAGCTTTGCTGTGATAAGTCCGTTTTGCTGTTTCCTCCTGCGTTTGTGGCGCAGCATTCACTTCTTGCGGTTGTTGTTCGGCCGTTGACTCGTTCACCTTAACATTCTCTTGAGCATTCATCGTTTCACTGTTTTAGTTTATGATCTTCGTTTTTCATTGCATGACGCAATCAGAAATACCATGCAAACTTATATAAAAAAACTGTAAGTGCCTAATAATATCATTCTTTTTTCGGTTGTGATGCACGATTTTTACACTTTATATCAGTCGTTTTCGGCGCAGCAACCACCACGAAGCCCCCGAAACAATCACCGAGATGATGATGGCGATGATGAACCCCCACGAGCTGGTCTCCATGCCGTTGATGAGGTTCATGCCAAAGAGGCTCGAGATGAGCGTGGGAAACATCATGATGATGCTCACCGAGGTCAGCGTACGCATCACGGTGTTCATGTTGTTGTTGATGATGCTCGAATAGGTCTCCATCGTCGATTCCAAGATGTCGGAATAGATGTTGGTGGTTTCGCGTGCCTGCGTCATCTCAATGCCCACGTCTTCGATGAGGTCGGCATCGAGCTCGTCCACTTGCAGTTTGAACTTCAGCTTTTGCAGCAGCGTTTCGTTTCCGCGAATCGAAGTGATGAAGTAGGTGAGCGAGTCTTGCAGCCGGCTCAGCCCGATGAGGCTTTCGTTGTTCACCTCCTGGTCTAAGTTGTGTTTGGCTTTTTCGATGAGGTTGTTAATCTGCTTCAATCGTTTCAGATACCACACGGCGCTCGAGAGGAAGAGCCGGAAGATGAGGTCGACATAATCGATGAAGCCCTCACGGCGCTTTTGCTGATAGCTCACGAAATCAATCATCATGTTGGTTTCGAAATAGCACACCGTGATGGTGACATCCTTCTTGTGGATGATGCCCAGCGGCACGGTGGTGTAGGGAGTGCGCGACCTCACTTCCTTTACATAGGGGATGCGCAGAATGATGAGCATCCAGCCGTCGTCATATTCATAACGCGCGCGCTCATCGGTATCGCTGATGTCCGACAGGAAATAATCGGGGATGTGGAATTCCTGCTCCAAATATTCCTGGTCCTCGTCCGTGGGGCACGTCACCTGAATCCAGCAATTTGGCTGCCACTCTTTTTGTGGCGTTAAGTTCTGATTGATGTTCCAAAAAGTTCTCATTTCAGTTAATCTCCTTTTGTGATGTTAAGGTGTGGAGATTAGCTGCGTTGCGCTAAACTTCACGCCTATGAACCATAAGTTTCCGAATGATAATCGTCCATTAAATCAGTTGAAGTTTTCTATTTTGCTATGCAAAGGTAGGTATTTTTGCCGAATTGCGAAGCGGTTGCGAATGAAAATATGTCGGAGGAAGCCGTGAAATCACACGATTTTCCCCCTGTTAGCCTCCGTTGGCAGAAAACAACCATCGTTTTTTGACATGCAACCCTGCGGCGCAGAAAAAATCCATTATTTTTTGACGCTTGACCCTGCGGCGCAGAAAAAACTCGTTGTTTTTTGACGCTTGACCCTGCAGCGCAGAAAACGGCCATCGTTTCTTGACTTGCAACCCTGCGGCGCAGAAAAAATCCATTGTTTTTTGACTTGCAACCCTGCAGC
>NZ_BAJQ01000011.1 GCF_000613785.1 Segatella oulorum JCM 14966 | reverse complement strand
CCAAATAGGGCAATGCGGGAGAGTAGGTAGCCGCCTTTTTCTAAACCAAAGTGTTCATTTGAGCAATCAAGTGAACGCTTTTTTAGTTGTATACCAACCAACTAATAGCAGGAGCATGTTTTTTTCGTTTTATGCGGTCTTTAATAGTTCGAACCTCTTTCGCAGACATAACAACAAAGTATGCTATTGTTCATACCTTCGACAGCAGACAAATTGCAAAGTATATCAGCAAAAGCGACACGTTTGGGATATTTTGTTGTTGTTTGTGTTTGATGAAAATATTTGAGAAGATTTATTTATTTTTAGGCTGTATGCGATGAAAATTCTTCATACGATGGAGCTGTTTCCGATAAAATTCACAAAAAAAATCATTGATGAGAAAGCCATTTTGTTGCATATTTCAATTGTTTGTGTTAATTTTGTAACCAAATAAAAGGAAAACTTGCCATCTGCTTGTTGTTTGTTATTAGATAGAGGAGACAAGTTGGTTTTGAGTGAGCCTTTATACGCAAAATAAAGACGACGAAGAAGAATGAAAGATTTGAAAATGAAGAGACACTTGCTCGGTGGCATATTGCTGTTCTCTACTGCGGTAGCATTGGCGCAAACTCCTACCTATGATGCCTATGCCGGCTGGTATAAGCAATGGAACGACAGTTTGAAAGGTGCCCATATCACGCAGCGCAACACTATTTGCAGTTGCGGCATGCCAAAGTCCGGCAGCAAGTGGTGGTGGGTATTGTCGATTCGGGTATTGATGTAGATAGCCGTGCGTTGAAGTCGGTGTTGTGGACCAATGCAAAGGAAAAGCTCAACGGGCGAGATGACGATGGCAACGGTTATGTGGATGATGTGCATGGCTGGAATTTTCTGGGCACGAAAGATGGAAAATTTAATATGACCAGTGCCGGAACCGAGGAATATCGGCAGTTCAAACGTCTCTATCCCAAATATAAATATACGGAATCGGCTGCCGAGGTGCCCGACTCCAACCGTGCTGAATATGCCTATTATGTGGAGATGCGGCGCAAGGCCAAAATCAATTCCTATCTGATGTTTTATGAGGCTACGGCGCGTAAACAAAGGCTCATCCATGAGATGGACAGTTTATTGCGGGCGGGCCACGTGGCTGTTGACACGCTCACGATGGGCGGTGTGATGCGTTTGCAAGTGGGCGATACGCTCATTCGGAATTCTTTTGTGCAGGCCGCGATGACTGATTTATATCGCACGCCGAAGACAACTTTGTGGAATAGCTATGTGGCGAAGCAGCAAGCTGCGCTCGTACAGATGGAACAGCGCATTCGCGGTATTGAATGCGACCAAGACAAGCGGCTGTTGATGGGCGATCGTTTGGACGATGCCACCGACCGTTTCTATGGCAACAACCAGCTGAACATCGAGGGTATGGAGCATGGGCATTTCGTAGCCTCTGTTGTAGCCGGTGTTGTAGCCGACGATGCGCGCTACAATGGCGTGTGGCCTCAGGCACGTTTGATGGCCATTCGGATAAGTCCTGAGGGCGATGAGTACGACAAAGATGTGGCATCGGGCATTCGCTATGCCGTGGATAATGGAGCTAAGGTGGTGAATCTGAGTTTTGGAAAATACACTTCACCGCATCCTGAAATGGTGAACGAGGTTATTGCCTATGCTGCTAAACACGATGTCTTAGTGATTGCAGCAGCCGGCAACAACCATTTAAATATCGATTCGGTAGACTATTTTCCCGCCGCAGTCGATGACAAAGGCAAAACGTTTGACAACTTTATTCGCGTGGGCGGCACGGCGATGGATGGCAGCCGTTCGGCTATCTCCAATTATGGTGCACATAAAGTTGACCTTTATGCACCAGGCGAATATATCTCGGGCGTATATCCCGGCGACAAGAAAGATTTTGCCAATGGCACCAGTGTGGCGGCTCCTGTGGTCACAGGCATAGCCGCAATGCTTAGAAGTTATTTTCCCAAGGTGAAGGCGGCGCAGCTGAAGCGCATTCTGATAGAGACGGCACACTACGTACATGGATTGAAATTGGTAGATGCGGCAGCAGCCGTAAAACATTTAATGCCTTAGTTATGATGCGGAAACAGTTGTTCATCGTGTTCTTTATGCAGTTGGCATGCTCGCTTTCTGCTCAAACGGTTGATTGGAAGTGTGTCGCACAGCAAGAGGAAGATGCGTTGCAGGAGATTTATCGTCGAAGCAGCATTTCAGCGTCTTGGCTCAAAGGCTCTTCTTTCTTGATGTATGAGCAGTATGGCCGTTTCTATTTGGTGGATGCGCGAACGGGGCGGCAGGAGCCGCTCATCAAAGATCAACAGCAGTTCGCTGTGCAATATCAAACGCTCACAGGCGACACTACCATGAAGGCCGATAAGCTGCGGTTATATGGACTTTCGTTAGAAAATAATGATAGCCGGTATTTCTACTGGACGCGCTCGCAGAAGCGTTTGGTTTATGATCGGGCGACCCAGCGGTTGGCATGGGACAGCGACCGGCAGAAAAAGACGGGGCCACACATCGCGAAGGCTCTTTCAGTAGTGGCGCTTATACGAAAGATTCGCTCTTCACCATGCTTGGCGATAAATATAATCTGCATGTCAGGAATAACCGGACGGGGCAAATCCGCCAGCTGACTTTCGATGGGAAAGAGGGTGCTTCCTACTGCTTTACATCGGCCAAGGATACGCTTCGTGCGGGCAATGCCATGGGAAACTGGCGCGGACACGTGTATATTCATCTGATGAACGACGACTCTAAGGTGGGCAATCTCTATCTTATTGATGTCTTGCATGGCGATCGTCCGCGTTTGAAGACCAAACACATGCCGCTGCCCGATGAAAAGAATGTGCGGCAATACAAACTATATTGGTTTAATGCCGACACGGGTGAAGGTCGTGTGCTGCCGATTGAGAAGTTTAAAGACCAGGAAGTGAAGCTCAATTACGAGGATTGCGGAGAAAATCTTTACTTCACACGTCGAAATCGGGGTGTCGATACACTCGAACTCTGCAAGCTCCATCTGCCTACAGGGCAGGTCTCGGTGGTTATACAAGAGGTGTGTAAGCCCCATTTAAATATCAATTTGTTTAGTTATCGCCTCCTCCATCAAGGGCGTGAAATTATTTGGTGGAGCGAACGAACGGGGCGTGGAAACTATTATCTCTATGATGGCAACGGACGATTGAAAGGTCGTATCACGCAAGGCGATAAGTTGGTTGCAGGGCGCATCGAATATCTTGATTTGAAAAAGCGGCGTCTTGTCTTCATCGGTTATGGTGATCGTCAGGCTTATGACCCTGAATATGCCTATTATTATGTGGCCGATTTGAATGGAAAGCGCCAACAAACGCTGACGTATGGCAACGGAACGCATGAATTGCAGTTCTTCGAAGACCACAGATTTGCCATTGACAGCTATTCACGAATGGATATGCCCACCGTTTATAATGTGGTTGATGTTGATGCGCCTACAAAGCATTTTGAATTCGCACGTTGCACAGATAAAGATTTAAAGGCGGCCGGTTGGCAGGCACCGGTGTTGATTGATGTGCCTGCTGCAGACGGAAAGACTCCTCTTTACGGAGTGATGTATTTGCCCACTCATCTTGACAAGACGAAGAAATATCCCATCATCTCGTTTGTTTACCCCGGTCCACAAGATGATCAAATTCCCCGAAGTTTCACGCTTGACGATGCCGGCAATCAGAGTTTGGCCGAGATGGGCTTTGTTGTGATTAATGTTCAGCCCCGTGGCTCTTCGCCCTTACGCGGTCACGACTTCTATTGTTTCGGCTATGGCAATCTGCGCGATTATCCCATTGCGGATGATAAGCACACGATAGAGACGTTGGCGCATCGCTATCCGTTTATAGATTTAAATCGTGTTGGCATCTGTGGACACAGCGGCGGAGGCTTTATGGCCGTAACAGCCATGCTTTCTTATCCCGATTTCTACAAGGTGGCCTTCAGTGCTTCGGGCAATCATGATAACAATCAGTATATTCAATGGTGGGGCGAAACCTATCATGGGTTGGGCAAGCGTGGGAGCATTCCCACCAATATGGAGCTGGCCGGAAACTTGAAAGGAAAGCTCATGCTGGTGACGGGCGATGTCGACGACAATGTTCCGCCCGTTTCTACGCTCAGAATGGTCGACGCATTGATTAAAAAAGGTAAGCGTTTTGAGTTGATGGTGTTGCCCGGAAAAGACCATGGTGTGTGGAGTCCCTATTATCAAAACCTCATGCGTTATTATTTTATGGAGAATTTAATGCACCCAACCTCTCGGGATGTCAATATTCTGACGCATGAATAGGCATGGCTATTGCGACGTAACAGTTTATTATTATATCATCATAACATCAAGAAAGAGGAAACAAAAAGATGAAGACAAGACTTAAACTCCTGCTGCTCATGGCGCTTTGTCTGTTGTCAGTCTGGCAATTACAGGCACAGAATGGTCATAGTGATGCAGACGTGTTGGTTAACATAACGGTTGTCGACGAGAGTGGAGAGCCCCTTCCTGGTGCTTCTGTCAAGGTTGCCGGAAAGCCTGTCGGTGTGATTGCAAATTTAGATGGAACGGTTTCGCTGTGGGTTCCGCGCGATACCCATATTACGGTGAGCTATCTTGGCATGAAATCGCGTGTGGTCAAAGTGTCGAAACCCCTGTCGGGCAATTTCGTGTTGCAGAGCAACGAGCGCACGCTGAATCAAGTTGTCGTAACGGGCTACACACAAACGGACGTGCGTAAGTCCACCGGCTCGGTGAGCATGATTACGGGTAAAGACCTCAACGATGCTCCGTTGAAGAATGTTGATATGCTGCTTCAAGGAAAGTTGACGGGCGTCAGCGTGCAAGCGGTTTCTGGAAAGCCGGGAGCTTCGGCCAAGATTCGTGTGCGTGGTGTGTCGAGTATCACCGGGAGCAGCGAACCTTTGTGGGTTGTCGATGGTGTGCCCATTCAAAAGAATATACCTACAGCCGGCTCAAGCTACATTCGTAGCGGTGATTTCAGCACGCTTTATGCCAATGGTGTGGCCGGTATTAATCCGCAGGATATTGAGAGTATCACCGTGTTGAAAGACGCTTCTGCAGCAGCCATCTATGGTTCGCAGGCGCAGGCGGGCGTCATTGTTATCACAACCAAGCGCGGCCAACAAGGCAGGATGAGCATTAACTATAGTGGTAGTCTCGGCATTCAGAGTGCACCCATCCGCGATGATAATTTAATGAATTCGCGTGAGAAGCTCGCCTATGAGCAAAGTATTTGGGATGAGTTCTCGGCAAAAGGCTATGCAGAAGGCACCTATTATCCCGTTATCGGTATCGTTGGTCAGATTCGTTCGGGCTACGGACGCTTCCGAGGTTGGACCAAAGCCCAGCAAGATGCTTATATTGATGCTTTAGGACAAACGTCTACCGATTGGTTTAAGACGTTGTTCCGCACCACGGTTTCCACTTCACATAATATCTCGCTAAGTGGCGGAACAGACAAGCAGACCTATTATATTAGCGGAGGCTACACAACTAACAATGGTATTGTGAAGCGAACTGGTGCAGATAGCTTTATGATGAGCGCCAAATTCAACGGCAATCCGCTGCAAATTCTTTCCTATGGTTTATCGATAGACTTTTCTTATTTAAAGAGCCATTCTCCAAGCGAGGCCTTTAACATTTATAAGTATGCCTATTTTGCCAACCCCTATGAAAGGCTCTACAATGCCGATGGGGGCTATCAGGCCGATGAAACCTATTTCTCTATGGTGAATGCAAATGGCGATTCATTCAATTATCTTCCCAAAAACGGCATCAACGTGATGCGCGAAATCGATGAAACAACGCTCAAGTCAATCAGCTCGACAACCACCTTGCGGGGTGATTTCACTTGGCGTCCATTTGCCGGCTTCCGTCTTTACGGCTTAGCTTCTGCTACTTTTAGCAATGATAATTCGACCAACGAGATAGGGGCAGCCACCTATAGTGCATGGTTAGACCGTCCTTTCGAGGGCGCTAACAGCGCATCTTATCGCACATACGGTTCTTTCACACAGGCCGAGAGTCGCAATCTAAGTTGGTTGGCACGTTTACAGGCCAACTATGGAATTACACTTGCCGAGAAACATCGTATCAATGCCATTGCCGGAACAGAGGTTCGCTATAACAGAGCCAGTTCTATGGGCAGCAAAATGTATGGTTACGACCCGTTGACTGGCCAACATAACACGCCGCTCTATCTCGGAACGGGCAGCAATGGCGCATTGACAGCAGCCGAAAGAGATTCCTACCGTTCGATCATCAATGGGTTGAACACTTACTCCAAGATAGAAAATGCCTTTGCCTCCTTCTACAGTGCCCTTGATTATGTCTATAATAATAAATATGTTTGGAATGCAACTGTTCGCTCAGATGGTTCCAATAACTTTGGTAGTAAAGAGCAGTTCAATCTCACATGGTCGACAGGATTGGCATGGAATATGGATGAAGAGGCTTTCTTTAATGCCATAAAACCGGTTATAAATCGAGCCACCATTCGCATATCCACTGGCCTAACGGGTGGTGTTAACAAAAGTGTGTATCCGCAGATTATGATGGATTATGGCAATTATTATCGCACGGTAGGGGATGACAATTATCGTGTTGGCACGATTAAGAATGCACCTAATCCAAAACTTCGTTGGGAGCACACCCACGATTTGAATGCCTCGCTCGATATGGGTTTCCTTCGTGACCGCATCGGACTTTATATCTCTGTTTATCGGCGTCGCGGTTATGACATGATAACATCCGTCAGAACGGTTTCAACAACGGGCTTCACGAGCCAGAGTTACAACACCACCGAGCAGATTAACCAAGGTTTTGAAGTGTCGTTGAACGCTACGCCCATTAAAACAAAGAAAATGGTGTGGGGCGTTTCGGGAAACATTTCCTACAACCAAAACTTTATTTCTAAGTATGATGCCCCCAATAATGGCTTCAGCACTTTCGGTTCTATTCTGCTTGATTATCCTCAGGGCGCAATCATCACCGGCAAAAACACGGGCATCGACCCCTTTACCGGTTATTATACTTTCAAACTCCGCCCCGACGCTGTCATCAATAATTCGAGCGATTGGCGCAACTATCGCAACTATCTTTATTATCGTGGCACTGCCAATGCACCTTGGAACGGCGGTTTCTCAACCCACGTTTCCTACAATCGGTTCACGCTGAGCATCAGTTCATCCTTTTCTTTAGGTGCAAAAATCAGTTCTGAAATCAAGTCTCCGATATCCTATAACAGCATTAATGCCAGTGCACAGAATCGTCCACAGACACAGCGTAGCGACCTTTACACTGCGCATTTGAATAAGCCGAAAGAGGCTGCTCATCGCTGGACAGAGGCCAATCCTGCGACCAATGGCTATCCAAGGTTGGTTGATTCTCGTGGGAAACGGCTCAATATTGATTTGGGGTTGCCCAACGAAAGTTCGTCCATCACCGAAGGTATTTTCTACGAGAATGGATCGTATTTCAAATTAGGTTCGGCCACTTTGAGTTATAGCGTGCCCGAAAAGATTACACGTGGCTTGGGATTGACTTCTCTCGGCGCAGCATTACGGGTTCAAATCTCTTTATCATTACCAAGTATTCGGGTCTGAACCCCGAAACGCCGGGTGCCGTTTATCCCATCAGCCGTTCTTTCTCGTTTACAATTAACATAGGTCTTTAACTATAAAATCAGAATGAATATGTTTGTTTTCAATCATAAAAAAGGCTTGTCTGTCCTCGTATCAGGTCTGCTCACGTTGTGCATGTTGTTCACGTCGTGTGGCGATTTCTTAGATATCAAGCCCTATGGGAGAACTGTTCCCAAAACAACCGAAGAATATCAAGCGCTCGTAACCGAGATGTTGACAGCAATCGATGGCACCAATACGGGCGAAACCGGGGCAGGCGCTCTTTTCTTCAACAACGAAATGGTTAGGAGTTTCGAAACCTATGGCGACAATATGGAGACCAGTCTCACGAGTCCCTCTTCCAACATGGCTTACTATGTGGGCAATTTGCTTGGCACAAATGAAGCTTCTGTCTATTATGAGCGCTTTTATCGTGTCATCAGTCGTTGCAACATCATCTTAGATAACTATGAGACAGGACGCGACACCGAGAACGGACAGCAGCTGATTGGCGCTTGTTATGCGCTGCGTGGATTAGCCTATTATCAGTTGCTCCGCATGTACTGTGAACCCGTTGGAGCTGCTGCCAAACCATTGGGGGTGCCTATCGTGACGGGTTTCGATATGGAAGCAAAACCCAATCGCAGTTCGTATGAAGAAACATTCAAACAGATCGAAAGCGATTTCAAGACGGCTATGAGCAAGAACATCAAGAACGATGTCTATTTGTTCACGCCCGAAATAGTGAAGGGATTGCTGGTACGACTTTATTTTTGGACGGGTCATTTCGCCGAGGCCAAACAATATGCCGACCAACTCATTGCCGCTCATCCGCTGCTCAGCGGCGAAGACTACAAGAAGATGGAAGAGGCTGTCGACGGCTTGGCGGGCAATATGTTGCTGCGTTGCGATTGCTCGCCCGTTTCAGGCCATGCTTTCAGCTATCTCAATCCCTATTTTATGGAACGCCCCTTGTGCGCACGTTTTGTGAAACTCTTTGCCGAAAAAGACAAAGACATTCGCTACACGCTCTATTTCAACAAACGACGTCTGAACAACAAGCGCTTTTTCTCGGGATTTCGCACCGCAGAGTTCTATCTTATTTCGATGGAGAGTGCCTATCATCTTGGCGATCGAACCGAAGCCTTGCGTATGCTGAACGAATTTCGTGCTCATCGAATCAGTCCCTACACTGCCTACACCATAGGTACACTGCCGCCTGTTGATGCCGACGAAAACATCAAAGTGGACTGCACGGGCACCGCTCTCACGCCGCTGATGCAGCTATTCTTAACGAGCGCCGCAAGGAACTCTACTTAGAAGGCGACCGATTTTTCGAACTGAAGCGCAACGGTCGACCGGAATTTTGGGCCACAAGCAACGGATTGAAATACACCACCGAGAAGTTTATGTACACTTTTCCGCTGCCACCGGCCGATTTACAAGTAAACCCCGGGCTCGTACAGAACCCTGGTTACACCGAAGTTTTATATAATTAAACAACAACAGCAATGAAAAAAATATTGATCCTCTTCCTCGTGGCACAAGCTCTTGTAGCCATCACTGCTTGCCAACACACCGACGATGTTCCGCCAATGCGCAACAAATATGGCACAACCTACAAGATGCCCGAGCCCAAAACGCTCTCGCAAGAAGAACGCAACGAGCTTGACAGCATTGCCAACGAATATAATAAAAGCATGAATCAATAGGGAGGAACTGCAATATGAAACGATTTCTTTATTTCCTGTTCGTCCTGTCGGCATTGTTCACGGCAGCCTGTTCTGACGAGCAAGCCGAAGTACCTAACATGCGTTTCGAGCGGCGCATCTATCCGCTCACGTCATCACCTGTTGAAGTAAAACTCTTCGTGGCACAGAAATCGGCTGAGGCCAAGGTGCTGCCGGTGGTCTTTGAAGGCACGGCCGTGCGCGGACAAGACTACAAAGTGTCGGCCGACAAGTTTGTCGTGGGTGGCAACAGCGAAGTGCTCACCATCACCATCACGCCGCTGCGTAGCGTGACCACGGCGAAAACCGTCGTCATACGCTTAGCCGATGATGCCTCAGTCACGACCATTCTCGACATGTCGCCGCGGCCCAAACTGCTCTATTCTTTCCTCACCGCGTCCGAACAGGTGGGCGCATCGGCCGAGGTGGCATTAGACTTGTTTTCCACGGAGACAGGAAAATACTATAATGTTGAAGAGAAAACGCCGGTCGAACTTGAGGTCGATCCCAGTTCAACAGCAGTTGAAGGGCGCGATTTCGAGCTCGTCAATTCCACCGATACCATTCGCGTTGGAAGTCACACGGCTAAATTTTCTATCAAGATTTTGCAGCGCGACGCCCACCGCAACCTCATCGTGCTCCGTCCAAAGCTCTCTGAAGCCGACCATTTCTATCAAGGTCGTTACCCCGTTCATCAGCTCAATATCATCACAAGCTATGCCTACGAAGTGGAAGGCGAGTGGGTGATGAACAAATTTGAGTATGGCAAGAAAGCGTTTATCGAAACTTGGGGAAGCTCAATGCAGGATAGTGAGTATGAAAACATCCCCGACGGTTCGCCCAACGATAGCTATACTTTCACGCGCATTGCCCCGGGAAAATATCAGCTCACCACCTCGTTGGAGTCCTATTGCAAACATTATTTCCAACCCACCGCCGTGGGAAGGTTTGATGGTGAATATACCCTTCGCGTCGGAATGGGTCGCAAAACGAAGGTGCAAATCATGAAGGTCGACAATGTCAACCGCTATTTCAGTGCCACCCAACAAAGTACCGACCGCGAGGGTTGGGTGGGGTTGCGCAACTATGTAGACCCCGATACGAAGGAGTTGCTGTTAGACGTTTATCTGTTTGACTATGAGCCGAAAGACTTCCTGCCCTCGTTCACCGATTATGGCATGTTTAATTCCAAGAAGCCCGTGCTGACGGTTAGCGGCACTTATCTGCGCTTCACGCTGAAAAAGAAGCATTAAGCTCGGGCTTCTTTCAAAGAGCAGCCGTTCTACACATCGTGGAACGGCTGTTTTCATGTTGCCCTATGCACCCGTATAGCGCCAAAGGAGAGGCCGCAAAGTATGCCGCCGTCCAAACCTCTTTTGCTGACATGATTGCAGGAGTGTCAGCAAAGTCAACGCGTTTGATAGCATGCAGCAATGTATAGTGGGTCACGAGCATTTCTTATAGGTTTCTTCCAAATGGCGCAGTGCTTGCAACGTGACTGACAGCTTATAGTAGAATAGATCATCAGGGACGTGAGTTCCTTGTGCTGTCTCAATAGAAGTAGTGCGCCGTTTCCAACCCAAATCAATCGTTAAAACCTGTATATATTCCCATATAGCAGAATATCCATCACGTTCCTTCTTTATATTTTGGATGTATCGCCGAGTGGGTTATATGTCAATAGGTCTCACGTTTGTTAAGCATCGCCATGGGGTGATAGCAAGAAAAGACATCAACGATAGCATTCCTACGCGCGCTCTAAAAGGTGATATAGCCTTTTGTCATACGGATATTTTACATCTCCGTTCTGTTAAATAACATAAACAAGGAGTATGTTTTAAGCGAATTCTTGTGGTGTTACCTATAAGTAACTTAACTTTGCAGTTACTATTTGGTAACATAAGTGCAAAAATAGGATGAAAAATAGGGAACAAACAGAAGAAAAAATACTCGAAGCTGTTGGGAGTATCATTGAGAACCAAGGATTTGAAAAAGTTGGTATCAATGCCATTGCTACGGAAGCGGGTGTTTCAAAGATGCTTATTTATAGGTATTTCGGTGGGGTTGAAGAGTTAATCGCACAGTATTTAATCCAAAAAGACTATTGGGCTAACACTGATGCGGCTATGATCAATCCGGAAGCTGTGGGCGATAGTATTAAAAGTATGTTTCGTCGACAAGTCGAACAACTCCGAAATGACATAACCTTAAGGCGATTGTATCGGTGGGAACTGTCCACGAATAATCAGAATATCCGGCAACTTAGGGATCGGCGGGAAGAGAATGGATGCCGACTAATCAAGATGGTAAGTGCATTGACAGGCTGTCCGGATGCACAAGTAGCCGCTTTGGCCAGCATACTCTCGGCCTCAATCAGTTATTTAGCATTGCTGGAAGACCAGTGTCAGAGCTATAATGGCATTTGCCTACAGACAGATGAGGGATGGAATCAGCTGATGCAAGGTATAGAAATGATCATTGATTTATGGATAAAGCATATTCGGAAATGAAAAAATGGATGTTTATATTATTGATTTTGATGAGTATGATGAATGATGTAACAGCACAGAACGCAGATGATCTGTTTATGATTGAGAATGCTACCAAGGCTCCGTCAGGGCATAACACACAACCTTGGTTGTTTAAAATGAAAGACGCTGAGATTGATATCTATCCGAACTTCTCAGAAGAACTGCCTGTTGTAGACCCCATTCACCGTGAGTTATTTGTCAGTTTGGGGTGTGCTACGGAGAATCTTTGTATCGCTGCGCAGCAGAAAGGATATCAAACAGAAGTGCGAATTACGAATGATTCGGTTATCCGGGTTCTGCTTACAAAGGATGAAAAGGCGCCATGTAGTTCCTTGCTATTTCCTCAAATTGCCCTTAGACAGACGAATAGAAGCGTTTATAATGGGGAGGATATTCCGGAGGACAGCATCTATTTGCTTAAAAACGTGGCGAAGGAGCCCTTTGTTGGAGTGTATTTTTATAAGAAAGGAACAGCCGATTACACAAAAATAGCCAATATGGTTTATGCAGGTAATCGCTTGCAAATGAAAAATGAGGCCTTCAAAACGGAGCTGAAAAAGTGGATGCGCTATAATAAGCCCCATCAGGATAAGACACGAGACGGCTTGAGTTATGCTGTATTCGGGGCACCAAATGTTCCGCTCTTTATAGCCAAATGGGCTATGTCGAACGCTATCAACGAGAAAACGCAGAATAAAAGTGATCGGAAAAAAATCGCTTCTTCCTCTCATTTCGTTCTGTTCACCACAAAAGATGACACCATCGAGCAGTGGATAGAATTAGGCAGAACCCTGGAACGAATGCTTCTGCGCGCTACGGAAATGGGCATTTCACATGCTTACCTCAATCAACCCAATGAGGAAAAACAGCTTGCAAAAGAAATGGCACAGCAGCTTCAAATCTCCCATGAATATCCAACGATTCTTATAAGGTTGGGTTATGGAAAGCGAATGCCTTATTCGTTGAGGCGTGACTATAGGACATGTGTGCTGCCAAAGGAATGAAACTGTGCAACGTCATTTTCTCCCTATCAGGAATAAACAAGTCATAAAAGCCGTTTTCCCAGCCTACCAAATGTTCATGATGCCAAAATAAAGAACACCAGGAGCTTTTTAGACTGACAGAGGTCTATGGTGCTTAATTTTGAAGTAAAAACGAAATCTCTGCTTTTGATTTCCTGTCTAAGCGGAAACCTTGCTCTTTTAAATAGGCGAAAAAGTCTTTGAGTGAAAGGGAACGATGAGGGGTTTCCGTTGTATAACGATAGATAGCCGTTGCAAAGGCATCTTCATCCACATGGCTATGGGTAGCTAATTGGTGTAGCAGGTAGGGCAGAAGCTGGTAATAAACCCAAGCCGTATTGTCTGATTCTTTACCGTTCTTTGTTCCAACACAAACATCTTTGGTGTCTTGTATACTGCGTCTTGCCTTTTTAAGCATGGCTGAATTGATCGGTTTTCCATAAATCATCCTATGCGCAAACCAATCTTTATGCACAATATACCTGCCGTAAAGATATTTGGCTAAGTATTCAACAAATGACTCAAAAAAGAAGTTTCTCTCTTGAGCGGTTAGCCCTTTCGATAGCTCTTCTTGATTATCGAGGACAAAATGTAGCAGTTCGTGTAGGAGCGTTTCATGGTAAAACATGGCGTTATCCATAACGATTGCACTGTCTAAGGTCACAGAAAACTCGTAAGCTAAGGTGTCAAGATGTTGTTTTTCTCCCATCGTAGCCCTATAATTGAGTCCTGTTTTGGCAATCGTGAGGTGCACATTCTTCTCGTCAGGAAAGGCTGCAATGCGGTCAATGGCTGCTAATGCGCGATAGATAACGCTATCAGCCGGCGGCGTGTTGGGGGCAGAAGATGCAACTTCCTTCAACGGTTTGTCACCTTTATGAGGTGAAATCTGATGATGTAATTGTGCAGCTAACGCATTCTTTTCCTCGAGAAGCGAAATGCGAAAACGCTTATATTGAATCGTCTTATGGTCGTATAGGGGCTTATAGAAGAAGAATAGCGAGGGATACTGCCCATGAGGTGGAACCGTGATGCTATCTGTGGTGTATAAATCCACTTCTCCTTTGTCACTCAAAAGATAGAAGAGCGACGGATTTACATGAAAGATGTAGGTTGTACTGTCTGCTCGTTGTGCGTTAGTTGGGAATAAAGATTCCCAAGCTTCATATTGGATATAGGAGAAAGAGGGCACGTCGTTCTCGTCGCAGTATGCACCTGCTCTGGCCGAAAAGGCGTTGTATGACAAAACAAAACGTTCATTTTTCTTATCCACCTTTTGGTGTTCTTGCAGGTTAAGGGGAGATTTGTTCCAGTTGAAGAGGTTTAAATCTTTCCACCGCTGTGTCCCATATTGCAGCATGACCGGTTGAAATTGCCAAAGGATGTCACTAAAAGGAGTGGGTTTTTGAAACTGATACTGTTGGAGTTCTGCAGGTGTAGTCCCTTGTGGAAATATCACCTTAACGCCTAATTGGATATAAGGTGACATCGACCAACCTTTAGGTAGGGAGTCTGTCAAAACAGAATAATCAGAGAAAAACGGGGAGATAATCACACGTTGTTGTGCCAACGAGGCTAAGGGTATCATCGCTAACGTTACGAAGAGGGGGCGCAAAAAGGCCAAAAATCGTTGTCTCATTGTTGTGATGGTTTGAATAAGATGTGAATAGGGGTATAGAAAAGGCTTCGTCAAGGTTGTATACTATCCAAGGTTGTGGGCAGTCTTTTCTTTTGCTTCCTGTTGAAATGTTTTAAAATGAATGGCACAAACTTATCTTTTTATTTTTCGATAGCAAAGAAATGGGTGAGGAAATCTCTCTCTTGCAACAATATTTAACGTCTTGGCTTGATAAAAAAGAAACTCACATTCTGTTTTGCAGGAGGCAACATGGATGATAGAGATAGTTGGGTGTGGACTGTATTCGTACAATATGAAACACTTAGAAACACCCCTGAAGAAAGCTAAATTGCCACGGAAAGCACTTGTCTATGCCGATAAAGGATATGACTGGATGGAGAAGAAACCCTCAAACGTATGAAACTCAAAAGTCGTATCATGCATAAAGGAACAAGAGGACATGAAATTACAGAAAGGCAGCAGCGCATCAACGTTGCGATAAGTAAGACACGCTACAAAGTAGAACGTACCTTTGGTTCTATGCATAGATGGTTTGGTGCTGGAATAGCAAGATACGTTGGACTTTCAAAAGCACATTAGAGATGAAAATTGAAAATGTGGCAGGTTTTACAGAGGTCATAATGCAGTACAAATCGCCTCACGATTTGATAGAGATTACCTACCAAAAGCAACGACTTTACGTCAGAATAGCATGCAAATGGCGACCTAAGACGATAGTCCTCGTGCCACCACAACCTTGCAAACCCACAAACAGGAATAGCCAATAATATTGTTTCCCCCACCCTTTTTCATCCTATCACCCCCAGACAAACTCAACACCGCAGGGTTATTTCTCCCGACTCAACGCAAAATTATGACCGAAATTCTTGCTTGTCTCCATATTATTGCGTAGAGAGTCTATTCCACTTCAGTGCAAATCAAGTTCTCGTCAGCATTCCTTGAATTCAAATATCGCTTGAACAAAAATCTTCCATAACCAAGATTAAGGCATCAAAAGAGAGCCTTCCTCATCCACGTTTCGAAGAAAGCGTGCAAGAGGAAGGCTCTTTTTGGGGTTTTATTGCAGCCCGACAGGCTTACAAAGCGGTGAAAGCGGTGATTAAACCAAAGATGATACCTGGAGCATTGGCTAAGGCAAGAGGCAGATCGCGCTTCTCTTTAAAAAGACCATAGCACACCCAAAGTGTACAGTTGATGGCTGCCATAAGAGGCTGAATGAACGTGCCTTTTTGGCCTGAGAGGTTATTTTGAATCTGTGCAATGTAGAAAACATACATCAATACGGAGGTAATCATGCCAATCCAACCTAATTTTTCAAAAAACTTTTCTTTTGTCATTATCTTGAATATTGAATAAATGTTCGAATCTTATTGACTTCTACAAGCTCGTTTCCAACGGTGTTCACAGGCCACATGCAACCTTCCGTAGCTACAAAAAACACCTCAATGCACCGCCGTCGTACGCTGCAAATATAGCGATTTCCACTTGTTCCTACAAAACATTGGTGCCATTTCTGTCATGTTTCCTTGTCTTCACGCCACAAAAACCGTAAATTTGTAAGCCAAGCAACAGGCCATCACGCCATCGTCCGCCACAAACAAGGCTCTGGTGCTGATGCTGTTTCCACAAGAAAGTGACTGACTGCGCAACCTTAACATAACGATATGGAGCAAAAAGCAAAATCACAACAAGGAGTGTTGCGGCAAAACACGCCCTACACCGAATTGTTTATCTATCAAAAGGCCGATGCCATCTATCAACTCACCTATGTATTCTGCCGGCGATTTCTGCCCAAATATGGCGACCGCACCGTAGATCAGATGGTGCAAGCAGCCCGATCGGGCAAACAAAACATCGTGGAAGGCATTGAAGATGGTAGTACATCCAGTGAAATGGAACTGAAACTGCTCAACGTAGCACGTGCCTCTCTGCAGGAACTGCGCGAAGATTATGAAGATCATCTGCACACACGCAGCCTTCTTCGCTGGACAAACACGCACCCACGCTATAACATGATGCTCGCCTTTTGCAAGCAACACAACAAGCCTCACGACTATTTGGTTTATGCAGATAAATGGACTGCAGAGGAATTTTGCAATACCCTCATCACGCTTTGCCACATCACCGACAAGATGCTTTGCAGCTATCTTGCCCGATTAGAGAAGTTGTTTGTGGAGCAAGGCGGCATCAAAGAACGCATGTATGCTGCCAGAACAGGCTACCGAAAGGAGCAAGATGCCTTGCTCAAAAGCCTGCAAACGGAGAACGAGCAGCTGAAAGCTGAAAACGAAAGGCTGAAAGCCGAGATAGAAAGAATGAGGAAGGAGAAAGGGTAGTTGATAGATTTTCTAGTCTTCCTAGTTTTCTAGGGGAGCTAGGAACCCTAGGAAAACTATAAAAACCATCAACAATGCAGCCCTAAAAAGCGGCAAGCCCACAAAATATCGGGGCTTGCCTTAACCATTTCATTAGAGTTGAATGTTGAAAGCGGCACCAGCGACCACCCAACAACCGGGCTGTGGCACGTTGCCCACATCGAAATAATGCCGGTTGAGCAGATTGTTTCCCTCAACATAAGCTTGCCAACGTGGTGCTTGCCACAGGAATTTGGCATCTAAAAGGCCATAAGAACCATAGTGATGGGCCGCTCCTGAAGCATCCAAATATTGCCCCATGCGATGCTGGAAACGATAATTCACCTGCAAATTCAGCAGCGAAACGACATGAAACTGCGCAGCAGCCACAAACTTTTGCTTGAGATATTCCAACGCATAGCGGCTGCGAATGCCCGCAGGCTCGTGCTGATTTTGCTGGATAAAGCAATAACCCAACTGCAGTTGTTGCAACACCTGTTGCGCGGGAAGCAGCTGTTTGAAGTCGAAAGCCACATGGGTTTCAACGCCAAGAGCTTTAATCTTGCCGAAATTCACCGACCGCCAGAGCAACGAACCCGATGCATCGGTCTCGCCACTGTTAATCCAATCGATGAGATGGGTGTAGCGATTGTGGAACAGATGGGCACGCGCCACCACCCCATTCGCCTCGTATTTCGCGCCCAATTCCCACGCCGTCAGCTCCTCGGGGCGCAGATTTGGGTTGGCTTTATGTCCGCCAACCGAATAGAACAGCTCGGTGATTGAAGGCATTCTGAGCGACGAATTGAAGCTCGAATAGAGCTGCCAAGCCTGACCAAGACGATAAGAGAGGTTGACATTGGGATAGAAACGCAGCCCCATATCGGCATGGCTGTTCTTCACACCCACGAGACCTAACGAGGCCGAAAAGCGGTCGATAGTGAGATTGTGCTCGGCAAAAAGCTGCACATTCGTGCGGAAACAACCCATCTTATAGGCGGCTCCCGTCACACCATGAATGCTTTTCGGAGCCGAAAGTGGCGTGCCCAAGTTGGTGCTTACCAACATTTCGCGCTGCCATTCTGCTCCAAAAGCCGTGCGACCCAACGCGGTATCGAAATAGGAATTGACGCTGGCACCTAAAACATTCGTGCGATGATAGTTGAAAGGATAGCGGTCGCTGCGCCCACGAAACAGCTCAAAACGGTCGTAAAAGCGGTTCCAATAGACCGACGAACGCAGCTTCAAAAAGCCACGTTTCGTAGCCGCCTGCAACGCCGTATAGCTATTTAACGTGTGTTCAAACTGGTCATCATACTTCGCACTATAGTTGGTGCTCGAACCAAAACGGCGATTGCTCAGCCCGGCATGCCATTGCAACAGCAGCGCATCGGTGTCATAATAGCCCTGATAGAGCGCCTTCACGCCACGATAATCGGTGTTGAGACCGCCCTGCTTATTGCGCTGATAGCCATCGCTTCGCACATAAGAAGCGGAGACTTGCTGGTTCCACGGTCCGCGAACAAGATTCACACGGCCGCCCATTTCGCCATAACCAAAGCTTCCTCCCGACGCATAAACCGTGGCACTTGAAGCCAAAGGAGGCACCGATACCAAATGAATGGCACCCAAAAGCGAGGCCGTGCCATAGACACTTCCTGCCGGACCTTCGAGCACTTCGATGCGCGTCAGTTCGTGCTTTCCGATGGGAAAATCGAAAGCATTGTGGGCGGTATGCGGATTTCCAACGGGTATGCCGTTGAAAAGGAGCGCCGTTTGCTCGCAGTTTCCACCCCGAATACCGATATCAGTCTGTGCACCTAAGGGACCTCTTTGCCGCACATCCACGCTGACAACGTGTTTCAATAGGTCGTTAACACTTTGCACCGGCGCAGCGTTAACATCCTTCTGCGTCAGTACAGTTACCATTCTCGCTTGCTGATTGTGCATCAGCGGTGCCTTCGAAGCAGTCACTTCGACCCCCGCAAGGCTATACTCCTTCATGGCTTTCTTGGCAATGGTGTCGACAGCCGCACTGTCATTGCTCATCCCTTCAGCCTTTGCATAGGTGAGCGATGCCACAGACAGTGTGCCAATCAACACTTCTTTGCCAAGACAAGCAAACAGCGCATAGCCCTTGTTGGTGAAGTGTTTGAACACCATTCGTGGGCACGTGTTGAAAATTGTCTTGTACATTATAATAAATTCTTTTGTGGTTTGCATGATTTCAAACCGCCCGCAAAATTACAAAAAAACAGGCGTTTTTATCCAAAAGCACGCGAAACACACCCGCATCTCAGCCATTTTTTTTAGGATTTACAAAAGAACTTCGCGCAACAAAATTGCTAAGGAAAAGAAAAAATAAGTGCTTTTTCTTGCCAATACAAGATAAATGATTATTTTTGCACCCAAAAATTGTAACAACTAATAAAAATCGAAATCCTATGTATTGGACACTTGAATTAGCTTCAAAGTTAGAAGATGCACCATGGCCTGCAACAAAGGACGAATTAATAGATTATGCCATTCGCTCGGGTGCTCCGCTTGAAGTGTTGGAGAATTTGCAGGAGATAGAAGATGAGGGCGATATTTATGAGAGTATTGAAGATATTTGGCCGGATTATCCTTCGAAGGACGATTTCCTTTGGAACGATGACGAGTATTAGTCCTGCTTTCATCGGTCGGCGATGAGGAATAGAAGCAACAGAGGTCGCACACTGAGGGCGGCCTTTGTCTGTTCTTATCCTCATGGGTTATACCAGCTCTCGTAAGGAGGAACGGTTATGAATAACAGCACTTGTATGGTTGCTTGTTAGCTGTTGTAACGCAGGAGGTTAGCTGGTTGCTGCTCGAGGGCAAACAAAAGTGGGCGTGATTGCACCATAATCTGTGCGAGATGACGCTGTAAAATGCGCTGCATTGTCACACAAAACCATCACTTTTAAAACGGAACTTGGTGCCAATGGCGCGGCTCGTGACGAGGAATGGCTTTTTAAGAGGACAATAAAAGCGCAGAAAAAACGTTATAAACAAGTGAGGCTTCAGCTTAAAATCATAGTGGTTATGGTGGCTTGGACATGTGAAATGCCCATGAAGGCGCAACTCAACGAGGCGCCTATCCATTACTTCGACTTGCAGTCTGTGGTCAACCCTGCGGCTGTTGGCGCAGATAAGTGGATGCATCTGCGTGCCGAGGGGACTTTGAGTTTTGCCGGAGCGCAGCGCCATCCGCGCACCTTCTATGTGGCTGCTGATGCCCCTTTACCGCTGTCCCGCCAGCAACATGGTGTGGGGTTGCAATGGATGCGTCACCAGTTGGACCTTTCCACGCAGCAACAGGTGGTGTTGCAATATGCTTATCGCTTTCCGTTGGGAAAGGGGGCGCTGGCCGCAGGCGCACAGATAGGCTTGCTGACCGAAACGTTTGATGGCGAAAAGCTCGACCCCAGTCAACCCCATAACCCCGCCTGGCCCACATCAAAAGCGACAGAACATGCAATGACGATGGGTGTTGGTGTGTGTTATGTGCAGCCATTGTGGTTTGCAGGATTTGCGGTTCATGCGCTCAATGCGCCCACGTTGCAGCTTACCCCCGCCTATGCGGTGACCCATAAGCCCCTTTATTCGTTGGTGGGTGGCTATGATATGCGCTTTCGTAACCCCCATTTGACGCTTAAAATGTCGGCGCTCTTGCAGGCCACACAAAAGAAATTTCGTGCCGATGTCACCGCACGCATGGTTTATCAACGTGACAAAAAACAGGTTTATGGCGGCCTGACCTACAGTCCTACACATGCCGTTACCGCCCTCGTTGGGGGCACTTTCCATGGTGTGGTGTTGGGCTATCATTACGAATATTACACCTCGAGCAGCAATTTGCGCGAGGGACGGCATGGTTGTTTTGTGGGCTATCAAACCGAATTTAACGTGGGCTCGCAGCGCAGAGGCCGCCATCAGAGCATCAGAATATTATAAAGGATATGAATTATAAAACGATACGAACAGGGTGTTTGCTTTTCATCGCAATGGCTTTCATGGGCTGTTTCGGCGGCAGGTCGATGTCGTTGGCAGGCCGCGGCGGCGAAGTCGTGGGCGTGGGCGGCGGCAAACCCTTTTCAGAACCTGCACCTTATGGCATGGTGAAGGTGGATAGAGGCTTTCTCCACATGGGACTTGCGCAACAAGACTCGTTGTGGGGCAGCAACACTCCGGTGAAGGATATTTCGGTAGATGGCTTTTGGATGGACGAAACCGAGGTGACTAACGCCAAATATAAGCAGTTTGTGATGTGGGTGCGCGACAGCATTTTGCGCATGCGTTTGGCCGATCCTGCCTACGGAGGTGACGAGAGTTATCTGATAACCGAGGACAAAGACGGCAATGCTATTGCACCACAAATCAACTGGAAGAAGCCGCTTCCACGCCATCCTAACGAAGAGGAGCAGCGGGCATTTGAAAGTCTTTATGTCACCAATCCCGTGACGGGCGAGAAACTTTTGGACTGGCGGCAGATGAATTATCGTTATGAAATCTATGATTACACGGCGGCGGCGTTGCGCAAAAACCGCATGAATCCTGCCGAACGTCAGTTTAACACCGATGTGAATCCTGCCGATGAGGTGGTGATGATTTCAAAAGATACGGCCTATATCGATGACAATGGGCAGATTGTGCAGCAGACCATTGATCGTCCTCGCACAGGGCCTTGGGACTTTTTGAACACCTACATCGTCAACATTTATCCCGACACCACGTGCTGGGTGAACGATTTTAAGCATGCCGACAACGAGATGTATCTGCGCAATTACTTCAGCAATCCTGCCTATAACGACTATCCTGTGGTAGGCGTCACGTGGGAACAGGCCAACGCTTTCTGTGCCTGGCGCACGGCTTATCTGCTGAAAGGTTTGGGTTCTGAGGCGCGTTATGTGCAGCGTTACCGCCTGCCTACCGAGGCCGAGTGGGAATATGCGGCGCGAGGAAAGCAGGGAAATGAATTCCCTTGGGAGAATAAAGAGATGAAAAATGGGCGAGGTTGTTTCTATGCCAACTTTAAACCCGACCGTGGAAACTACACCGAAGATGGCAATCTCATCACAAGCAAGGTGGGCATCTATGGTGCCAACTCCAACGGATTGTTTGATATGGCAGGCAATGTGGCCGAGTGGACGAGCACCGTTTACACCGAGTCGGGGGTTGAAGGCATGGACGATTTGAACCCACAGTTGGCTTATCAGGCTGCAAAGGAAGACCCTTACGCGTTGAAGAGGAAGAGTGTGCGCGGCGGATCGTGGAAAGATCCCGAGAGTTTCATTCGTTCGGCGTGGCGCAGTTGGGAATATCAAAACCGGCCACGTTGCTACATTGGATTCCGCTGTGTGCGCAGTTTGGCCCATACCCCCAGTAGTAATCAAACGAAAAAGCGATGACAAAATATAGCAAAATCAATGTGGTCTATCGGCTGCAAAAGTGGATGGACAGTGTGGCAGGACAGACTTTTCTGAACTATGCCTACAGTTGGGGCGCGGCGATTGTGGTGCTTGGTGCGCTGTTTAAGCTTATTCATCTGCCGGGAGCCGATGTGATGCTCATCTTAGGTATGGGTACCGAGGTGGTGGTGTTCTTCCTTTCGGCCTTCGATCGGCCTTTCGATAAGACCACTGATGGCATGGAACTCACCACGCATGCCAATCAAGCGAAACAGAAAGAAGTTGCTGCTGCGGCAAAGTCTGGTGTTGCAACAGCCTCGGCTGCTCAGTTGGCTATGGAGAAAACGCACGGCGTTGGAATGCAAACTCCTTTGTCTTCGGCTATCGTGCCACCCGCAGCGGCACCCGAAGGGATGGCCGAGGCACAACAACAATATGTGGAGGCGTTGCAGCAGCTCACGCTATTATATAAAAAGGTGGGCGAGCAAAGCCAGCGCTTGACACAGGACAGTGAAGAAATGACCAATCTCAACCGCACACTTACGGGCATCACTAAGGTGTATGAAATGCAGTTGAAGAGTGCCAGTCAGCAGATGGGCACCATCGATGACATTCAGATGCAAACCAAGTTGCTGGCACAACACATCGAACAGTTGAATGGCATCTATGCCCGCATGATAGAGGCGATGACCACTAACATGCGCGCTGCCGCATCACAACCCACACAAACCCCATAATGGCTATTCGCAAACGGCTCATCTCACCACGCCAAAAGATGATCAACCTCATGTATATCGTCTTGCTGGCAATGTTGGCACTCAACGTCTCTACCGAGGTGTTGGACGGCTTCTCGTTGGTGGATGCGGGATTAAGGCGCACCACAGCCAATGCTTCGCGTGAGAATGTGGCGCTCTATCACGACTTTGCCGCAGCCTTAAGTCAGCAGCCCGAAAAGGTGAAAGCATGGTTTGCACAAGCCAAACGGGTGAAGGAGGCCAGCGACTCACTCTACAACTTGCTGCAAGATTTGAAGGTGGCTTTGGTGCAACAGGCCGATGGTCGCGATGGCGATGTGACGGCTATTCGCCATAAAGACAATGTAGAAGCGGCCAACATCGTGATGCTTGCGCCGGGCACAGGTCGCGGAAACGAACTTTTCAACGCTATCAATCAATATCGAAACCAGTTGCTCACGATGGTCGATGATGCCCAACAACGCAGCATCATCAGCAGCAATTTGGCTACAACGGTGCCACAGCAGGCACGCCGGCAAGGCAAGAACTGGCAGGAATATTGTTTTGAAAACATGCCTGTAGCGGCTGCTGTCACGCAGCTTTCGAAGCTGCAAAGCGACGTGCGCTACGCGGAAGGCGAGGTGTTGCATACGTTGGTGGCAAATATCGATGTGCACGATGTGCGGATGAATCAGCTGAAAGCCTGTGTCATTCCCGAGAAAACCACCCTCTATCCTGGCGAATCGTTCAAGGCTTCTATCGTGATGGCGGCGGTTGACACGACGCAGCGACCGCAGATTGTCGTGGGTGGTCGACCGCTCACCACGCCCAATGGGCAATATGCTTTCACGGTATCGGGTATCGGTGAACACGCTTTCTCGGGTTATATTGCCGTGCGCAATCGCCAAGGTGAGTGGCTTCGCCGCCCGTTTACGCAAACCTATCGTGTGGTTCCTGCGCCTCATACAGCGACCGTAGCCGCCGACATGATGAATGTGTTGTATGCCGGTTATCCCAATCCCGTGAGTGTCAGTGTGCCCGGCGTGCCGACCAATGCGGTGCAAGTGACGGCAACGGGAGGCAGATTGCAGGCGAAGGGCAACGGACATTATGTGCTGACGCCGCATGCTGTGGGGCAGCCGGTGACCATTTCCGTGCGGGCGATGGACCACGGACAGCAACGATTGTTGCCCACAACGACCTTCCAAGTGCGCAAATTGCCCGACCCAACGGCCTATCTCGGCCTTGGAACCAATCGTTTTAAGGGTGGCAGTCTGTCCAAAGGTGCGCTCCTTTCGGCACACGTGTGCAGGCAGCTATTGACGATGGCCTCTTGGATATTCCCTTCCGTGTGTTGGGTTTTGAAACCGTTTTTTCGATGCCTTGGGCAATGCCGTGCCCATCGCTTCGGCAGGAGCCGATTTTTCCGACCGTCAGCGTGAGACCTTCCGAGGCCTTTCGCGCAACCGTCGTTTTTATATAACCCATGTTCGTGCGGTGGGACCCGATGGGGTGGTGCGCACATTGCAGGGTGCTTTAGAAATTATAGTGAAGTAAGATGAATAGAAAGAAATACTTGTTGTTGGCCTTGTTGCTGACGATGGTCACCGCAGGGGGAGCACAACCGCCGGCAAGGCGGGCTGAGGCTGCTGCGAAAGTGCGGAAAACGAATGCCAACAACCTCACGTTGCGGGCAAAATTGACGTTCCCAACGGCCAATCCAGTGAGTGAAGATGTGGTGTGGCGGCGCGATGTTTATCGCGAGCTTCGATTGGATGATGCCGCCAATGTGGGGCTGGCTTATCCCGTGGTGCCTACGGATGGCAACATGAACCTCTTCACCTTGCTCTTTAAACTCATGATGGCGGGGCCGGCACGTGGCGGTGTGAACGTGTATCAATATCGGTTGGATGGGCAGGAACGCTTTGCCGACGATGCGCGCATCAAACCACTTACGTTCCTCGACGACCACCACATTTTTTACGAAAAGACCGACAAGGGCGTGCATATCGACAACAGCGACATCCCTTCGGCCGAGGTGAAGCGCTATTATATCAAGGAGAGTGCCTATTATGACCAAACCACTGCTTCGTTTCATCGTAAGGTGGTGGCGCTGTGTCCCATCTTAGAACGCGACGATGATTTCGGCCATGGCACGACGAGCTATCCCTTGTTTTGGGTGCGCTATGATGATGTTGCACCGGCCTTAGCGAAACAGCGGGTGAGAACGAGTGCGCTCAATCAGGCCGAGACGATGAGCTTAGCCGACTTTTTCACGCTTCATCTCTATCGTGGAAAGATTTACAAGACCGACAATTTGTTGGGACAAACGCGCCCATCGTTGGGCAACGACAGCACTTTGACGCAGGAGCAGCGCCACATAGAGCAGGAGATTGCGACCTTTGAATCGCGGATTTGGGGCGACCCAGCGCGCAAGGATTCGGTGGATAGCATGGCGGCACAGCAGCAAGGAACAGCAAAAGCGAGTCGCAAACGTGAGGAGCGCAAGCCCGTTGCGACGCCCAAAAGATTGCGTCGTGGCGCGAGTCAAAAGGCAGCGGGCAGCACACCGGCACGCGTTTCGGTGCGCCGGGAACGGCATTAAATGAATACTCAACTTTTAATCACAACATATAAAAAGTATTAGCTTATGAAGAAAATGATTTTATGGACATTGTTGGCGTTCGGAATGAGCACCGGCATGCAGGCACAAACCGATGTTTCTTTTGGATTTAAAGGCGGTTTGAACGTGACAAAATTCTGGCTCAAGAACCGCGTGTTGAAGAAAGAAAACCAAGAAGGATACTTCTTTGGCCCCACATTGCGCGTGGCATCGCCCGTCACCGGATGGGGATTTGATGTGTCGGCGCTTTATGACCAGCGGCAAGCCAAGCTCTATGATGAGAGCGATGGCATCACCTTGCAGCAACAACAGGTGGCTATTCCGCTGAATTTGCGCTATGAGATAGGATTGGCTGATGCAGCCGCTTTCTTTCTTTTTGCGGGGCCACAGATTGGTCTTAACATCGGCGACAAGAGTAAAAGTTTTTACGATAACGCCGCCAACTGGCGTTTAAAAACATCGGCTTTCAGCGTGAACATGGGCTTTGGCGTGATGTTGCTGAAGCATTTCCAGGTGCATGCCAACTACAATGTGGCGTGTGGCACAACGGGAGAGGTCACGTTTAATTCGGCTGCCAACCGTGTGTTTAACGATGTTTCGGGCAAGAAAAAGGGACGTGCCAATGCATGGCAGGTGGGCATGGTCTATTATTTCTAAGGCAAACCACCGTTGTTGCGCTTGTGCAACAGACGAGAAATGATGAAAACGGGTGTTCAGCAGGTGCTGACCACCCGTTTTTAAGAAAATTACTTGTTCGGCAGGTGCGGAACATTTGTTTTTGAGAAAAATACTTGTTCGGCAGGTGCCGAACGTCTGTTTTTGATGAAAATGCTTGTTCGGCAGGTGCCGAACGTCTGTTTTTGATGAAAATGCTTGTTCGGCAGGTGCCGAACGTCTGTTTTTGATGAAAATGCTTGTTCGGCGGTGGACGAACGTCTGTTTTTGATAAAAATGTTTGTTCGGCGGTGGACGAACGCTTGTTTTTAATAAAAATGCTTTTTCGCCCGTGGACGAACAACGAAAAACGATAAAAATGGCTGTTCGCCCGTGGACGAACAGCCAAAATATGAAGAAAAAAGCACGTCGTCCGCGGACGACGTGTTGGGGTTATCGGTGGCGTTTGGCACGCTGCTCCCGGTATTTTGCCTTTTGTTTGGCGCTGCCCGAGCCGTGCGCGCCCGTGATATATTTTTTCTTTTTGGCTTTGGTTTTCACCTTATTGTTGCCCGATTGCGCTTTGGGTGCTGCGCGAAACACCAAGCCCGTCTCGATGATTTCGTCAATATCGCTCATGAAGGGTGGCTTAATGGTGGAACAATCTCACGTGGGTGAAGGCCATGGCGATGCCATATTTGTCGCAGGTCTCGATGACATTGTCGTCGCGGATGGAGCCTCCTGCCTGCGCAATGTATTGCACACCGCTCTTGTGGGCACGCTCAATGTTGTCGCCAAAGGGGAAGAAGGCGTCGCTGCCGAGCGCCACATTCGTGTTTTGTGCAATCCAGTCGCGCTTCTCTTCGCGGGTTAAAATGGCAGGCTTCTCGGTGAAGAACTGTTGCCAAACGCCGTCGCGCAACACGTCATCATGGTCGTCGCTGATGTAAACATCTATAGTGTTGTCGCGGTCGGCACGGCGAATTCCCTCCTTAAACGGTAGGTTCATCACCTTTGGACATTGTCTGAGCCACCATGTGTCGGCCTTTGAACCCGCTAACCGGGTGCAGTGGATACGACTCTGTTGGCCTGCTCCGATGCCGATAGCCTGCCCGTCTTTTGCATAGCAAACCGAGTTGCTCTGCGTATATTTTAAGGTAATGAGTGCAATGATGAGGTCGCGTTTCGCCTCGGGTGTAAAGGTTTTGTTGCGCGTAGGCACATCGGCGAAGAGTGAGTCGTCGGTCAGATGAACCTCGTTGCGGCCTTGTTCGAACGTGATGCCGAACACCTGTTTGTGCTCGATGGGTGCCGGAACATAGGTGGGGTTGATTTGAATGACGTTGTAAGTGCCTTTGCGTTTCTCCCGCAACACGGCCAAAGCCTCGGGCGTGTAGGACGGTGCAATCACGCCATCGCTCACTTCGCGCTTCAAGAGCAGTGCCGTTTGCAGGTCGCACGTGGTGCTCAAAGCCACGAAATCGCCATACGAACACATGCGATCGGCACCGCGTGCACGTGCATAAGCGCTGGCAATGGGGGAGAGGGGCTCGTCGAAGTCGTCGACAAAATAAATCTTCTTGAGCGTGTCGGTGAGCGGCAAACCGATGGCAGCACCGGCAGGTGAGACGTGTTTAAAGCTGGCTGCGGCAGGCCATCCCGTGGTATCTTGCAATTCTTTCACCAGCTGCCACGCATTGAGCGCATCTAAAAAGTTGATGTAGCCGGGGCGGCCGTTGAGCACTTCGAGGGGGAGTTGGCCTTCTTCCATGAATATTTTCGAAGGCTTTTGGTTGGGATTGCACCCATACTTCAACGTTAATTCTTTCATTGGGGGGCTTATTTTTTGTTTTTGCAAAGTTAATAAAAAAATATGATTACCTTTGCACCACTGAATTATATTTCGAGAAAGGTTATGAAACGCAGATGGAATGAGCTGCTGCATGTTGTGGGGAGCAGGCTTGTGGAACATGCAAAACCTCAGAAGGATTTTGAACAAGCGTCAACAGTTTTGGCCCATAACCACGTGCATTTATCGGCAGGTTCGCTGAAACGGCTGTGGGGCTATTTGACGGGACATGAAAAACCTTCAACAGAATTTTTAAATCGTTTGGCGCTCTTTGCGGGCTTTCAGGATTGGGAAAGTTTGCGAAAAACGTTCTTAGACGAGGAGACGCCGCAGGAATGAATGGCGCAAAGGCGGCGTGCGCATAGCGGAATGCCGGCCGATGCTTGCGGCAATGCTTTGCTGTTGGGCGTATAGCACACAAAAAAGAGGTGAGACACGCGAACGTGTTCCACCTCTTTTTATTTCTTTGTGAAAAGCAACAGGGCTTATTCGGCTGCGGTTTTGTTGTTTCTCTTTTCAACAATACGAGCTTTCTTGCCCGTGAGTGCGCGGAGATAATACAACTTCGCACGACGAACTTTACCACGCTTGTTCACTTCAATCGAGTCGATGTTGGGCGATTCAAGCGGGAAGATACGCTCTACCCCAATCGTTCCCGACATCTTGCGCACCGTGAAGCGCTTCTTTTCGCCATGTCCCGAAATCTTAATCACAACACCGCGATAAAGCTGAATACGCTCTTTCGTTCCCTCAACAATCTTGTAAGCCACAGTGATGGTGTCACCGGGACCGAAGGTTGGGAACTGTTTTCCGGTTGCAAATGCTTCTTCAGCAACTTTAATTAAATCCATTTTACTTATAAAATTAAATTTGTTTCTTGCCCAACGCAACATGTTGTACAACTCTTCTGTCAGCAGCGGTTACGTTGTAAAGCGGTGCAAAGGTACAAAAAACAATGTGGTGGGCGGCTATTGCGCACTTGTTTTTTTGTTTTTAACACTATTACTTCGCATTTTTCTGCAAATTCGCTACCTTTGTATGCCTAAAACAGAACGTATGAATTGCAAAACAACTTTTTTATGGATGGCGCCCTTGCTGCTGACTTTGGCTTCGTGTCGGCAACATTATGTGCTGACCGACGTGACGCGCAGCCGCATACTCATCGACAAGCGCTATGATGCCACGCCCGAACCTGAAGCCAACGCCTTTCTGCAACCTTATCGGCATGTGGTGGATAGCATCATGAGTCCCGTGGTGGGTGAGGCAGCTAAGGACATGGCGGTGCATCGTCCCGAGAGCGATCTCTCCAATTTGCTGGCCGACATCATGTGCTGGGCGGCGAAGGATTACAACGAGCAGGTGGACTTTGCGGTCTACAACATGGGCGGCATTCGTGCGGCGTTGAAGAAAGGCAAGGTGACTTTTGGCGACATAGTGGACATTGCTCCCTTTGAAAACAAAATCTGTTTTCTGACGCTTTCGGGCGACAAGGTGAAAGAACTCTTTTCCGAAATGGCCTACACCGGTGGCGAAGGGGTGAGCAAGGGCGTGAAACTCGTGTTTACCAACGACCGCAAGCTGCGCAGCTGTGCGCTCAACGGCCGTCCCATCGACGACAAAGCCTCCTATCGCATTGCCACAATCGACTATTTGGCACAGGGCAACGACAAGCTCACGGCTTTCAAATCGGGCACAAATCTCAATTCACCGAAGACGCAAGAGAACGACACCCGCTTCATCATTACCAATTATTTTCGCCACAAAATGGCGCAGGGCGAGCCGGTGAACAGCCAGGTTGAAGGGCGCATCGTGGTTGAAAAATAAGTTTTTTCTTTTCTTAGCAAACAATGAACACATTATTCTATCTACACATTCCGAGATTGCGCGCGGTGATGGCCGCCGTGCTTTTGTGCATGGCATGGCCGCTGATGGCGCAAAAACAGCTCACCATTCTTCACACCAGTGACACCCACAGCTGCATTATGCCGTTGAGTGAGCAACTGGCCGACACGCTTTGGGCCGGTCGTGGCGGCTTCGTGCGCCGTCTAAGCATGCTGCAACAAGAGCGCAAGGCCGACAAAGACCTGCTGCTTTTCGATAGCGGCGACTTCTCGCAAGGTTCACCCTACTACACATTATTTAAAGGTGAGGTGGAGATTGGGTTGATGAATCGTATGCACTATGATGCAGCAACCATTGGTAACCACGAGTTTGACTTTGGCATTAACAACATGGTGCGCATTTTCAAGATGGCACATTTCCCCATTCTCTGCTCCAATTATGATTTCACGGGCACACCGCTCGATGGCGTGGTCAAGCCCTATACCATCATCAAGCGCAAGGGATTGAAGATTGGTGTCTTTGCCCTCGACCCGCCTTTAGAAGGTTTGGTGGTGGCCAAAAACTATCTGCCCATTAAATATCTCAACCCCGTGCGTGTGGCCAACGACATGGTGAAGCTGCTCAAGGGGCGTGAAAAGTGCGACCTTGTCATTTGCATCTCGCATTTGGGTTGGCTGCGTGAGGGCGATGGCGACCCACAGGTGTTTGCCCAAACGCGTGGTGTCGATTTGGTGTTGGGTGGCCATTCACACAGCTTTTTCACGACGCTGCGTTATGTAAAAGATTTGGATGGACACGAAGTGCCCGTTGACCACAATGGTAAAAACGCCATTTTTGTGGGCAAAATGCAGCTACATTTCAAGCCAATTCGGTAGTGTTTGCCCACTAAATTGGTATCAAAAAGTAAATAGATAAATGCAGAAGGCGAGCATCAATCATGCAAGCCTTCTATGTAAATGGGGTGTGTGCTGGCAGTAAGTCTTTCACTATTGCCCCCTTTCAGCGTCGCAGATGGACAAGAAATCGCCCATCTGTGGCGCTTTCTTCATGTTATACGTTCAAATCCATGCGTGGAATGAACTCTCCAGTTCGTGGGTTAATAAAACCAACGGGAGAAATTAATCCAACAGTTCGTGGGTTAACAAATCCTCGAGGAAATATTAACCGCTCAATTCGTGGATTAATAATCTTCCTTAGTTTGCTGCTCAAAGCGGCGTGTGCAAGAAGATTGTTGGGGGATTTTGGTACTCCGTTCTTCGTCCACTCATTCGAAATAGAACGTGAGGGCGAAGAGTTGTGTGCGGGCCGAGCGCACCGATTTCACATAAGGCAGCATCTGATGGTCTTCCAAGGTGCGGCCCCGTTGGCGTTCGAGCACGTCCAACAGGCTGAACATGAATTTGAGTTCGGGCTTCACTTTGAAGAAAGGCAGGTAGGCATCGCAGCCTAAACCCACGGTGAAGAATATATCGTAGGGTTTCAGGCGCACATAATCGTTGCCGCGTCCACTCAGATTTAAAGCTGGAGCAAGGCCTGCCAGCACATAGGACGATGGTTGTTGAGGCGCGATGCGGCAAAGATGAGGTCGACGGGTGCGGCCACATACACTGTTTTCAGTGTTTGTTGCTGCGCGATGGGCTGCCCCGTTGGGGTTGGCATCATGCGGTTGTGGAACACCAAATGGCGTGAACCGAAATAGAGGGTAGGCGTTAAGCGCAGCTGAAGATGGGCGGATAGGCGTGCCTCGCCCAGCACACCCACCTGAAAACCAGCATCCCAGCGGTCTTGGTCGGCGGCAATGTCGGCTGCAATGTTGGTACCATCGGGTGCCGTGAGCTGTTGTGGCCCCGCATTTTTCAACGTCACATCCTGCACATGCGCGCCCACAGCAATGCCAAGATGCCAAGGGCGCAAATCGGTATAGGGCCTGTTTTGCACCGTCCGGCGTTGCGCTTGTAGCCCCAGCGCAAAGCCCACTGCGAGGCAGGTGGTCAGAAACTGTTTTCTCTTCATCTGCTATCTTTAACGCAATATTGTTGTTTTTATTGTAGCAAGTTCTGCCTTTAATTCTCGACAATCGACCTCGGGCGCAAAAATCCACATGGAATTCTTGACGATCGACCTCAGGCGTCAACATTTCCACATGGAATTCTTGACCATCGACCTCGGGCGTCAACATTTCCACATGGAATTCTTGACTATCGACCTCGGGCGTCAACATTTCTTTATAGATTAAAAGCGCCTGCATCACCATACAGATTGCAGACTTTTAATTTGTTTTTGCCGAACAGCGATAAATCTTTAAAAAGCGTATTGCTGCTTTTGAGGCTGCACATGATAAAACAAAAATTGAGGGCTTGTACATGGTTTGTACAAGCCCTTAAAATGATGTTGAGCATCCTTTCGATGCCTATGTTTTAAGCTTCTTCGCTCCAGTCCTCTTTGCTCTTGCGAACATAAGTCTGATAGCGCAACTTCGCCATCTTCTCAGCTTCTGAGAAGAGCTCCTCTGCCTCGGCCGGATAAGCCTTTGCTACTGAAGAGTAGCGCACCTCGCCCATGAGGAATTCGCGGAAGTCGGCAAAGTTCGGCGCTTTAGAATCCAATTGGAATGGGTTCTTGCCTTCGTCAGCCAAACGTGGATCATAGCGCCACAAGTGCCAGTAGCCACAATCTACAGCGAGCTTCTCTTCGTTCTGGCTGCGTCCCATGTTACGCTTCATGTTTTTCGTTCCCTTAATACCGTGGTTGATACAGGGGGAATAAGCAATGACAAGCGATGGTCCGGGATAGGCCTCTGCCTCGCGAATGGCTTTGAGGGTTTGATTGTTGTCGGCACCCATAGCCACCTGCGCTACGTAAACATAACCATAGGTGGTTTGCATCAAGCCCAGGTCTTTCTTGCGAATGCGCTTACCTTGTGCAGCAAATTGTGCAATGGCACCCAATGGGGTAGACTTAGAACTCTGGCCACCCGTGTTAGAGTAGACCTCGGTATCGAGTACGAGGATATTTACATCTTCACCCGTTGAGAGCACGTGGTCGAGACCGCCGTAGCCGATGTCGTAAGAAGCACCATCACCGCCGATAATCCATTGGCTGCGTTTCACGAGATAGTGGTCGAGGGTTTGCAGTTCTTTGCAAACATCGCAACCGGCAGCTGCTCCTTTGTCGATGAATGGCTTCAAAGCAGCTGCAGCCACTTTCGACCCGTCGGCATCGTTCTTGTTATCAATCCAGTTCTGTGCAGCTGATTTGAAATCTGCAGCTGTCTTATCGTCTGCAATGAGATTGTTGAGCAACACGGTAATACGCTCGCGCATTTTCTTGTTACCCATAGCCATACCTAAACCAAACTCACAGAAGTCTTCGAACAGCGAGTTATCGAATGCCGGTCCTTGTCCTTTTTCGTTCGTGGTATAAGGTGTTGAAGGAATAGAAGCTGAATAGATAGATGAACAACCTGTTGCGTTGGCAATCATTTCGCGGTCACCGAAGAGCTGTGAAACCAACTTTACGTAAGGTGTCTCACCGCAACCTGAGCATGCACCAGAGAATTCAAACAATGGTTGAGCAAACTGGCTATTCTTAGGACTCTGCTTGATGTCTACAAGATCTTGCTTGCTCTTGACATGCTTCACCATGTATTCCCAGTTGGCTTCTTCCTTTTTCATGTTAGGATCGTCAACGTTGAACGGAGCCATAACCAAAGCTTTTTCGCCCTTCTTACCTGGACAAACATCTGCACAGTTTCCACAACCTAAACAATCGAGCACGTCAACCTGAATACGGAATTGCATGCCTTTGAGCTGTTTGGGTGCAAGAATGTCCATGGTCGTGCCCTCAAAGCCGGCCTTTTCGTTATCATCCAAAACAAACGGACGGATGGTTGCGTGGGGACAGCAGTAAGCACACTTGTTACACTGAATACAATTATCGGCATTCCAAACGGGAACAAATGCTGCAACACCACGCTTCTCGAAAGCTGCTGTGCCGTTTTTCCACGTTCCGTCGACGGTATCGTTCTTCACAAAGTCAGAAACTTTCAGCAAATCGCCCGATTGTGCGTTGATAGGACGAACAATTTCTTTGATGAATGTGGGAACATCGCCATCCTTATCTTCGTCAGCAGGCAGTTTAGCCCATGCGGGATCAATAGCAAGTTCTTTGTATTCGCCACCACGGTCAACTGCTGCATAGTTCTTGTCAACCACATCTTGTCCTTTCTTTCCATACGACTTCACGATGAAAGCCTTCATCTGCTCAACGGCAAGTTCGGTGGGAATAACTTTCGTGATGCGGAAGAATGCCGATTGAAGAATAGTATTGGTGCGGTTACCCAACCCAATCTCTTGCGCAATCTTGGTTGCATTGATATAGTAAACCTTGATGTTGTGCTTTGCAAAATAAGCCTTCACCTTATTGGGAATGAAGTTAACGAGCTCTTCGCCTTCGAAAATGGTATTCAGCAAGAATGTGCCATTATCACGCAAACCGCGTGTAACGTCATACATGTGGAGGTAGGCCTGAACGTGACAAGCTACAAAGTTAGGCGTATTTACCTGATAAGCTGAATGAATAGGCTCGTCTCCGAAGCGGAGGTGTGAGCAGGTGAAACCACCCGACTTCTTAGAATCGTAGCTAAAGTAAGCCTGACAATATTTGTTAGTGTTGTTACCGATAATCTGAACCGAGTTCTTATTTGCGCCAACGGTTCCGTCTGCACCAAGACCATAGAATTTTGCCTCATATAATCCTTCGCCACCCAGAGGGATTTCTTCTACTTCGGGAAGTGAGGTAAAGGTGACATCGTCAACAATACCCACTGTGAAGTGGTTCTTTGGCATAGGCAACTCGAGATTGTTGAACACTGAAATAATCTTTGCAGGTGTTGTGTCTGAAGAGCCTAAACCATAACGACCTCCAACAATCAGGGGCTTGCGTGGATCTTCGTAGAGTGCACTCTTCACATCAAGATACAAAGGCTCGCCTTCTGCACCTGGCTCCTTTGTACGATCGAGCACGGCAATACGCTTCACAGTTTCAGGAATAGCCTTACGGATAGCTTCAACCGAGAATGGACGATAGAGGTGCACAGCAACCATACCCACTTTCTTACCCTGTTTAACAAGATAGTCGATGGCTTCACGCGCAGGTTCTGTTGCAGAACCCATCAAGATGATAATATTCTCTGCGTCCTTTGCACCATAATAATTAAAGAGATGGTACTCACGACCTGTAATCTTTGAAATCTCACCAAGATACTTTTCTACGATTCCAGGAATACGATCGTAATACTGGTTCGATGCTTCACGATGGGTGAAGAATGTTTCCGGATTTTCGGCTGTACCGCGTGTCACAGGCCGTTCAGGTGTCAATGCACGGTCACGAAATCTCTTAATAAACTCTTGCTTTACCAATGGACGGATGTCTTCCATATCCATCTCTTCAATCTTGTGGTATTCGTGAGAGGTGCGGAAGCCATCGAAGAAATTAACAAATGGGACAGAACTTTCCAACGATGCCAAATGTGGCACGGCAGAAAGATCCATCACTTCTTGCACGGAACCCGAGCAGAACATTGCAAACCCTGTTTGGCGACATGCCATAACGTCTTGGTGATCGCCGAAAATACAGAGCGAATGAGAGGCCAATGTACGCGCCGATACGTTAAATACGCAGGGAAGCAATTCGCCGGCAATCTTATACATGTTGGGAATCATCAACAACAAACCTTGCGAGGCTGTATAAGTTGAAGTCAAGGCACCAGCTTGCAAAGAACCGTGAACGGCACCAGCTGCACCGCCTTCAGATTCCATTTCTTGGATAGAAACGGTCTGACCAAATAAATTCTTTCGACCTTTTGCCGACCATTCGTCAACATGCTCTGCCATCGGAGACGACGGAGTAATAGGATAGATGGCAGCTACCTCTGTAAACATATAGCTGATATGTGCAGCGGCTGTGTTACCATCACATGTGATAAACTTTTTCTCTTTAGCCATTTTATTATTAAATTAATGAATGTTTTTGTATATCTAAAATCTATTTGTTGTTACTTAATAAAGAAAGCCGAACAACCATAGAGGAATGCAATTCCCTTGTCCGACTTCGGTGTTATAACGTGCATAAATCGTATCAGAGTGGCAGCGATGCTTTTGCTCGTTCTGCATGTCTTGAATTTTAAATTTATATTTATTGTCAACCGTGAAATAGTGATCGTGTGAAGTTTGGTTTACGCGGTGATCTTTCCACAGTGAATTCACAAAAAAGGTGTCCATTACTTCTTGTTCATCAAACAACAATGGATAGATAGCATAAAGCAAATTCGGATTATGCATCATCACCTTGCTTGGCTTTTTGGGGAAGTCCTGACCAACAGGGTAGATAATGTTAATAAGACGTGCATCAGCTAAATACTTAATGTAATTCATCACTGTCGCACGACTGGTATCAATCTCTTCTGCCAAGTTGCTAATATTGGGCGTTTTTGCTCCTTCAAGTGCCAAAAGATAAAATAGTTTCTTTATTTTTGTGAGATATTTTAAATCAATCTGCTTGATGAGTAGGATATCCACTTCCGTCATCATATTCATCGTCTTTAACAAATTCTCAGAAAAGTTTCGTTGCTCTAAAAAGAACGGATAAAAACCATGATGAAGATATTCTTTAAAGTATTCTAATGGAGGTGTGGTCTGTAAAATCTCTTTTGCAATATGCTCATGCTGTTGTAGAATATCATCCAACGTATAAGCATGAAATGTCTTACCTGTGCGGAGGTTTAAAAATTCGCGGAAAGAGAAGCCTCTGAGGTTATAACTCTTTACAATATTGTTCAGCTCTGGATTCTCTTCTTTCAGGCGCATCACGCTACTACCTGTAAAGATAATCTTCAGTTGTGGATATCGGTCATAGCAAAGTCTCAATTCTTTGCTCCAATTTGGCTGTTTGAACACTTGGTCTATAAGCAGAACTTCTCCACCACGACTTACAAATTCGCCAGCAAATTCTGCTATACCTTTACTTTGAAAATAGAAATTATTCATATTTACGTAAAGGCACCGACGATCTGTTGCGCCAAATTTCTCTTTTGTATATTGTAGTAAGAAGGTGGTCTTTCCGACGCCGCGCGTACCTTTAATTCCTATAAGGCGATCATTCCAATCAATCTCATCCATGAGTGAACGCCTCACAGAATCGCGGGTATGCTCTACCAAATAAGTATGTGTGCGAAAGAAAGCTTCCATTATCTTGCCACTATTTTGTTTATTCTAAATGTGCTGCAAAGATAGTAATTATTTTCTTATTTGCAAACTCCGCTTTGCAAAATTTACACAATAAATTTGTTCTTAGGGTTATTATAAACGAGGCGTTTAATAATTTGTAATGTGTATCACTTTCCTTTTCCTTATATATTATGGTGTATGGCATAATTCATTAGGGGTATATAAGTAGTTCCTCCATCACGAAAAGTGAGAGGAAAAGGCACCACTGTCTATTGTATGAGCAACCCATTCAGCGTAAGCTTATCGTGGTGCTTCATGTATTTTTCTACTGTTTTCACACCATTTGTGTTGAAGGCCTCACGTCCGACGAGTTGATTCGTAACATACATAAGGCGTGCTGTGTGCATATCTTTGGCTTGTTGGCTGCTGTTTTCTGCATTTTTCATGGGGTAAAGACTCATGAGATAGAAAAACAAACAATCTGGAGTGATATATTCCCGTGTCATTGTCGTCCGCTGATTTGCATGATAATATTTCTGATAAAGTGGATAATCTGCTCCAAGATATTTATCCAATGATATTCCAATCGTCTGTTCGCCCACAATAATACTTTGATCAAAAGCTCCGATTTGGGTGTAGATGGTAGGAATAGTAATGTTCTTAATCTCCTTTTTAGCTTTTGTAAATGCTTTTGTGAGATCTTGATTAACATCATCCATATCACTATATTGCTCCTCTACGTCAGCTATAAGTTTTTGCAGCGTGATGTCTTGATAATAGTTGAGCAGGGTGCTATTGATGTCAGGTTCATAGACTGCACCTAAATTTAAAACATTTTCTATGAGTGTTTTTGTTTCAATAGCGTATTCTGTATTCATTTCCTGCAAGGCCGAAAAGTCTCCCGTTGTAAGATAGCGGCTCTCTAATCGGTCATAACGAACGACTTCTATGTGCTTTTTTTCTGTGGAATTACTCTTTAACACCCAGTTGCAAGCCGTGCAGAGTAAAATCAAAGCAAATAATATGTATTTTATAGCTTTCAACAATAAAAATGCGTTTCAATTCTTTTGCAAAAATACTAATAAGTATTATTTTATACAAGGGTTTGATAAAATAATTTAAAAAATAATTTATTGTTGAGGCTTTTTCTTGCAGTTATCTGTTGTAAGTAATAGGGTTTTATCATTATCAGAGACCCGATGTGGCATTTTTATAAAAGGAAAATAACAAATTCGTCGGCAATCTTTCTGCCGACGAATTTGTTATATGAATGATAGAGACTATCGAGCAGAAGTGAATTGTTTTAAGAAACGCACATCATTTTCTGAGAACAGACGCAAGTCATTTACACGATATTTCAAATTTGTTATGCGCTCTACACCCATACCGAAAGCATAACCACTATAAATAGAACTATCAATGCCACATGCCTCTAACACATTAGGATCAACCATGCCACATCCTAATATCTCAACCCATCCTGTGTGTTTACAAAATCCACATCCTGTGCCACCGCAAATGTTACAAGTAATATCCATTTCAGCACTGGGTTCAGTGAAAGGGAAATAGCTTGGGCGCAAGCGAATCTTGGTATTTGTACCAAACATTTCGCGTGCGAAAGTAAGTAAAACTTGCTTTAAATCGGCAAAACTCACATTTTTGTCAACATAAAGCCCCTCAACTTGGTGAAAGAAACAGTGTGCACGTGCACTGATAGCTTCGTTACGATAAACGCGGCCGGGACAGAGTATACGGAAAGGTGGTTGATGAGTCTCCATATAGTGAGACTGATCGCCCGATGTATGGGAGCGCAGTAAGATATTTTTCGTTACATCGTTAGGATCACTTTGTTCGATAAAAAACGTATCTTGCATGTCTCGCGCAGGATGGTCAGGAGCGAAGTTAAGCATGGTAAACACATGTTTATCATCATCAATCTCTGGCCCATCTGCCATAACAAATCCCATACGTTGAAAAATAGCAATGATTTCATTTTGCACAATAGTGAGAGGATGCCGCGTTCCTAAAGCTATAGGAGCAGGGGTGCGTGTGAGGTCAAGTGTGTCTTCTTGCGAGTCAGTGCTGGCAACAGCCTCTTTTAATGCATTGATTTTTTCAGTAGCCAACTGCTTAAGCGCATTGATTTTCATGCCTATAGTCTTTTTCTCATCGCCAGCTACGTTTCTAAAATCTGCCATAAGGCCATTAATCTCACCCTTTTTACTAAGATATTTCAGTCTCAGTTGTTCCACATCTTCGGCATTCTTAGCCTTTAATTGATTCACCTCCTCAAGGAGTGATGCTATTTTTTCTAAAAGCATATTGTTATATATCGTTGTTGTTCTAAAAACTATTGATGCAAAGTTACGTATTTTACTTGATACTTGCGAATGTTAGTTTGTAAAATTCCAACGATTTCTTTTTTTTAATCGCTTTATTGTTGTAGTCGGAATAATGTTGTATTTTTGCACGAAAATATAGCAAAAGAAAGCAATAAATATTGTTATGAGAAAAGGATTACTCTATGGTTCGGGATTACTAATTCTGTTGTCTATCTTATTTTCAACAGGAGCATGTACAGATAAAAAGCCAATAAAGGACGATAGTGTAGCGGTTGATACAGGGAATGTTGATTCAACTTCTGCCGATACATTAGAAACATTGCTTAGTGAGCAGCCCATGCCAAAAGCAGCAGATGAGTTGTTTGACGATTTTTTCTTCAATTTCGCAGCCAACAGAAAGCTGCAGCGTAAGCGTATTCTTTTTCCTTTGCCGGTTTATGAGAATGGAAAGGTTGTACGAACGATAGCAAAGGATAAGTGGAAGATTGACAATTTCTTTATGCGTCAAGATTTCTATACGTTGATATTTGACAATGCCAAGCAAATGAAAGTTGTGAAGGATACAACCATTAATCATGTTGTAGTAGAAAAAATTTACTTAACAAATAACTCGGTTAAACAATATCTGTTTAATCGTATCCATGGAGAATGGATGCTAACTTCTTTGAATGTTCATCCTATAAGGCAAAATAGCAATGCATCATTTCTGCATTTCTATCAGCGTTTTGCAACAGATTCCGCTTTCCAAGCACGTAGTGTGCATGATCCATTGTACTTTGTTGGGCCTGATCCTGATAATGACTTTAGTAACACTTCTGGGACATTGTTGCCAGAGCAGTGGCCTTCATTTGCCCCAGAATTGCCACATGCACTTATTTATAATATTATCTATGGGCAGAAATATACGGAGAGCAATCAAAAGATTTTTGTCATCCGTGGCATTGCAAATGGTTTGGAAACAGAGTTAACATTTAAAAAGATAGGGAAAGAATGGAAGTTGATGAAGCTTTCAATGTAATACATGCTCAATGATTGACGAGAAAAACTATAGTTTGTTAGCACACAATACATTTGGTATTCCTGTTGCGTGTGATCGATTTTTAGAATACGAATCTATAGCAGAAGCACAGGCCATTGCTCATTTTTTACGTGCTTCCACAGCGCCTTTGTTACTGCTTGGTGCAGGGAGCAATCTTTTATTAAAAGGAGACTTCCACGGTATTGTCGTTCATTCTGCAATCAAAGGAATTGATGTCGCCCCTATAGATAATGATGTAATTGTGCATTGTGGTTCGGGAGAAATCTTTGATGACGTTGTCGATTTCTGTGTTACACATGGCTATCATGGTGTAGAGAACTTGTCTTTAATACCAGGTGAGGTAGGGGCAAGTGCTGTACAAAATATCGGTGCCTATGGTTGTGAGGTGAAGGATGTAATCGAATCTGTTGAAGCTGTTAATCTCGCGACTGGTGAAGTCGAAACAATTACAGGCTCTGATTGTGGTTATTCGTATCGGAATAGCAAGTTTAAACATGAATGGAAAAATCATTACCTCATTACGCATGTGTCTTATCGGCTATCGAAGACATTACAACCCCATTTAGATTATGGTAATATCCGAGCGGCTTTGGCCGAAAATCATATTCTAACACCATCTGCAAAAGAGTTGCGTCAAAGCATTATTGCCATTCGGGAAAAGAAACTTCCCAATCCCAAAGTGCTTGGCAATGCAGGGAGTTTCTTTATGAATCCGCTTGTAGAGGCACATACTTTTGAGCGGCTTATTACACGATATCCCGCCATGCCATTTTATAAGGTTGGCGAAACACTGTATAAAATTCCTGCCGGATGGCTTATTGAACAATGTGGTTGGAAAGGAAAACATTTAGGTCGTGCCGGTGTTTATGAGAAACAAGCACTTGTATTGGTAAATTTAGGTGGAGCAAAAGGAACCGATATTATAGCCTTGAGTGATGCAATTATCCATGATGTGGAAAAAAAGTTTGGCATCTCTATCCATCCGGAAGTAAACATTGTATGAAAATAACATTATTAGGGACAGGGACTTCGCAAGGGGTTCCGGTTTTAGGATGCCAATGTGACGTGTGCAGAAGTAATGATAGCCATGACAAACGTCTACGTACTTCTGCATTAGTGGAAGTTGGAGAGACACGTATCTTAATTGATTGTGGTCCCGATTTCCGTCAGCAAATGTTGAGATTGCCTTTTAAAAAACTTGATGCTGTGCTACTTACACACATTCATTATGATCATGTTGCGGGCTTAGATGACCTGCGTCCCTTTTGTTGGGTAAGCGCTGTTGATATCTTTGCGCAGCACGATGTTGTTGAAGCTTTGCATCAAACGATGCCTTATTGTTTTCCAAAATCAGGAATGCTCTATCCCGGTGCACCCGATCTTCATTTACATACAATCGTTGCACATCAGGCTTTTAGCGTTGGTGAGGTGTCAATTATGCCTATTCAAGTGATGCATGGTGATTTACCGATTTTAGGATTTCGCATAAATCGCATGGCTTATATCACTGATATGAAATCAATGCATGAAACAGAATATCCTTTATTGGAAGGTATCGAATTACTGATTATTAATGGGCTACGCTGGAAACGTTCTCATCATAGTCACCAGCTCATAGGTGATGCCATTGCCTTTTCAAAGCGCTTCCCCGATATAAAGGAAATCTATATCACTCATTTGACACACGATGCGGGGCTACATTGCAATGCACAACAGCAATTACCACCGCATGTGCATTTCGGATATGATGGTGAAGAGATTATTATCTAAACTTTTTATACAGTTTCCAACCTAAGATAGCTCCATCAAGAATGTTTGCTCCTACGTTAAAAAGGCCGATAAGGCGTTTAGAGGTTGAAGCATTCTTTTGAAAAGCTTCTGCAGGTTTGAGCAACTCTTTCCAAAGCAAAGCTATCTGTTGTTCATTCTGGTGCAAATCAGTTTGCAACATTTCTTTTTGCAAACGAATATCCTCTAATGAATTATATTTTTGTACCGTTTTCATACCTTTTTGTTTAAAAGTAAATTTGCGAGAAATCTAACTAAAGGTTTCTCAATCCACTGATGGCGGAAGATAAAGCAAATAAGGAGCAGTAGAAGATAACCTCCACCAACGATACTGAAAGCTAAAACATTTCCAACAATAGGCGATAGGGCATAGGCGGCAGCAAAACTTACATAAATGCAGGCCAACATTAACAACACGGCAATGATGGCTCCAATTGTTATTGCAGTAATCAGTTGGACAATCTTATCCACTACATCGAGCTTTAAAAATTGTTGTTGCAGCCCGATGTAGTGTTTCAGCGATTCAATAAGTTGTCCTATCGTTTCTATATTTCTGTCGTTTGAGAACATAGGATTTAGTCAACTATAGCATCGGCCGAAGCATCTTTGATGTCGGCAACGAGATCATTAACCTCTTTTCTTGATAGTTTGAGGTTATGCTTTTTACAAAAATCGTCTAATGTTTCAGCGATGCGTTCACGTGTGTCGGTTCCCTTTTCGGGGGCTACTAACAAACCTAATGTTGCACCAGCAATTGCTCCACCTAAGAAAGCACAAATGTAACCTAAAGTCTTCATAAGCTAATTTTTTATGTATGTTCAACAATAAACTTCCAAATGCTGTTTCAAACCAGCATCGAAAATCTGAAGCAAATATACAATATATTTCTAATATCTTCAAGTTCCTACTGCTCATTTTTTGTTAAATATGGCGTAAATATCTTATTTAACAAACTTTATGCGCGTGTCCGTAATTTTTTCGTGAGATATTTTGTACTTTCGCACAGTATAATTAGAGATTATAAGTTGAATTATTTAACAAATAAGAGATTATGAAAAAAACTCTTGTATTCTGTTTAAGCGTATGCGCATTAGCTGCATTTACGAGTTGTGGTTCCAGTGAAAGTGCATATAAGAAGGCTTATGAGAAAGCAAAGGCGCAAGAGGCTGCGCAGCAATCAGAAGAGCCTCAGACAACAGCTCCAGTGGTAACGCCTTTAGAACAAAAGAGTTCTACAGAGACAACCGTTGTAGACAATGTTGATAATGCTGTTGTTCGTCAGGAAAATTATAGTGTGGTTTCTGGCCCTGTAGTTAAAAACTTCGGTGTAGTTGTGGGTTCATTCTCGTTGAAGGCAAATGCTGAGGGAGTACAAAACACATTGCGTAATGAAGGCTATAACCCCTCTATCGTTTTTAATCAGGAACGAAATCTCTATCGGGTTGTTGCCGCTTCTTACGATAGCAAAGCTGATGCTGTGAATAGTCGCAATACTTTGCGTGCAAAGTATGCTGATGCATGGTTACTTTATAAAAAGTAAGTGAGAAGCTATCCAACAGAAGTCTGAACAATAAGAATGGCACGCATCCTTTCCATTGATTACGGTAAGAAGCGTACAGGTATAGCAGTGACTGATCCATTGCAAATTATTGCAAATGGGTTAGTCACTATTGCAACAACAGATTTGGTGATGTTTCTTTTGCAGTATATAGTAAAAGAGGCAGTCGAAGAGATTGTTATCGGGCGTCCGACACAACCCAATGGCGCACCGAGTGAGAACCTTCAACGGGTAGAACAGTTTGTAAAACGGTGGCAAAAGTTGCAACCGACCATCCCCATTGTTTATTATGATGAGCGTTATACTTCGGTATTAGCGCATAGAGCAATTATAGAGAGTGGCGTACGAAAGAAAGTTCGCCGTGAAAACAAGGGGTTAGTGGATGAGATTTCTGCAACAATTCTTTTACAAGATTATTTGCAATATAAGCAATTCTCTCAGGCACATTGTTGAGGTTGCATCTATAGGTTTAGCAAAAAGCATTGTTATTGGCTATTAAAAGCGTATGTTTTTGCCCGTAAAGTCATACATATTATGGCACAAAAGCATGTGTTTTTCTTGCCACAAAGAGAATAAGAAATAAAAGGATGGTATTACCTATATATATATATGGACAACCTGTGTTGCGCAAAGTAGCACAGGATATTGATGAGAATTATCCGGATTTAAAGAAGCTCATCGCAGATATGTTTGATACTTTAGCTGAAAGTAACGGCATAGGCTTAGCTGCACCTCAGATAGGTCGTGATATTCGCGTTGTCGTAATGGACTTAGATGTGATGAAAGACGATTATCCAGAGTATGCAGGCTTGCGAAAAGTTTTTATCAATGCACATATTTTAGCGTTTGATGAAACTGCACCTACCGAGATCATGGATGAGGGATGTTTGTCTTTACCGGGTTTAACAGAACGTGTTGAGCGTTATACTCGTATCAAAGTGCGCTATCAAGATGAAGATTTCCAGGTGCATGAAGAATGGGTTGAAGGTTTCCTTGCTCGTGTGATGCAACATGAGTTTGATCATTTAGAGGGGAAGATGTTCATCGATCATTTGCCCGTATTGCGAAAACAAATGATCGCAGGCAAATTAAAAGCGATGCTGAAAGGTAAATTTCGTTGTAACTATCGCACAAAGGTAGCGAAAAAATAAGGGATATTCATTTGCGAAAAATTCTGCTCACTTGCTGTCTACTTGTAACCTTTATTGCTAATATTCGTGCTCAATACAACATTGAGCGTTTATTGGAAGCTTGTGAAACGGCTTTAGGTTATCAAGATTATGTTGTTGCTATCCAATATTGTAACAACATTATCTCTAATCGCCCTAACCTTTATCGTGCATGGTTTTATAGAGGTGTTGCGAAACAAAGTTTGGGTGATTATCAGGGGGCAGCAGGTGATTATAATCATGCCATACAACTCAATCCTTATGTTCATGAGCTATTTCGTGCACGTGCAGCCAATTCTCTGAATTTAAAGCAGTATGAGTCAGCAGTCGAAGATTATACCAAGGCGATCAGCTTGCAACCTGATGAGCGTGAATATTGGTTTAATCGTGCCTTGGCAAAGTTCTATAACGGTGAAATCAAGCAGTCGCGATTAGACTTGAATGGTATCATAAAGCGCTGGCCAGACTTGCCCAATAGCTATTCGCTGATGGCCGAGACCTATCTCAAAGAGAACAAGGTAGATAGTGCAAAGTTGTGGTTGGAGCGCACATTGAAACGCAATCCTTATGATGGTAGCTCATGGTCTGTATTGGGTAGGATTTATTTACAGCGGAGTGCATGGGCGCGAGGTAATGAAGCTTTTTCGCAGGCCATACACTATCTTCCTAAAGTTGTCAACAATTATACTTATCGTGCCATGTGTCGTGTCAATCTTAATCAGTTGCGTTTAGCAATGGAAGATTTCGACAAGGCCATCGATATGGACCCCAATAGCTTTTTAGCCCATTACAACCGTGGCTTATTGCGCATTACTGTGGGCGATGATAATCGTGCCATTCAAGATTTTACCTTCGTTCTTCGTCATGAACCACAAAATCTCCAAGCGCGTTATAATCGTGCTCTTTTGTTGGATAGAGTAGGGGAGTATAAGGCTGCAATAGCTGATTATACAGCCGTTTTAAAGCAATTTCCTAATTTTTGGATAGGATTACAGAGCCGAGCACGTTGCTATCGGCGAATTGGAATGATAGCAAAAGCTGAGATGGACGAATTCCATTTGCTCAAAGCGCAATTGGATAAGCAGAATGGGGTGCAGCAACGTTGGAGCAAAGCAAAGTTGCGTCGTGTGCGTCAGTTGAATGATTTTGACATTGAGAAATATGACCAATGGATAGAACTGCCAGATGAAGTGTCGACAACTGAATATTCAAGCAAGACAAGAGGCTTTGTGCAAAATATGAAAGGAAGCACGGAATTGATGCCTATGTTTGCCTTGTCTTATTATAAATATCGTAATGGTCTTACGGAATTATCATTAGAAAATAGGGATGTGGAAGTTTTTAATCAGCATCATTCATTGCAGAATCCACTTTATATTTCTTACAAACGGGATAGTAGTTCGGTAGAGAAGTCTTCATTGATCTTTGCCATTCAGGCTAAGTTGACACAGCAACTGAATCGCCATCCTTCGGCTAAGGAAGCAAGCATATTGCTGTTACAGCGTGCTGTTGCTTACATGGATACCTATGATTATGTTGCGGCACATCGTGATTTAGATTCGTGTTTGGTGGCCGACTCTACCATGGGGTTAGCATATTGGCAACAAGCTGTGTGTACAATGAAACAACTTAGATTGAAGTCTACTGCTGTCAGTGATCAAAATTTGTTGAGGAAAGCGGCTATTAATCAATTGCAAATGGCTCAAAAATGGTGTAAGGACTCATCCTATATCCTATACAACTTGGCTAACATTTATGCTGAATTGGGAGATTATCGGCAGGCGATAAGTCTTTATACGCAAGTGCTCTCCACGCATAATAAGATGGCTGAAGCCTATTATAATAGAGGATTGTCATACATTTTATCTAACCAGAAGGCCAAAGGACTTGCTGATTTGAGTAAAGCTGGTGAGGAAGGGTGCTATGAAGCCTATAGCCTCATGAAGCAATATGGGAAATAATAGTGGCTGAAATAGCTGGAATGAGGATATAACCAAACAGCTGATTCGACTTTAGGGGTTAATAGAGGTATTGTCCTAAAAAGTGTGTAACCATAAACTCCCATATCTTCCATTTTGTTCGAAATTATTTACTCTCTTTCCAGCATCTCCATTGATAGACTTTTCTTCGATATGTAGTCTGCGTTTCTTCCATTGCAACAGATGCCAATAGAAATAAAACCGATTGACTTGAAGGCATTGCAGCTCTCATCTTAATGGTTCTTTTATACTTTCTGTTGAGCCGCTCAATCCAATTCGTCGTATAAATGCATCTCTGTACTTCTACAGGAAAGTCCATATAGGTGAAATAAGCAATATTACGCTGGGCTTTATATTTGCGTAACACGGGGTATTTCTTTTCCCATCGGTTTACAAAAGTAATAAAATGTTCGTAACCTTGCAAAGATTTGCACTCTTTGTTCTCCAAGGTGAATACTTCATTGAGTTCTTGATTAACTATGGGTTTGTCTTTATGTGAGACGCTGTTTAATATCTGCCGTTTGACATGGGCAACACAAAATTGATGAGCAGCTTGCGGAAAAGCCGAACATACGGCGTTTTCAATGCCTTGAAGGGCATCAGATACCACTAAATCAATCTGCTCAACCCCGCGCTCTTTCAAACTGTTAAGCACTTCTTCCCAGCATAATGCCCCTTCGGTTGGATAATTCACAATGGTAAGCACTTCCCGACTTCCGTCCTCCAACACGCCCAGTATGGTATAGTAGGCTTCCTTGGATACTTGCTGATCTTCGGGTAGCGATAAAGGTGGCATCAATATAGACAGCCAGATAGTGGGCTGACAGTCGACGATTGAGCCATGCTTCGACGTCTTCCAGACAACTGTTGGCCAAGTAAGAGATTTGCTGTTTGCTATAAGCCCGACCATAAACCGTCTCTATCACCTCACTAATCTGCTCGGTGGAGAGTCCCTTGGTATAAAGTTGATAAACTAAGGCGGCACGCTCTTCACATTCGCTACGAATAATCTCTAAAAGTACGGGATAGAAATTGCCGCTACGGCTACGTGGAATGCGCAAGACAAACGTATAGCCCTTACAATACCAACGACGAGGACGAAAGCCATTGCATTGCTCATTCTTATTGGCTTTGACGAATAATTCGCGCTCGTGGGCCATCAAAGAATTCATAATCAACGATTGAAGCGTGACAAAACCTTCACTGCTACTTGTGTAATTCGAAATAATTTCCGAAATTTGTCCTTGTGTAAGTTCCATATTCTTGTTGTTTTTTATTACTTAATGCAAAGATAAGAATTATGGTGAGCTTACACACTTTTTTAGACACTACCGAGCGGCTCAACAGAAAGTATGAAAGAACCATTAAGATGAGAGCTGCAATGCCGTCAAGTCAATCGGTTTTATTTCTGTTGGCATCTGTTGCAATGGAAGAAACGCAGACTACATATCGAAGAAAAGTCTATCAATGGAGATGCTGGAAAGAGAGTAAATAATTTCGAACAAAATGGAAGATATGGGAGTTTATGGTTACACACTTTTTAGGACAATACCTGTCTTTTCTGTAATTTCATTTTGAGACTTGCTCATCCTGAGCAAACACCCAAAAGCAAGACGCTTCAGCTAATGAGCTATCGCTTAAAGGCTGCAACAATCTTTTGTGGCAATCCACGCCAAAGCACAGCTCTATTTTCAGTGGGCGACAGGCGATAAAAGCGCATATAATGGTACAATTTAATTTTCATGGTCTCCACATAATAGGCTAATCCCGACCGAACGGCATGTTTGCGTCCGTGCATGCCAAAGTTGCCACGAGCGAAAACCACGTGCAAGATGTCCTTGACATAGGCTTCATCCGCCGAAGAAAGCTGAAAAGGATAATCTGCTTTCGGCAGTCCCAATGCCTGCACGCAAACGGCACCAAAGGCATTAAAGCCCGGAAGAAAATCTAATCGTTGCAACAGCTGATATAATCGACGGGCGTATTCGGGTTGAGACAACAGGTTTGCATGTACATGAATCAATAAAGCCATGTCGCAAAGTTGCCGCAGCCCTATGCCCAACTCCACGAAATGATGATAGAGATGCAGAAAAGTAAAAATGAGATTTTCAACAGGAGGCAATGTGGGCACAGCACATCCGGCAACGTCAATAGAAAAAGGTTGGGCTTCGTTCAACATCTTGTCAAACGCCATTTGAACACGCTCCGAACAGAATTTAAGCAAGCAAAAATGCAATTCAAAGGGCACGTCCTTGTAATCGAAAGCAATATGCTGTTCGCTCTCATCATCCTCGGCACTGAAAGTTACGCCCCACGCCGACTGAATAACTTCTTTTGCACGCACAAAATTCCTGGCATCGCAATAGAAGTCTATATCACCTGACTGACGATGCTGCGGATGAGGATAATATTGCGCCAACAGTTGTCCTTTCACCACAATAAACTCAATAGCATGTGCCCGCAACAATTCACACAATTCCACCAACACCTGATTAGCGCGCTGATTTTGTTTTGCAATCGTTTGTTGGGCCACAAGCAGTTCTATCACCGTTTGCCTATCCAACTGGAAACTATTTTCGGGCGCTAACAAAGCATCCGAAAGAAGTCCCAAAACCGTCTGTTTCTTGGCTGCGGCTATCATGGAACGACAGACAGGAGGAGCTATTACTCCCCCTGTAATGGGCTTTTGCCAAAGCGATGCGCGAAGCAAAGCCAAAAAATAGTCTTTATGATTCATGCTAACAACAGCACTACAAACAAATTAATGAGCCGAAGGAGCAGGCTACTGATCTAAAACAGAATAAACAGAATTCTTCGAAATAAACTCAGGCACAATAGCTTTCATCTTGCGAACAATAGCCATATTATCAAATCCGTGTGCCAAAAGAATAAGCTCATCGATGTCATGCTTCACCTGTTCAAAATCATACTCTTGCACCTTGGCTACTCTAATCTTCTCATGGAAACTGGGCAGCGTGTCTTCTTCTGTGCCCAAAACTTCCTCATAGAGCTTTTCGCCGGGGCGCAACCCCGTGTAAACAATCTTCACATCTGTGGCGCCGCTTAGCTTAATCATGCGTTTAGCCAAGTCGGATATCTTCACGGGTTCGCCCATGTCAAACACCAATATCTCGCCTCCCTTTCCTTGCGTGCCCGCCTCAAGCACCAATTTGCAGGCTTCCGGAATCAACATAAAGAAACGAATGATATTAGGGTCGGTCACAGTAACAGGGCCTCCTGCCTGTATTTGTCGTGTGAAAAGTGGAATTACCGAACCTGCAGAGCCCAGCACATTGCCAAAACGTGTGGTGACAAATTGTGTAGGTGGTGCGCCTGCTGAACCATTCGCCTGATACTGCTCCAGGAGTTTGGCGTTCAATGATTGAGTGTAAATCTCGCAAATACGTTTCGAACATCCCATTACATTCGTGGGATTCACCGCCTTATCCGTACTCACCATGACAAACTTCTTCGCACCATATTTCACGCTGAGGTCGGCTATCACCTTTGTGCCATAAACATTATTCTGAATGCTCTCGCTGGGATTATCTTCCATCATCGGCACATGCTTGTAGGCTGCCGCATGGAACACATAATCGGGTTTAAACGATGCAAACAATTTGTCCATGCGCTCCTCGTTCGCAATGCTGGCTAAAATCACCGAACACTCCACTGATGGGAATTTATTTTGCATCAACAACTTCATGTCGTGCTGCGGTGTCTCTGCTTGATCAATCAACATCATAGCCGAAGGGGCAAATGAAGCAATCTGCCGCACCAATTCGCTTCCAATACTTCCGGCGGCGCCCGTAACCAAAATGCGCTTGCCCGTCAGCATATTGGCCACCTCATCCATATCAATCGTGATTTCATTGCGCGGCAAGAGGTCGTTAATGCTGACTGGCTTCAAATCGTTCACCGTGCCATCTTGTGTCCACTCCTTTGTCTCAGGCAGCATCAAAATTTTCACACCCTGCTCAATCAACAGGTCTTGCAACTTCGTGTCATGCCGGAAACGGTCATTTTGTATAGGCGAAACCAACACCGTCTTAATGCCTTCACGCACAATCACATCCTTCAGATGGGCATCAACAGGATACACCCTTTCACCCATCAACAACCGTGTTTTATAGGCGGGATTATGGCTGATGAAACCCTTTAGTAAATAGCGCGTGGGCTTTTCATTGATGATGTTTTTTGCCAATGAAATACCTCCGTCGCGAACACCATAAATAAGCGTCTTACTGGCACCATCATTGGCAAACGAAGCATCGTAGACCGACTTAATCAACACACGACAAGCCCACATCACAGCTGTGGCCAACAAATAGATGACAGCTAATTGACGCGCCTGATAATGCACAAAGTATAAGCCAAAATTCTCTGAAAGATAATTGCTTGAGTAGTAAATGATGTAATGGAAAATCTCTGTCAAGACCAATGCCACCCCCATTGCATAGCCCACCTTCTTCAAATCAATGAAGCTCGAATAGCGGATAATGCCCGAATAGGTGTGGAAGATTTTAAACGCGATGACATTGAAAATCATATAAAACGACAGGGTCGTCAGTAACGGAATGATACAGCCCAAGATACGCGCGCCATTCCAATAAAGCCATGTTACATAGATTCCCGACAGATAGCAAATCAAAATATCCATGCCCAAAATAGCCCAATAAGGCAGTGAGCGGCGCGAGAAATACCAATTAGAAAGTTTCTTTAAGAATTCCATTTTTCGTTTGTTTTTGGTTCATCTATTGGATTGCTTCTTTTATCAAACCGATGATATAAGCCACATCCTCTTCCGAAACCATCGGTCCGCTCGGCAAACAAAGTCCTTGATGGAACAGCTCTTCGCTCACACCATTCACATAAGCGGGATTATTTTGATAAACGGGCTGCTTGTGCATAGGTTTCCAAAGCGGGCGGCTCTCCACCCCATGCTGATCTAAATAAACGCGCAACGCCTCAACATTGGCATTCGGTTCGCAATCGGTATGCAGGGTCTTTGCCTGATGCACCGTGCTGCCTGCCCCACCAATAGCCCCCGAAACCATCGTCGAATAAGCGTTTTCCTGCCCTTTCACCTTCACTTCGGGCGAAAGCAAAATGGTGTTCAACCAGAAATTACTATCACATTCGGCCGTGGGATTGTCATGGAACGTCACACCCTCCACATTCTTAAATGCCTCACGATAGCAAGCAGCCAGACGCTGATGATGCGCAATATGCTCATCTAAGATAGTCATTTGTCCACGACCGATGCCCGCACAAATATTGCTCATGCGATAGTTATATCCCACATCGGTATGCTGATAATAAGGATAAGACTCTCGCGCTTGCGTGGCAAAATACATAATGCGGTTGCGCATTTCCACGTCGTTACAAATCAAAGCGCCACCACCCGAAGTGGTAATCATCTTATTGCCATTGAAGCTCAGCACACCAAAAACGCCGAATGTGCCCACCACTTTTCCATCATAACGCGAGCCAAAACCCTCGGCAGCATCTTCAATCACCGGAATATCATACTTTGCGGCAACTGCCAAAATTTCTTTAATCTTGCCCGGCATGCCATAAAGATAAACCGGAATAATAGCCTTGGGTTTGCGACCCGTCTTTGCAATGCGATCTGCAATCGCCTTGTCTAACAACACGGGATCCATGTTCCATGTGTCACGTTCTGAATCAACAAACACTGGCGTAGCTCCCAAATAGGTTACAGGATGCGAAGAAGCACAGAACGTGAAGCTCTGCACCATCACCTCGTCACCAGCCTTCACGCCACACGCAATCAGCGCCAAATGCACGGCGGCTGTACCCGAAGAAAGAGCCACCACCTGCTTGTTTTGACCAACAAAAGCCTCGAGATCATGCTCAAAGCCATCTACGTTTGGACCCAATGGAACCACCCAATTGGTGTCGAACGCCTCTTGAATGAACTTCATTTCATTGCCACTCATGTGCGCCAAACAAAGTAAAATACGTTTTGCTACTATCATTACAGCTAATTTTTTAAAGTCATTTTTGAAGTCACAAAGATAACTATTTTTATAATTAACTCCAAGTATATCGCAAGAAAAGCCATCAAACAGCCCATTTCCATGACTTTTATTCCTAACAAATCAAGTTCTGTCGTTAGCAGGATATACATTGTGCACTCTCCGCCCCCACTCTTTAAAACAAGTTTTTTTATGATACTTTCGGTGTCACCGTGGCCCAACCACACTCACCACTATTGGAATTTACTACGTCAGGAAGTGCGGGAGCTGATGGCGATAAATCTTTTTAGAACCATAGTATTGTGAATAAGGTTAGTGATTAAATCATAAAAAAGGCTTCCCGCAGTTGAAAATGCTGTTCCCAACTTTGGGAAACCTTGTTTTTGCTGTTTTTCGTCGTTCCCAACTTTGGGAACGTTTATTTTTATGATTTTTGGGTGTTCCCAAAGTTGGGAACGCCTGTTTTTCTCATTTTTCCTCGCTCCCAAAGTTGGGAACACCTGTTTTTGTAAAATTCGGTGCGTCCCAAACTTGGGATAAGGCATATCTAAAGCATCTAATTCCTTTTTATGCTAAAGCAACTGCTGTCCCACCTATTTAAACCAGGTTGGTTCGGCAGAAGCCCCCTCATATTTTATGTCCGCAATAGATACAGATTACCATAACTGCAAGCGCTCGGCTTCGGGGAGATAGAGCTTGTCGCCAGGCTTCACATTCCATGCCTTGTAGAAAGCATCGATGTGGGGCAATGCACCATCTACGCGCCATTTGCCCAAGGAATGGGGATCGCGCTTCACGCGGTTGCGAATTTCCTGATCGGTGATATTGCCAGCCCAAACGCCAGCATAGGCTAAGAAGAAACGCTGGTCGGGCGTAAAACCATCCTTATTCTTCAGCGGCTTCTTGGCTGTGGCGTTCTTAAACGCATGGTAAGCCACTTGCAGGCCACCATGGTCGGCTAAGTTCTCGCCCAAGGTGAAACGACCGTTGGCATGCAATCCCGGCAACACCTCAATCTTGTCGAAGAAGTTGGCATAGAGGTCGGCGCGCTGGTCGAAACCTTTGGCATCAGCGGGTGTCCACCAATCGCGCATGTTGCCCTCGTCATCATATTGGCGACCTTGATCGTCGAAACCATGCGTCATCTCGTGACCAATGACCACACCGATGGCACCATAATTAAAGGCTTCGTCGGCCTTGGGATCGAAGAATGGATATTGCAAAATGCCTGCAGGGAAGCAAATCTCATTGGTCGTGGGGTTGTAATAGGCGTTCACCGTTTGCGGTGTCATGCCCCACTCATCTCTGTCGACGGGCTTTCCGGCTTTCTCGGCAATCTCTTTGTCGTGATTGAATTTCCTCACGGCCATCACGTTGTCATAGAAACTCTTCCGCGGGTCGATGGTCAGACGGCTGTAGTCGGTCCACTTGTTAGGATAGCCAATCTTCACATAAAACTTGTCGAGCTTCTTGTGAGCGTTAGCCTTAGTAGAATCGCTCATCCAGGTTTGCGCATCAATACGTTCGCCAAGACTGATTTGCAAATTCTTCACCAACTGCTCCATCATCTTCTTTGACGACTCGGGGAAATATTTCTTGGCATAGATGCGTCCCAGAGCTTCGCCCAACTGACCGTCAACCTGATTGGTCGCACGTTTCCACAAGGGATAATCTTCCTTGCGACCGCTCATCGTCTTACCAAAGAAATTGAAGTTGGCCTCGCGAATTTCGTCGGTGAGATAGCTTGCGCTACTGGTGATGACATCCCATTCCATGAGAGCCTTGAGCTCGTCGACCGTTTGCAGCGCCATGAGCTTGTCCAATCCTGCCATGAATGCAGTTTGTCCAACCACCACGTGCTGCAAATATTTAGAATCGATGCCCTCAGCATTGGCCCATTGCTCGATGGGGATGTGGGGATAGTCGGCGTGCAGCTCGGCCAGCGTCATCTTGTTGTAGTTGGCCTGCGGGTCGCGCAGTTCGGTCATGCTTTTCGAAATCAGCGCCACCAAAGTCTCCTGTCGGAACAGTTCTTGTGCGCGCTGCTGCGCCTCTTGTGTGCTAAACCCATAGAGGCGGAACATCTGGCCGACGTAATCCTTGTAGGCCTTACGAATGGCCACCGTAGCCGAGTCGTTATTGAGATAATAATCTTTCTGCCCCAACGTCAGCCCGCTTTGATAGATGTTGAAAATGTTGTTCTTCACATCTTTCTCGTCGGCGGCAAAAGCAGCACCATATTGCACGCCATAACCTTGCACAGCATACTTCAGTTGCAGTTTTCGCAAATCGGAAATGGTTTTAGCCGCCTCAATCTCGTCTAAAACGCCTTTCACGGGCGCAATACCCTCTTTATTGCGGCGCTCCACATCAAGTGCGAGCTTGTAGAAGTCAGAGAGCTTCTGCTCTATCGTCCCTGTCTTAAATTTTCCTTTCTGCAACTCCGAAAGAATTGTGTTAATACGCTTGTTGTTGTTCTCTTGCAACTGGTCGAAACTGCCGAAACGACTGTAGGCTGCAGGCAGCGGATTATTTTTCTGCCAGCCGCCGGTTGCAAACTGATAGAAGTCGTCTTGCGGCTTCACCGAACGGTCGAAGTTCTTTTCAAAAAGTCCTGAACCGTCTTGCGCCATGCCCACTGTAGGGAGCGTGGCCATCATAACCATCGGAATAATTTTTTTCATTTTCATAGGCTTTTCCATTTTTATTGGGTTGAATCATTCTATTCATTTATAATTGTTTTTGCAAATCGGACAGGGTTTCCGAAAGGCTGAACCACCTCTCGTTATCGCTGTCCAAGCTGCGTTGCAATTCGGTATACTCGTTCACCAACTGCATGTCCGAAGCCTTGGCGGCATCCATCAAGAGCGCGTCCAATTCTTTTTGCCGCACTTCCATCGAAGCAATGCGCTGCTCAAGGGTTTTCATTTGCTTTTCGGTCTTCGAAATGTTCTTTTGCACTTGCTTTCGCTCGGCATAATCCACATTGTTGCTGCGCTTCTCGGTCATCTCATCCACAGCGGGCGAAACGACTTTCTCGGCCGATTGCTTCTCTAACGCCTCGTGAATGGTGCTGGCTTGATGGGCTTGCAGATAGTCATAGATGCCACCCAAATGCTCGGTGACGCGACCGCCTGCAAATTCATAAACCTTATCGACCAAACCATCAAGAAACTCACGGTCGTGGCTCACGATGATGGCCGTTCCGTCGAAAGCCTTAATGGCTTCTTTCAGCACATCTTTCGAAGGCATATCCAAATGGTTGGTAGGTTCATCGAGAATGAGCAAATTTACGGGCTCGAGCAGCAATTTAATCATGGCCAATCGGCTGCGCTCGCCTCCGCTCAGCACTTTGACGCGCTTCTCAGACGTTTCGCCACCAAACATGAATGCCCCCAGAAGGTCGTTGATTTTGAGCCGCATGTCGCCCGTGGCCACACGGTCGATAGTGTCGTAGATGGAAAGGTTCTCATCCAACAACTGTGCCTGGTTCTGTGCAAAATAGCCAATCTGCACGTTATGCCCCACCTTGAGCGTGCCCGTGAAAGGAATTTCGCCCATGATGCATTTCACGAGCGTTGATTTTCCTTCGCCATTCTTGCCCACGAACGCCACTTTCTCGCCGCGCTTAATGGTGAGCGAGACGTGGCTGAACACCACGTGGTCGCCATAACGTTTCTCCACGTCGTCGCAAATCACGGGATAATCGCCGCTGCGCAAACAAGGAGGAAACTTCAGGTGCATGGCGCTGTTGTCGATTTCGTCGACCTCTATCGGAACAATTTTCTCTAATTGCCGAATGCGCTGCTGCACCTGCACAGCCTTCGTAGCCTGGTAACGAAAGCGATCGATGAAGCCTTCGTGTCGGCAATTTCCTTTTGCTGGTTTTCATAGGCGCGCAGCTGCTGTTCGCGTCGCTCTTGGCGCAACACTAAATATTCGTTGTATTTCACGCGGTAGTCTTCGATGTGCCCGCAAGTAATCTCAATCGTCCGGTTGGTGACATTGTTGATGAAAGCACGGTCGTGACTCACCAAAACCACGGCACTCGCACTTTGCACCAAGAACTGCTCCAACCACTGAATGCTCTCAATGTCTAAGTGGTTGGTGGGCTCGTCGAGCAACAGCACCTTGGGCTTGCGCAACAATATTTTGGCCAATTCAATGCGCATGCGCCAGCCGCCCGAGAACTCTTTCGTGGGCCGCTCAAAATCCTCGCGCGAAAAGCCCAAACCCGTGAGCGTGCGTTCGATTTCGGCCTCATAGTTGTCGCCCCCCAACAGCAAATAGCGTTCGTTCTCCTGCGTGAAGCGCTCCACCAACTGCGCATAAGCCTCGCTCTCATAATCGGTGCGCTCCACCATCTCCTTTTGCATGGCTTCCAACGCCGCGTGCAGTTGCGTTTGCTCGGAAAAGGCTTTGCGGGTCTCCTCGCGCACGGTAGTGTCGTCTTGCAACTTCATCACCTGTGGCAAATAGCCCACCGTCACATCGTTGGGCACAGCAACCGTGCCCGACGTGGGTTGCTGCAACCCGCATAATATTTTTAGCATGGTAGATTTTCCCGCGCCGTTTTTCCCCACAAGCGCTATCCTGTCTCGGTCGTTAACCACAAAGCTAACGTCTTTGAACAAAGGGCGGGCAGAAAATTCTACACTTAAATTCTCTATTGATATCATCTAAAAAAACGTCTTTTCGTTGCGCAAAGGTAAACATTCTATGCAAGACAGCCAAACCATGGCTCATTTTCTTTGTGGAATAGGGCGCCCCCACGTGGGTGCTCTCTCGTTTTTGAAGGAAAACATGTTCGCCCCCCCGGGGGGATTTGCAATTCCCAAACGGAAACGCATTAGTCCCCGGGGGATTTTTCAATTTCCAAACGGAAACGCATTAGTCCTCGGGGGGATTTGCAATTCCCAAA
>NZ_BAJQ01000012.1 GCF_000613785.1 Segatella oulorum JCM 14966 | reverse complement strand
GCATTCCCCAATCAGGTTGACATCGTCGGGAGTTCCCGACAGCACTTCCCCAATTAGGTTTTCATCGTCGGGAGTTCCCGACAGCACTTCCCCAATCAGGTTGACATCGTCGGGAGTTCCCGACAGCGCATTCCCCAATTAGATTGAGACTGGCGGGAACTCCGCCGCTATGATGGCCTTTTCCAAGCATAAAGCTGTTTTTCGTTTTTGGTTGGTTTAATCAATGAAGAAGTCTTCTGTCGTTCGAATGCTGTTAAAACGCAATGCGAAAATCTCATTTCTTTTTAGTTTTTCTTTCATCGGTTGTGCGTTAAATCGTTTCCACGCCCATTCCATTACACCCGTTTGGGGCTGAGCGCAGTTGGCCCACATAACTGTAAAGCGCTGAAATGGGGCTTGCCTCTTTGACATAAATCAATAGGAATGGCGAAGGCTGTGAAAAAGTTGGATGCAAGTTTTGTAAGTTTCTTGCATTTTTATACCTTTGCGGGAGTTTCCATCACAGAAAATGTTTAGAATACTTATCGTTTTATTTATAGGGGTCGTCTTTGGCTATGTGTTTCGCAATGTGCGCCACATCAAGGTCGTTGAGAAGACCGAGCATTACACGGTTTTAGTGTTGCTCTTTGTATTTGGCATTTCCATTGGTTCCAATCACAGTTTGTTACGCGGTATCGGCTATTTCGGTTGGCAGGCCGTCATCATCGCCGTGTTGGGCATGATTGGGAGTTTTGGCGCAGGCTATCTGTTCAATCGTTTTATTAACAAAAAAGACAGGGAAAATGAAAAGTAATTTGTCGTTATTGTTGGCGCTGGTCGGCGGAATTGTTGTTGGCATGAGCGGCGTCGCACCGCATTGGATGCACGACGAATCGTTGCCCATGTTGGTGCTTTGTGCGTTGATTTTTCAAGTGGGAATCGGGGTTGGCGCAATGGACAACCTTACGGCTATGTTTCGCTCTATTGATGTCAAAATGCTGTTCTTGCCTTTGTTCACCATCACGGGGACTTTGCTTTTTACCTTATTGGCTTTTTTCTTTTTTAATCACGAAAGCATGTTCGATGTGATGGCTTTGGGTAGTGGTTTTGGCTACTATTCGCTCTCGTCGGTGCTGATTGCGCAACTGAAAACGGCTGCGGTGGGAGCCACAGCTGCGACGCAATTAGCTACGATTGCCTTGCTGACCAATGTGGCGCGTGAACTTCTGTCGCTGTTTTCCTGCCAGGTGCTGACAAGGAAAGGTGGTTCTTTGGCTGCCATCTCAACAGCGGGGATAGGCTCGATGGATGTTTGTTTGCCGTCAATCCTTCATGCTTCGGGCGATCAGCGCATTGTTCCTGTGGCTGTCTTCCACGGGTTAATCCTGGAAATCAGCATCCCCATGCTCATCACGCTCTTCTGCTCTTAAGTGGTCTTGAGTTTTTCCTCGATGAAATGTTTGAGCACAACCGCTTGATTGTGCACCTCGTCTTTCGCGCCATAGAGCAACGTGACATTGCTTTCCTTGAGTTGCTTTTTGCAAAGTGCGATGAAATTTTCTGTCTCGGGATTGGCCGTTAGTTCTTCGGTGTACTTCTGTGTGAACGTCGGAAAGTTCTCGGGTTTGTGGCCAAACCATTCTCTAAGTGCGGTCGAGGGTGCCATGAACTTCGCCCAGAAAGCAATGTCCGCTTTTGCCTTCGCCATGCCTCTCGGCCACAGTTTATCGATTAAAATTCTGAAGCCGTCAGTGGCTTCCTCTGGTTCGTAAACTCTTTTAATGCTAATTGTATTCATGGTGACAAAGTTACTAATATATATTAAAAGCAGCGGATTGGCGTGTTTAAAAAAATGTTTTTCTTTATACTTTTGTGCCGCAATTAATGGCGTAAGATATGATAAATATAAAGAACAAGAAAATGGCTCAGGTGCTGTCACTGTTTGCATGCTTCATCATCATGGCCACCTTGGCTGTGGTGAGAGATGGACGCTTATTTGGAATGCAGATGCGTAGCCTGGCATCTAATGTGGTGCAGCGCAGCACCGTTGCCGATACCTTGGAGCGTTTGCCCGATGGAACGTTGGTCATCCACACATTGCAGTTGGGTAAGAATATCACGGGATACGGTGGGCCTGTGCCTCTGAAAATTTATATTAAAGATAAAAAGGTGGCAAAAATTGTTGCAGAAAAGAATCACGAGACGCCCGAATTCTTTCATGAGGCCAGCCGTCTATTGGCTGCCTGGAACGGCAAGACAATCGCTGAAGTGCAACAAATGAAAGTTGATGCGGTGAGTGGTGCGACGTTCTCGTCGAAGGCAATCATTGGCAATGTTGAACAAGGATTGGCTTTTGCTGCAAAGAGTACACGCGAAATGGGCATTTGGGAGAAGATGGATCTTGACATAAAAACCGCTTCCGGCCTGCTTGTGGTGTTGATGGCAGCAATCTTGCCGCTCTTCATCCATCGAAAGAACTATCGTACACTACAGTTAGTGCTCAACGTTGCCGTATTGGGCTTTTGGTGTGGCGCTTTTATCTCCTACGCACTCATGGTGGGCTATTTGGCTAATGGTGTGAATGTGTGGGCTTCGCTCATACCCATTATGATGCTTGTTACGGCCTTCATCTATCCTTTGTTTGGAAAGAAAAACTATTATTGCACCAACATTTGTCCGTGTGGCTCGTTGCAGGAACTGGCCGGGAAAATCAATAAGCGGCACCGTTGGCGAATGTCAACCGAAGTTGCCCAGGCACTGAGTCGTTTCCGGGAAATTCTTTGGGCGGTTTTGCTCATGCTCATGCTGCTTGATGTAACATTTAAATGGATGGACTATGAAATTTTTTCGGCTTTCATTATTCAAAGTGCCTCATGGAGCGTCCTCGTATTGGGGATTGTATTCCTGATACTTTCTTTCTTTGTGCCTCGCCCATATTGTCGTTTCCTTTGCCCCACAGGAACTCTTTTTAAAGTAGCACAAAATTCCAAGCTATAGTCCCTTTTTGCATATTTCGTTATCAGAAGCGGCATGATGACATCACTGTTTGTATTTGATGTAAATCAATAAAAATCAAATTTTATGCTAAAAAGCATTTAAAATGTTGGAGTCTGAAAAACAAAGTACTATCTTTGCAAGTACAAAAGGTTAATAGATTGTTTAGGTTTTTAGTTATTAGGTTTAAAACATGTGATTCGAAAGGTATTAGACTTTAAAGGTAAAGACTAAGATTGTTGGATGACTCGGCGAGTGATCGTCGTTTTTCAATAAAATTTCAATCACAAGATATAACAGCTTTGGAAGTGATTCCGGGGCTGTTTTTCTTTTATATAAAGACAGACTTCACTTGAATTGTAGTTCAGTAGATTTAGTGGGGATAAGCAAATAATATAGCAAGCCTAGCAACACAAAATTGATGAGCTGCTTGCGGAAAAGCCGAACATAAACCGTCTCTATCACCTCACTAATCTACTCGGTGGTGAGTCCCTTGGTATAAAGTTGATAAACCAAGGCGGCGCGCTCTTCACATTCGCTACGAATAATCCCTAAAAGTACGGGATAGAAATTGCCGCTACGACTACGCGGGATGCGCAAGACAAACGTATAGCCCTTACAATACCAACGACGAGGACGAAAGCCATTGCATTGCTCATTCTTATTGGCTTTGACGAATAATTCGCGCTCGTGGGCCATCAAAGAATTCATAATCAACGATTGAAGTGTGACAAAACCTTCACTGCTACTTGTGTAATTCGAAATAATTTCCGAAATTTGTCCTTGTGTAAGTTCCATATTCTTGTTGTTTTTTATTACTTAATGCAAAGATAAGAATTATGGTGAGCTTACACACTTTTTTAGACACTACCTTCGAGACCTTTAGTAAGAGAATTATAAAAACCAAAAGAAGGAGGCGGTTGACCCCGTCTCCTTCTTTCAATATGTGGCGCTGTATGCTTTACTCAAAATAGTAGAGGAATGTTGCCTCGCCCTCGAGTGCAGGCTTCCTTTCGTTTTCAATCTCTATCTTAAACCCGATGCGCGCGCGGCATACACCTCTGAGATTTTCAATTGCATTAAGCGAGGTGACCAATCTAATGCTGCTGCCAGTGATGACAGGCCGGCCGAAGCGCATTTTGTCCATGCCATAATTAACCATCATCTTTAGATTTCTCACATCGATAATCTGGTTCCACATATAGGGCAGGAGCGAGAGGGTGAGATAGCCATGTGCAATGGTACTCTTATAAGGACTCTCCTCTTTGGCACGCTGCACATCGACATGAATCCATTGATGGTCGAGAGTGGCATCAGCAAATTGATTAATACGGTCTTGATCTACTTTCAGCCATTCGGATGTTCCTAACTCTTTTCCCAAATGTGACGCGAACTCATCGTAGGAATTGATTACTAATTTATTCATCAGATACAATTTATTGATTTAATCCGAGGCTCTTTTTGATGGCCTCTATCTTCATCATGGCTTTCTCCTCGAGCATGGGGAAGTCTTGTGCGCGCTTCATCTCGCCTTTCACCTCTAAATAAAATTTAATCTTAGGCTCTGTTCCCGAGGGGCGGACGCTCACTTTTGTACCATCTTCGCAGAACCATTGCAACACGTTGCTGGTGGTTGGCATGTTTAATTTTGTCTTTGTTCCATCCCATGTTGTTGCTTCTAAACTTTGATAATCCTTATAGAGTGTTACTTTACTGCCACCTAAATCTTTTGGAGGATGATTGCGATAGTTAGTCATCATCTGCTTGATTTCCTCTGCACCAGTTTTTCCCGGACGTACAACATTCACGGTAAACTCTTTGGAATAACCGTATTCGATATAAATGTCCATCAGCACGTCATAGAGGGTTTTGCCTTGATCCTTTGCCCAAGCGCAGATCTCAGCAAGCAAACACATGGCCGAGACAGCATCTTTATCGCGCACAAAGTCTTGCGCCATGAAGCCGTAACTCTCTTCACCACCGCCAATATACTTTTGTTTGTCACCCGTAATTCTAATTTCACGTGCAATCCATTTAAAGCCGGTGTAGCAGTCGCGCATCTCTATTCCAGCCTTATCTGCAACCTTTTTTATTACCTCTGTGGTAACTATTGTCTTTACGATATAGTCTGTGGGCTTGAGCAACCCCTTTGCTTTGCGATTAGTGATGATATAGTATAGGAAGAGAAGACAAGTTTGATTGCCATTAATGAGCACCCATTCACCTTTGTTATTCTTGCAAGCCATGCCCACGCGGTCGGCATCGGGGTCGGATGCCATCACAATGTCAGCATTGAGTGCTTTTGCATCTCGTATGGCCAAAGCCAAAGCCTCTCCATTCTCTGGATTGGGACTTTTCACGGTTGGGAAATCACCACTGCGCTGCATTTGCTCGGCAACACAATGCACATTGTCAAATCCCCATAGCTTCAGGCTTTGTGGGATAGCCATCATACCCGTCCCGTGAAGTGGTGTATAAACAATTTTCAAATCGTGCTGTCGCTTTATCACTTCCGGATCAATACTTAATGTATGAATCTCTTTGAGATAGGCCTCGTCAATGTCTTTTCCTATAAGTTGGATTAATTTTGCATCTCCAGCAAACTTAACATCATTTATAGTCACTTTATTTACCTCATTGATAATTCCTTCATCGTGAGGCATGAGCACTTGCGCACCATCTTCCCAATATGCCTTATAACCATTATACTCTTTGGGATTGTGACTGGCTGTGATGTTAACACCAGCTTGACATCCTAAATGTCGAATGGCGTATGAGCATTCTGGGGTGGGGCGCATGTCGTCAAACAGATACACATGGATGCCATTTGCAGAGAAAACATTTGCCACCGTCTCTGCAAACTTACGACTGTTGTTGCGGCAATCGTGACAAACAACAGCCGAAATAGTTGCCCGATCCTTAAAGTTCTTTTTAAGATAGTTGGCAAAGCCTTGTGTCGCCATCCCAACAGTGTAAACATTCATGCGGTTTGTTCCAGCACCCATGATGCCTCGCAACCCGCCAGTTCCAAACTCCAAGTCTTTGTAAAAACTTTCTATCAACTCAGTTTTGTCCGTAGATGCGAGCATTTGTTCTACTTCTCTACGCGTTTCTTCATCAAAAGCCGGTGTGAGCCACTGTTTTGCTTTTGCTTCGCATTGTGCGATAAGTTCTGCATTATGTGCCATATTATATTACTTTTGTTATTAGCTTACAAGGCAAAATTAATCATTTTCGTGGAAAAACGACATTAAATACTTTTTTTTTTTGTAATTTCGCCCGCAAATTATTAATTTCATTTATGTATTTTACAGGTATTATCATAGCCTTGTCAACCTTTCTCATTATAGGTATATTTCATCCCATCGTAATTAAGACGGAATATTATTTTGGTACACGTCCATGGTTTCTTTTTCTCATCTTTGGCATCATTTCGGTCATTGCATCGCTTTGTGTTGAGGATATTATCGCATCTTCTATTTTGGGAGTTTTGGGTGCATCCCTCTTGTGGAGCATTGGTGAATTGTTCGAACAAAAGCAGCGCGTAGCAAAAGGTTGGTTTCCTAAGCGAAAGAAAAAATGTTCATCAGAGGATGATGATAGGCAAAGGTAATGAAGAGTATACTTATTGTTGTTGGTAAAACCACTGACAAACACTTTATTGCAGGCATAGCTGATTACAGTTCACGTATCAATCACTACATGCCTTTTGAACTCTTAGTCATTCCCGAATTAAAGAATACCAAAAGTTTGAGCGAAAGCCAACAAAAGGAACGGGAGGGAGAACTAATCCTTAAAAGTTTACAACCAGCAGATACCGTTGTACTTTTAGATGAGCATGGCGAAGAATGGCGTTCCATAGCATTTGCTTCATGGCTACAAAAGAAACAACAACTAACACGACGTTTAGTGTTTGTTGTTGGTGGCCCTTATGGCTTTTCTCCAGCTATTTATAATCGTGCCCAGGAAAAACTCTCCCTATCGAAGATGACTTTTAGCCATCAAATGATTCGTTTAATTTTCACCGAACAGCTCTATCGAGCTTGCACCATCATAAAAGGTGAACCTTATCATCATGAGTAATGTGTAGCACATAGTGTCCTGATTGAAAGAGAATCCGCATCATCCCAGGTTCAGCTATCTTTTTACTGATGTTCAATGCCACATGCCCCATCGTCCTTCGCAAATTTAATTCTACACACGGATGAATTTTTCCATCAGGCAACGCCATCATATCCACACCAAATGGCCCTACATAGTTACCATGAAGTTGGATACGCATGACACTTTGAATTTGCTGACGAATAGTTTCTAAACATTCCACCCCGACATGTTTGGTGAGCAGTTTTATTTTCTCTCGCTCTGAAGCTAAGCAATTTCCTGTGTAAATTCCATTTTTCGTATTAAAAAGCGAGAGCCCCATATAGCTAATATCACTATTGCTATGTGCATAAAACTCCATTCCAAAGTCGCACACCTTTTGATAAAAGGGTTCAAGCATCACACAGCCTTGTCGACGGATAACATTTTTAATCCAGCCTTTTAAATGTTCTGTGATTCCCTCGCCATGCACATCTACGTAACGCAATCCTCGTCCACTACTGCTCCATGGTGCTTTTAACACAAACTGATAGGGAGGATTTTGAGAGGCATTATCCATCACCGTCAGTACATCTTGCACATGATCAAACGCATGTGCCCAACCTACTAAATTGTCATTTTGCATCACTATCGTTGGGAGCAAGTATCGTGCAGCCCACTGACGGCTACTCATTTTTCGTAACACATCAAGTGCATCTTCGCTTGGGAGTAGCCTTTCACTTTTTTCTGAAAGCGACAATATGAGCTGTTGGCGCAGAGGCTTGTCCCATCCCCATGGCTCAAACTGCACATTATCAAGTGGGAGAGAGCTGATTTCTGATGGTGTAATGAAGTTACTACACTTTACATAAGGATGTAAATCGGAGGGGATTTGGGCATAATGCGCATGATTTACTAACACAAAATCATCTGCTTTTGCCCACAAAGCAGGCAGAAAGGCTAAGTCATTTTGTAATTGTTGAGCTGCCCGAGGTAGCGTGACATAAGATTTATTTTCAGCTAAAGCAAACTCGTGCCCAGGATTAAAGATGTGAATTGTTCGACGCCCCATTTAGAATCCTTCGGGGAGTTTCATCACAACTTTATCATCAACCCATGTACCAGCTTTCTTTTCGGCAACAATCTTTCTATACTTTTCATGCGCTTGCTGTGCTCGTTGTGCAGCATGTTGCGCTGCTGTGCTACTCTCTATATCTTGGGGTTGAATACGCATTGTGCCAGCATGCGCGATTAAATCTTTCACCACCTCGCCACCAATAATCAAACCTGCCGCAGAAGGGACCCATGCATTGCTGGCAGGAATATCGCGCCGGTCAGTACATTTACGCATATCTTTATCGGGACAGATGCAATGAAAGCGACAACTAATCGTTGGGTCATCAATTTGTTTGAGTGGCACTTCTTCGCTATAAACAACCTTGAGATGTGGAATATTTAGCTTGCGCAGTTTTTTACGAATCACTTTTGCTAACGGATCCATCTTCGTTTTATTAATATCAGTAACACGAAAGGCCGTAGCATCAAGCTTATTGGCTGCGCCCATCGATGAAATCATTGGAATATTGAGCTGATGACAACGTTTGATAAGTTCAATCTTGGCAGAGACAGTGTCGATACAATCCACTACATAATCGTATTGTGAGAGATCGATGGAATCGGCATTTTGAGGCAAATAAAACATTTGATATTTATGTACAATGCACTGACGATTGATATCATGAATTCGGGCTTCGGCTACATCAACCTTATGCTTGCCTACGGTGGAAAGCACAGCATAAAGCTGGCGATTAACATTTGTGAGGCATACACGATCATCATCAAAAATATCTAATTCGCCTACGCCACTGCGCGCCAATACTTCTACCACATAACTACCTACACCACCCAAACCAAAAACAGCAACTCTGCTCCCCATTAAGGTATTCATAGCCGGTTTTCCAATTAAAAGCTGTGTACGTGAAAATTGATTTTGCATTATCTTATCCGCTGATTAAAAATAGTGCTCGAGATACCATCTGTTCATAAAATTACCCATTCCATCGTGCTTTTTCATACACAATCTAAACAGAATGTATCCTTTTACACACTTTACTTCACCTCATCAATATGGAGAAGTTCTCATTATCCTTTTGATACATTAATTTTTAATAAGGTCGACTTTTGAATGTGCAGCGTTAAATGCCTTCTTGTCCGTTACAAATATATTAAACGATAGATTAAACGTGATGAGATAGCTTTTGTCTTATTTCATGCCCTACCAGTCAAAAGTACACTTCTCATCTTAATGCTGTTGATGCATAGCTACGGTTTGAATAAGTGCTTCACTTGTGAGTGTAACTTGTTCACCTGTTTGCATGTTCTTAAGTGTGAATTTATTTGCAGCCATTTCTTCCTCACCGGCCAATACAACAAAGGGGATTTCCTTTGCATTGGCATAGCTCATCTGCTTTTTCATTTTTGCTGAATCAGGATAAATTTCTGTTCGTATACCCGCCTCACGCGCTTTAGCCACACATGGAAGACTGTAGGTAGTTTCTGCTTCGCCAAAATTTATGAAAAGCAGTTGGGTTGTGGTTATAGCTTCCTTGGGATAGAGACCCAGGGTGTTGAGCACATCATAAATGCGGTCAGCACCAAATGAGATGCCAACTCCACTCAACCCCGCATGCCAAATATACCCGTAAGATTATCATAACGTCCTCCGCCCGTGATACTTCCCATTGGGGTATCTAAGGCTTTTACTTCGAAAATGGCTCCTGTATAATAATTTAAACCACGCGCTAAGGATAAATCGAGCTGCACTTCATTTTTCAATCCTACAGCCTTCAGCGTATCAAGGATAAAGCGTGTCTCGTCAAGTCCCTTTTTTCCGATTTCAGAAACCTGCAAGAGCCCCTCCATGGTCTCCAATTTTTCTTCGTTACTTCCCGTGAGCATGAGGATTGGTCTGAGCTTATTGATAGCCGAATCAGAGATACCTAACGCCTGAAGCTCTTCTATTACTTTCTCAACCCCAATCTTTTCTATTTTGTCAATAGCTACAGTAATGTCAGTGATACGTTCTGCTTCATCTATAAGTTCGGCAATTCCTGTTAAGATTTTACGGTTGTTGATTTTTATCTGTACACGGATTCCAAATTTAGTAAATACAGTGTCGATAATTTGAATTAACTCAACTTCGTTTAAAAGAGAATCAGACCCTACCACATCTGCATCACATTGATAGAATTCTCTATAGCGCCCTTTCTGAGGACGATCAGCTCTCCAGACAGGTTGTATTTGATAACGCTTAAATGGAAGTTGCAATTCCTCGCGATGTTGTACTACATAGCGTGCAAATGGTACGGTCAGATCATAGCGCAATCCTTTTTCGGCCAATAGCGTAGCCAAATGAATAGGCTGACGAGCCAATAACTCTTCATCGCTTATTTTCTTGAGATAATCGCCCGAATTCAAAATTTTAAAGAGCAGTTTATCACCTTCTTCGCCATATTTTCCCATTAAGGTTTGCAACGTTTCCATGGCAGGTGTCTCAATTTGCTGAAAGCCATAGCGTGCATAAACCTCTCGGATAGTGTTAAAAATATAATTTCGTTTTGCCATTTCCACAGGCCCAAAATCTCTTGTACCTTTTGGAATGGATGGTTTCTGTGCCATAATTGTCTTTATTTTTATAATATAATGGTTTGCGCTCTGTCAGGACCTAATGATATAATCTTGATTGGTGTAGAAAGAAAGTCCGACAAGAATGCTATATAATCTCTAAATGCTTTTGGAAATTCCGAGGACGATGTGAGGTGAGTCAAATCTGTCTTCCAACCTTCAAACGTTTGATAAATGGGTGTAACATCGTCTATCTCGTATGGGAAATCGGTTGTTGTCGTTCCGTCTTTCAGCCTATAGCCCACACACGCTTTAATGGTATCAAAAGTGTCGAGCACATCACTTTTCATGAGAATAAGTTGGGTCACACCATTTAACATCACAGAATAACGTAATTGTACCAAGTCTACCCAGCCACAACGCCGTTCACGTCCCGTTACAGCACCATACTCATGGCCTAAATCACGCAACTTCTTTCCTGTTTCATCAAACAATTCTGTGGGGAAGGGACCTGATCCTACACGTGTGCAATAGGCTTTCATGATACCATAAACCTCACCGATTTTGTTAGGAGCAACACCCAGTCCGATGCAGGCACCTGCACTAATCGTGTTAGAAGATGTAACAAAAGGGTAGGAGCCAAAGTCAACATCGAGCATCGTGCCTTGTGCCCCTTCACACAACACACGCTTCCCATGTTTGAGCATGCTATCTATTTCGTGCGAAGCATCCACTAACTGAAAACGACGAAGATACGCTATACCCTCCATCCACACTTTCTCTTCGGCCTCAAGGGTTGAGAAATCTGTCCAACCCAATGCGGCTAACATTTTTAAATGTTGTTGTTTGTGAGCCAGATACTTTTCTTGAAAATCAGAAAGAATATCGCCTACACGCAGGCCATTTCGACTCACTTTGTCTGTATAGGTAGGGCCGATTCCTTTTCCTGTAGTCCCCACTTTCTTATCACCTTTTTGTGCTTCATAGGCTCTGTCCAATAGTCTATGCGTAGGCATGATGAGGTGAGCTTTTTTCGAGATATGTAGCCGTGTTTCCAAAGGATGTCCACTCTTTTCTAACTCAACGGCTTCTTTCATAAATAAATCTGGCGCCAACACGACACCATTGCCAATGATGTTGACCTTTCCGCCTTGGAAAATTCCTGACGGGATAGACCGGAGTACGTATTTTTGACCTTCGAACTCCAAAGTATGACCTGCATTGGGGCCACCTTGAAAGCGAGCAACGACATCATAGTTGGGTGTCAACACGTCAACGACCTTACCTTTTCCTTCGTCGCCCCATTGCAATCCCAACAAGACGTCTACTTTACTTATCGTATTCATATCGTTTGATAGAAAATTAGTTATTCTCTTATTACTTTAATTTCACTTTGTGATGGTTTCTTGTGATAGTCTTAAGAAACCAACGTTCGGCACTAAAATGATGTACACTTGCTTCTATAAATATCCATCCTTGAAACACCATTGAATTTATCTTCGCACAAAGGTAAGCATTATAGTTTAAAGATAAAAATATAACGCCGTTTATTTGGCTCTACCATTCTACAATCTGTGGGAAGTGCCGACGCATTGTCTCTGCAAATTTTTCATCTGCTTCATATAGACTTAGAATGGCATTTGCCACCGTATGTTGCAGAGAAATATCATTTGTCAAGAGTGCTTGCTGTGCTGCATGGATGAAACTTTCGCATTGCGCTTCTGTCGGCAGTACGTCTTGCGTAAACAACCTTCCTACAAGATTAAAACTGCATAGTAACGTCAATGGTCTGTTACTTTCCATCCAGCGCCAAACCAACATGTTGGCGTATGGTTCATGCTGTAGTAAATGCAACACAAAAATCTCAGCCAATTCTTGCGTTTCTATCTGATTCATCCACACTTCTGCGGTATGCTCTTGCAAATCTTTAATGGGCATCAAGAGAATCGATAGTATTTTACATTCTCTGATTGGTTCTTGAAAAAGAGCCTGAGCTAATTCGGCATTTGGTGCATATTCCTTAGCAATCTCTTTTAAATCGGTCAGCGAAACGCCCCATATTAGTTTATAATTCAGCCCTTTTTGCCGCATCGATTGCGCAGCAGGTCCATTCATATACAGTCGGAAAGATTGTTTTATCTCTCGTAATGCTTCTGCTGTGTTCATTTTTGTTCTCTTTAAAATTCGCTTGAATAGCGCATCATTTGGTGTGTATAACTTTCAGTATAGTCAATCGTGATGTCTACAATCTGCCCTGTTTCTCCATAGACAGGCTTCATCCAGGGATTAATAAAACCTTTATAGGGCGAAATGTTGAGCCGTTGATAACGTTCGAGCATTTCTTGATGGAGTGCCTTGTCAATATGAATAGCATATTTCTCAACGAGCCATCGCGCTTGTTCAAAATCTCCTTCGCTCTTTATGCGTTGTATTTCTTTGAGTTGGAAAGCAAAAATCTCGCGCAATTTTGCATAGTCTTTTATGGCTATAAAATGTTTATTTCCATGTTCTACGATGTCTACAACCTCATGATTTGCATCTAAAGCGACAGCCCAATTAGCTATTAAAGCCCTGTTTCGCATGTGGTCTTCCTCAATGTCCTCGCCCAGCTTGATGCGCACGCACTGTGTGAGCAGCCCATTTTGCATATAAGTATAATACTGACTTTTATAAGCCTCTTGATTGGGAGTGTGCCCCAATTCCACCAACTTCTCATCGGCAATGTAGTATAAACCAAACAAATCGGCACGCGCTTCTTCTATCGTATTGCCATAAGCTTTGAGGGCATTCGAAGGCGTGGTGGGTAGCATTTGCCCGCTGCCATGCCCTAAACATTCGTGCAAATCGGTATGCAAATCGTCACAGCAATCGCCATATTGCCGTATCAACTGCAACGTTGGCGCATCGATAACAAATTCCTCCATAAAACCACTATGCCGCGAGGCTTTGTTATAGGCATCTGTAATGTTGCTGATGGTGATGCTTTTCGAACCATATTCAGCCCTGATCCAGTCGGCATTCGGCAGGTTGATGCCAATAGCTGTCGATGGATATTCATCGCCACCGAGCATTGCTGCACAAATGACCTGTGCGGTAACGCCCCTCACAGTTTTCTTTTTAAAGGCATCATCGACAGGCGAATGGTCTTCAAACCATTGCGCATTTTGACTGATAAGCTGCGTGCGTTGGGTTGCTTCGTGGTTTTTATATTCCACCAACCTTCCCAGGAGCCTTTTAACCCCAAGGGATCGGCATAGACCTCAATAAAACCATTAATAAAATCGACATCGCCCGCCTGCGCTTTGAGCCACTCAATGGTATAGGCATTAAACACTTCTAAGTCGCCCGTCTGATAATACCGGATTAAAAGAGCTATCACCTTTTGTTGCTGATCATTCTCGGCATAGTCTTTGGCTAAGGTCAGCCAATGGATGATTTGGCTTATTTTGTCGCCATAATACTCCCCCGCACGATAGCATTGCGCCACGATCTCGCCATCCTTCTTGATGAGCCGTGTGTTTAAGCCATGCGAAATGCGATTGTTTCCCGTGCGCTTTTTCTCGGCAGCATAATAGGCTTCCACCGCTTGCTGCGTCAGATTTTCATAAAAGTTGCACGCCGAAGTGCGGACAAGATCCACACCATCACGCTTGTTTACACGCTTGGGCATGAATGTTTTGTCGAAGAGCAACCGTCGCAATAGTGGCAGCGTCGCATCTTTCTCGTGCGCTGTCTGAAAGCCTAAGGTGGAGAAGGGGAGTGCTTCGTAGAGCGAAGTGAAAAACGACTCGCTAAACCGGGGCTCCATCTTGTCATAGCTGTAATGATGATAAATGCCACTCGAAAACCAAATGCGCTTAAGATAAACGACAAGCTGCTGAAACGCCTCGGTGTCACGCGGCCCCGTGTAGTGCTCGAAAATGCGCTCAAGCACCCTTCTGACCATGAGATTGTAGCGTCCAAATTGGTCAAACGTGATGTCGCGGCCGGCCAAGACTGCTTGCGACAGATAGTAAATATAAACTTTTTGTTGCGGTGTGAGCTGTTCAAATCCCGTCAGTTCATAGCGCAACATCTGTATGTCGGCAAATTTTTCGTCAATATAATTCATTGCTTTGTGTGTTGAGCATTAAAAAGTCCACAGCAAGATTTTTTCATGTTCTTCTGTGGACATTCTTGTTTTCAATAGTGTTTACGCCTCAGGAGCATGCGTTTTGACTTTGTTTTTCGTTCCGGGCTTTCTGCCCCGTTTCTTCGGTTCGGCATTCAAGCGCGGATGGCTGCGAAAGTTGGCCAACTTATATTCCCGCGGCGTGCAACCATTGAATTTGAAGAAAGCCGCATAAAACGATTGACGATTAGCAAACCCCACCATGTCTGAGATTTCCTCCATGTTCAGGTGTTTGTAACGTCGGTCGACGAGCAAGGTCATCGCCTCTTCAATGCGATACTTGTTGACCAACGACGTGTAGTTCATGTGAAACCTCACATTCACAACGGCAGAGACGTAGCGGGTGTTGGTGCCCAAATCGGTTGCTAATTGCTTGGCCGAATAGTCTCTGTCCTTATATTTCTTTTGAATAAGGATGATGTCGAGGATTTTTTCTTTCAATTCGTCCATCAATTTCGGACTGACCAAAGTACGATAGGCAGCTTCTTTCTCCTGCTTCTCGGTAATATTATACTTCGCCATAATACTAAATTTAACTGATTTCTTATGTGTTCGCAAAAATAGGCAAAATAATCAACAAATCAAATGTTTTGTACATTTTTTTTGCTAAAAGCAGCCCTTTCTCGGCTGTTCGTTGCCTTTACGATGGTTTTGCTTTTGCAAGCACACCCTTTCTCGCGCGTTTTCACTCTATGATTCTGTATTTCCACAGGCGGTCGCGCTCGGCATTTTCGCGTTCTTGCGAAGGCGGATAGTTGTAGTCGCGTTGAAACATATAATAAAGGTTGGTGCGCGAGCCGGCCCCACTGCGCCGAGCCACTTCGCTCATGGGCATATCGGTGTAGCGTAGCAGCAGACTGGCTGTGCGCAAAATCCATCGCAGGCGGAATTGTTCCTGTGTGAGCCCGGTGAGCATAAACACCAAGCCGCTAAGGTCGGACGAGTGGGCATGATATTTCTGGCGGAAAGCAGCATAACTAAAACAGTTTTGATGCAACATCTGCAAATATTCATCCATCACGTTGATGCCCGTGGGGTGGAGATTTTGTTCGAGCGGCACAAATCCGCCACGCCCCTGCTCGTCCTCCGAATATTGGTGCGTAAACGGCAGCAAATAAAGCTCGTCAAAGCTGAATTGTGCGGTGTTTTCTCCTGAGGAACGTCTGCTGTAAGGCGCACGGTCGCTCTCAAACTTGTGATAATAGTGCCGTTTCAGCACGTTGTGGCGATTTCCATCTGAATTTGTCATTTTATGAAAGATTTTTAAGTGTTCAACTCCATAGACAGGTCTGTCTCAGCGCAAAATGTTAACCCACTTTTAATTGGGTTATTTGCAGCAAGCAACATTGTTAACCCACTTTTAATTGGGTTATTTGCAGTAAGAAACATTGTTAACCCACTTTTAATTGGGTTATTTGCAGCAAGGAACATTGTTAACCCACTTTTAATTGGGTTATTTGCAGTAAGCAACATTGTTAACCCACTTTTAATTGGGTTATTTGCAGTAAACAACATTGTTAACCCACTTTTAATTGGGTTATTTGCAGTAAACAACATTATTAACCCACTTTTAATTGGGTTAACATCGCGTCGATTTTTTGCCTTGTTCTGTTTCATTTCTTTTGAAAAGTGAGAGATTTTGCTCTGTCCGGTTTCATTTCTTTTGAAAAGTGAGAGATTTTTGCTCTGTCCCGTTTCGCTTTCTTTGAAAAGCAAGAGATTTTTGCTCTGTCCGGTTTCGCTTCCTTTGAAAAGTGGGAGGCTTTTGCTCTGTCCGGTTTCGCTTCCTTTGAAAAGTGGGAGGATTTTGCTCTGTCCGGTTTCATTTCTTTTGGAAAGTGGGAGGTGGAACGGGTGAAACGGCCCGTCAGATGTTGGCTATCGACATGATGTTGGCAAACACGCCGGCCGCCGTGACGCTGGCTCCTGCGCCATAGCCCTGAATGAGCATGGGATACTCCTTGTAGCGCGCGGTGGTGAGTAGCACGATGTTGTTGCTGCCGGCCAGCTGATAGAACGGGTGGCCACGGGGCACGGCCTTCAACGCCACCGACGTTTTCTGCCCGTCCATCGTGGCCACGAAGCGCCAACGCTTGTCTTCGCGCTCGAGCTGCCGGCGACGGGTTTCAAATTCGGCATCCAACTGGGGCAGCAGCTGCCAAAATTCGTCGAGCGTGCCCTCAAAATAGCGCTGCGGAATGAAAAGTTGCTTGTCGACATCGGCTTGTTCAACGGCATAGCCGGCCTCGCGGGCGAGGATGACCAACTTGCGCACCACGTCGATGCCGCTGAGGTCGATGCATGGGTCGGGCTCGCTGTAGCCCATTGCTTGGGCACGTCGCACGGCTTCAGAGAAGGGCACCTCGGCACTGATTTCGTTGAAAATGAAGTTGAGCGTGCCGCTCAGCACGGCCTCGATGCGCAGAATTTGGTCGCCCGAGTTGCGCAGGTCGTTGATGGTACTGATGATGGGCAGGCCGGCGCCCACATTGGTTTCGTAGCGGAATTTCACGCCGCGTTGCAGCGCCGTCTGCTTGAGTGCGGCATACGCGTTGAATGGTCCGCTGGCCGCAATCTTGTTGGCTGCGATGATGCTGATGTTGTGGTCGAGAAATTGCTGATAGAGCGCGGCAATGTCTTGGCTGGCGGTGCAATCCACAAACACGCTGTTGAACATGTTCATCTCGGTGATGGTGCGGCGCAACGTCTCGGGCGTGCTGGGCTGGGCCGCCTGCAATGCCTCTTGATAATGGGCAAGGTCGAGCCCCTCGCGGTTGAAGATGGCGCGCTTCGAACTGGCGATGCCCACCACATTTAATTGCAGTTGGTTGCGCGCTTTGAGCGTTTCGTGTTGCCGACGAATTTGCTCGATGAGCTTTCCGCCCACGGTTCCCACACCGCAGATAAACAGATTGAGCACCTTGTATTCGGAGAGGAAGAACGAGTCGTGGATGACGTTGAGTGCCTTGCGCAGGCTCTCGCTTTTCACCACAAACGAGATGTTGGTTTCGCTCGCCCCTTGTGCGCAGGCGATGACGCTGATGCCGCTTCGCCCCAAAGTGCCGAAAAGTTTGCCGGCGCTTCCGGGCAAATCCTTCATGTTGGCTCCCACGATGGCCACGGTGGCCAAACCGCGCTTGATGTGCATGGGGAACATGGCACCGTCTTCGATTTCGGCGGCAAAGGTTTCGTTGAGCACCTGTGCTGCCTGGTCGGCATCTTCGTCGCGCACACCGATGCTGGTGGAGTTCTCCGACGAGGCCTGCGCCACCATGAACACGCTGATGCCCCGATTGGCCAGGGCGGTGAAGATGCGGCGGTTGACGCCAATCACACCCACCATCGAGAGGCCGGTGACCGTGATGAGCGCCGTGCCGTTGATGGAGCTGATGCCTTTGATGGGCTTATGGTCGTTGGCAATCTCGGCCTTGATGGTGGTGCCGGGATTGGTGGGGTTGAAGGTGTTTTTAACTTTGATGGGAATGTTTTTCACGCAAACGGGATAGATGGTGGGCGGATAGACCACCTTGGCGCCGAAGTTGCACAGCTCCATGGCCTCGATGTAGCTGAGCTCGGCAATGGTGTAGGCGCCTTTGATGACGCGTGGGTCGGCTGTCATAAAGCCGTTGACGTCGGTCCAAATCTCTAACACCTCAGCATCCAAAGCCGCTGCGATGATGGCGGCTGTGTAGTCGCTCCCTCCGCGTCCGAGGTTGGTAATCTCGCCCGTGTCGCGGTCGGTGCTGATGAAGCCCGGCACCAAGGCAATGTGAGGCTGCCGGGCAAAAGTCTGCTTCACCAATTGGTTGGTGAGTTCGTTGTCTAACAGGTTTTTGTGATTGGCGCGCTCGGTTTTGATAAACGTGCGGCTGTCAAACCATTGCGCGCCCTTGATGAGCGTGGCAACAATGAGGCTCGACAGACGTTCGCCATAGCTCACAATGGTGTTGGTGGTTTTCTCGCTGAGATCGTGCACCAGATAAACACCGAAATAGATGCTGCGCAGTTGCTCGAACAAGGTGTCTAATTGTTGCGCTAACTGTTGCCGAGCGTCTGCGTTGTCGATGATGCAATCAATCATCTTGTGGTGCCGTGCAACCATGGCATCGAACGATGCTTTCCATTCGTCACGATGTTGCTGCGCCAATAGCGAAGTGGCCAACAGCTGGTCGGTGATGCCACCTAAAGCACTCACCACCACGACAACATCGCCATGCTGCGCTTCATTTTCAACAATATGTTTTAGGCTCTGAATACTTTCTACAGAGCCTACGGATGTTCCACCAAATTTTAATACTTTCATGAAAAACACATTTAAATTGGGAATGATGTTACCCCCGAAAGGAGCGTTGCAAAAATACGAATTATTGCGCGCATACCCAACAAAAAGAACGAGAGATTGCGAGGGTGTGGCCATTTTTGGGTAACTTTGCACGCATGATTCAAGAATGGCAAATAAGAGTTACACCCGCCGTAGCATTTACGGAAGACAGCATCAAGGCCTATGTGGCAGAAACGCATGGCATTGATGTGCGCACCATTCAACAGGTGCGTGTGTTGCGGCGCAGTATTGATGCACGGCAACGGCAGATTGTTGTCAACCTCAAAGTGCGCGTTTACATCAATGAGTTTCCGCAAGACGAGCCGTTTGCGCGTGTCGATTATCCCGATGTTTCGGGCAAACCGTCGGTTGTCGTGGTGGGTGCCGGCCCCGGAGGCTTGTTTGCAGCGCTTCGGCTGATAGAATTGGGCTTGCGTCCTATTGTGTTGGAACGCGGGAAGAATGTGCGCGACCGCAAGAAGGATTTGGCACTCATCACGAAGACGCAGCAGGTGGATGCTACGAGCAATTACAGTTTCGGCGAGGGTGGGGCAGGAGCCTACAGCGATGGCAAGCTCTACACGCGCAGCAAAAAGCGCGGCAGTGTGGAGAAAATTTTGCAAGTGTTTTGTCAGCACGGCGCCTCAGAAGCCATTCTCTCGGATGTGCACCCGCATATTGGCACCGACAAGTTGCCACGCGTAATCGAGGCCATGCGCAACACCATTTTGCAATGTGGTGGCGAAGTGCATTTCCTCACGCAAATGACGCAGCTTTTAATACAAGGTGACGAAGTGGTGGGCGTGGAAGCCCATGACTTGCAAAACGATACACAACGCACGTTTCGCGGACCGGTGATTTTGGCTACGGGGCACAGCGCACGCGATGTCTACCGCTATTTGCACGATGCCAACATCGAAATCGAAGCCAAAGGTATTGCCGTGGGCGTACGTTTGGAGCACCCCAGCCAGCTTATCGACCAAATTCAATATCACAACAAAAATGGTCGTGGCCGCTATCTCCCTGCAGCCGAATATTCGTTTGTGACCCAGGCGCAAGGTCGTGGCGTCTATAGTTTCTGCATGTGTCCGGGCGGTTTTGTTATTCCTGCCGCCACCGACAAACAGCAGATTGTGGTGAACGGCATGAGTCCCAGCAACCGCGGCACAGCATGGAGCAACAGTGGCATGGTGGTGCAGATGGAACCGCAAGATTGTCAGCAGGCCTTTGCCGAAGCTGGCGATGATGCCTTGTGCGTGATGCGCTTTCAAGAACATGTAGAACGGCTCTGCTGGCAACAAGGCAACATGCGGCAAACCGCACCGGCACAGCGCATGGCCGACTTTGTGAATGATCGGCTGAGCTATGATTTGCCCAAAAGTTCTTATGCCCCCGGATTGGTGAGCAGTCCCCTGCATTTTTGGCTTCCGTCTTTCATTGTGCAACGCTTGCAAGAGGGTTTTAAAACCTTCGGCCGGCAAGCGCATGGCTTTCTCACCAATGAAGCGGTGATGATGGCCGTTGAGACCCGAACATCGAGCCCTGTCCGCATTTTACGCAACCGCGAAACCTTGCAGCACGTGCGCCTACGAGGGCTTTTCCCTTGTGGCGAAGGAGCAGGCTATGCCGGTGGCATCGTTTCTGCGGGTATGGATGGCGAACGCTGTGCCGAGATGGCGCAACACTATGTCGACGGCTTGTAGCAGATATCGGTCGCCTCTTTTCCTTCGTTCTCGTTCCCAAATACAATGTAATAAGAAGTCGTCGCATCCGCTTTTTTAAGCAGATGTGATGCCGCTTCCCGATACCCAAAACCACCCAGATACAGGGTGTAGTTGGGGTGCTTTCCTCAAAAATCGCCCAAATACAGGGTGTAGTTGGGGTGTTTTCCTGAAAAATCGCCCAGATATGGGGTGTAGTTGGGGTGCTTTTCTCAAAAACCACCCAGATACAGGGTGTAGTTGGGGTGTTTTCTTGAAAAATATGCCGCTATGCTATCAAAAAAGGAAGGAGCCACTCTGTGTGCTCCTTCCTTGTTTCTGCATTCCATAGTGCGGTGTTTACATGGCTGCGCATGCAACCGCCACGGTGCTTTTAATCGACAAACAGCGGATAGTTCTTCATTGTGGCGTTCACCTTCTCGCGAACCTGAGCTATCACGCGGTCATCTTCAGGATGATTGAGCACGTCCTCAATGAGCGCGGCGATGAGATGCATCAAATCTTCTTTCGCGCCACGGGTGGTGATGGCTGCTGTGCCAAGGCGCAAGCCCGAAGTGAGGAACGCGCTGCGTGTGTCGAAAGGCACCATGTTTTTATTGGCTGTGATGTCGGCCGCAACCAACGCTTTCTCAGCCATCTTACCCGTGAGCTCGGGATATTTGCTGCGCAAATCCACCAGCATCGAGTGGTTGTCGGTTCCGCCACTGATGATGGTGAAGCCACGCTCTATAAGGTCGGCAGCCAATGTTGCAGCATTGTCTTTCACCTGCTGCGCATAGGTCTTCCACGTGGGGAGCAGGTTTTCGCCAAAGCCCACAGCCTTAGCAGCGATGACATGTTCGAGCGGGCCACCCTGTGTGCCGGGGAAAACGGCCGAATTGAGCAGGGTGCTCATCATTTTCACTTCGCCTTTCTTGGTGGTCAGCCCCCATGGGTTCTCAAAATCCTTGCCCATAAGAATGATTCCGCCACGCGGACCACGCAATGTTTTGTGGGTGGTACTGGTGACGATGTGGGCATATTTTAAAGGATTGTCCAGCAAGCCGGCAGCGATGAGTCCTGCCGGATGTGCCATGTCAATCATCAGCAAAGCACCCACTTCATCGGCAATTTTGCGCATGCGGGCATAATCCCACTCGCGACTGTAGGCCGAACCGCCACCTATGATGAGTTTGGGCTTGTGTTGGTACGCTAATTGTTCCATTTCATCGTAGTCTACGCGGCCTGTTTCGCGGTTGAGACTGTAACCCACCGGATGATAGAGTAGGCCTGAGGTGTTGACGCTGCTGCCATGTGAAAGGTGGCCGCCCTGTTCTAAATTCAGGCCTAAGAACGTGTCGCCGGGCTTCAGCACCGCCAGTAACACCGCTGCATTGGCCTGTGCGCCCGAGTGGGGTTGCACGTTGGCATAAGCCGCATGAAATAGCTCCTTCACCCGCTCAATGGCCAAAGTTTCAACTTGGTCTACCACCTGACAGCCGCCGTAATAGCGCTTTCCGGGAAGTCCCTCGGCATATTTATTAGTGAGGCATGACCCCATGGCCGCCATGACTTCATCACTGACAAAATTTTCAGAAGCAATAAGTTCAATGCCTTTGAGTTGTCGTTGATGCTCTTGTTCGATTAAATCGAAGATTTCTTGGTCTCTTCTCATATTTGTTACCTTATGTTTTACGGATAAATGACAATTCTTATACGAGCTTGATTTCGTTCATATTTTGCTCTTTGTCGCAATAGTGGCATTTCACTACGCCGTGCACTTTGTCGACAACATGGAAAAGCGTGGCCATCGGCTCGTTGTTGGTGATGCACTTAGGATTGTTGCAGCGCACAATGCCTCGCAGCACTTGGGGCGTTTCAACCATTTTCTTTTCCACCACTTCATAGTCTTTAATGATGTTGAGTACCACGTTGGGTGCAACAATACTGAGGCGACTAATTTCTTCGTCGGTGAAAAATTTATTTGTAATTTTAATGATTCCTTTTTTCCCAATGCGGTTTGATGGAAGATTATAGCCGATGGTGACAGGCATCGTGGAAGCCTTCAAGTCAAGGAGGTCGGCCACTAAATAGGTTTTCTCAGCCGGGATATGATCGATTACCGTACCATTTTCAATGGCTGCCACCTGCATTTCTTTTTTCGCCATAATGTTAGAATTTTGACTGAATAATTGTTTTGTCGTTTCTGATATCTTCTAATGTGATTCCCAAACAATGGCAGAAGATGGCCTCGCGTGCATAAAGCCCATTCTGTGCCTGCTGGATGTAATAGGCATGTGGGTTGTCATCCACATCGTAAGCAATCTCGTTCACGCGCGGAAGGGGATGAAGTATCTTCATATTGCCTTTCACGTGTTGCAGCATGTCATTTCTCAAAATATACACGTTTTTCACACGTTCATATTCCATCAAATCGGAAAATCGTTCCTTTTGTACACGTGTCATATACAGAATATCGGCATCGGCAATGGTTTCTGCGTCGAATGTTGTATGCTCGTGGTAAACAATGTGATGTTGTTTACAATAAAGTTTATATTCCTGTGGCATACTCAATTCTTTAGGTGCAATGAAATGGAATGTCGGATTAAAATGACGCATTGCCGTGATAAGGGAATGCACCGTGCGTCCATATTTCAAGTCGCCGACAAGATAGATATTGAGGTTCTCTAATTTCCCTTGCGTCTGATAAATGGTGTAGAGATCAAGCAAGCACTGCGAAGGGTGCATGTGCGCACCATCTCCGGCATTGATAATAGGCACTCGCGTCACTTCTGAAGCATATTGTGCCGCACCTTCTATATAATGTCGCATGGCAATGACATCGGCATAGTTGCTCACCATGAGAATGGTGTCTTTCAGCGTTTCGCCCTTTGACACACTCGAAGCTTTGGCATCGCTGAAACCAATAACACGAGCACCTAATCGGTTGGCCGCCGTTTCAAAGCTAAGCCGTGTTCGTGTGGATGGCTCGTAAAACAATGTTGCTACGACCTTTCCTTTTAATAATTCTCGGTTAGGATTCTTTTCAAACTCTTGTGCCATTTGAATGAGATACAATATATCTTCTCTTGTCAAATCGGCAATGGTCACAAAATTGTGCATATTGTTATGTTATTGATGTTGAAAACCAGTCCAAAGGTAGGGATAAATTCTGATTATACTATGGTATTTCGGAGAAAAATTGTATTTTTGCCCAAAATTAAATGAGATGAGAAAAGTCTTTGTCCACGCATTGTGGACGATTTTGTTATGTGCAATAGCAGGAACAGCATTAGCTTTCACAGCTATTTGGAATGGCTGGATTGGCTATATGCCCGCTATTGAAGATTTACAAAACCCTATCAATCGTTTTGCAACGCAAGTTTATTCGGCGGATGGCAAAGTGATGGGAACCTATAATTTAAATAAAGAAAATCGCATTGTCGTTCCTTATAATAAGATATCAAAACATTTGGTTCATGCCTTAGTGGCAACGGAAGACGAACGTTTCTATGAACATAGCGGTATAGATTTCATTGCTTTAGGGCGCGCTTTGATAAAGCGAGGTCTATTTGGCCAGGCATCAGCTGGCGGAGGTTCAACCATTACCCAGCAATTGGCCAAACAATTATATTCCATACAGGTACATAGTTCGTTAGAGCGTCTCTTGCAAAAGCCTATAGAGTGGGTTATAGCGGTGAAATTAGAACGCTACTATACCAAAGAGGAAATCATTGCTTTATACCTCAATTACTTCGACTTTTTACATAATGCTGTCGGGATTAAGACTGCAGCGAACACCTATTTTAATAAGGAGCCAGCCGACTTAACGACAACCGAGGCAGCTATGTTGGTGGGATTATGTAAGAATCCGTCATTGTTTAATCCGGTTCGTTTTCCTGAGCGCGCGCGTGATCGTAGGAATATTGTCTTGGGGCAAATGTTGAAAGCAGGCTATCTGAGTAATAGTGAGTACTCAGAATATTGCGCAATGCCTTTAGCATTAAATTTTCATCGCACAGATCACAAAGATGGAAATGCAACTTATTTTAGAGAGTTTTTACGCCAATATATGATGCAGAAAAGCCCAAATTAGAAAGTTATCCAGCATGGAATCGCGTGCAATATGCATTAGATTCTTTAGCTTGGGAAACAGACCCACTTTATGGGTGGTGCAATAAGAATTTCAAGAAAGACGGAAGCCCCTATAATATTTATACGGATGGGCTGAAAGTCTTCACAACATTGGATAGTCGCATGCAACTTTATGCGGAGGAAGCAGTATATGGACATGTTGCAAAGTTCCTTCAACCGGCTTTTAATCGCGAGAATAAGAGTAAAAAAAACGCACCTTTTACGGAGAAGCTAACACCACAACAATTGCGTTCAATTCTCAATCGCAACATGTTTCAAAGTGAACGCTACCGCGATATGAAGGCATCAGGAGCAAGCGAGGCAGAAATTAAGGCCGCTTTTAATAGGCCTGTTGGCATGACAATCTTCACCTATCATGGCGATATTGATACAACAATGACTCCTTTGGATTCCATCAAATACTATAAGAGCTTTTTGCGTGCGGGCTTCATGAGTATGGATCCTAAGACGGGATTTGTAAAAGCCTATGTAGGTGGATTAGACTATAATTATTTTATGTATGACATGGTAACAGGAGGACGTCGGCAGGTAGGGTCAACCATTAAGCCTTTCCTTTATGCTTTGGCTATGGAAAATGGATTTTCACCTTGCGACGTTGCCCCAAATGTTCAAAAGACTTATACTGTAGCAGGTAGGCCTTGGACACCACGTAATGCATCGCGTGCACGCTATGGCCAGATGGTTACGCTGAAATGGGGATTAGCAAACAGTAATAACTGGATTTCGGCCTATCTTATGAGTAAGCTGAATCCACGTCTATTTGTCTCCACACTACACGAATTTGGTATTAATACTCCCAATATCTATCCATCGATGTCGCTTTGTTTAGGCCCATGTGATGTAAGTGTTGCCGAGATGGTGAGCGCCTATTCTACTTTTGCCAATCACGGTATTCGGACGGCGCCCCTATTTGTTTCGCGTATTGAGGACAATGAAGGTAATGTTATTGCAACGTTTCAACCACGCATGAACGAAGTTATCAGCGCAGAAAGTGCTAATAAAATGTTGGTGTTGTTGCAAGGTGTGGTTGATGGTGGTACGGCAGGCCGATTACGCTATAAGTACAACTTTGAAGGTGAAATTGGTGGAAAAACCGGAACAACCAATAACAATAGTGATGCTTGGTTCATTGGTTTTACACCTCAGTTAGTTTCTGGAGTTTGGGTAGGAGGTGAAGATCGGGATATTCACTTCGATAATATGGCCATGGGACAAGGTGCAACAATGGCATTACCCATTTGGGCCTATTTCATGCGTAAGGTTTATAATGATCGCACACTGGGTTATAGCAGTAAGGTTAAGTTTGACTTGCCTGATGGGTTTGATCCTTGTAAGAATCAGGATAATGACTCAAGCAGTAATCAAATTGATGAGGTTTATGAATAAGAGTCTTATACTTCTTTTCATTTTAGCATATCACTTTTGTGCTTATGCACAACATAACCCCCTACGGGATAGTTTAAAAGTGGCAACAGAAGCTCTTAACTATCATCGGATAGCCTTGATTTAAAGCTAAAGAAAGCCTCATGGAATGTTCAACTTGGCGAATGGGACTATGCTAAAGGTGAATACGATCAGGTGCTAGCGCGGGAGCCAAATAATTTGGCAGCGTTATATTTCCGTGCTTTTGTCAATGAACAGCTCCATCGTTATTCTTTCGCTCGCTTGGATTACGAGCACCTGCTCTATCTTGTTCCAGGAAATTTTGAAGCACAGTTAGGGTTAGCATTACTCAATGAAAGGGACAATCATCATACAGAAGCTTTAGATGGGCTCAACCGTTTAGTGATGCAATTTCCTGATAGTACACTTGCTTATGCTGCACGTGCAAATTTAGAGCGTGACCATCAACAATATGATTTGGCTGCGTTTGATTATACGGAGGCTATCCGGCGTACACCTGATAATACAGACTATCTGTTGGCTCGCGCAGACATTTGGATTACTTTAAGACAATATGAAAAGGCAAAGAACGATTTGCAAAAATTAATGACTTTAGGTATTCCCAGAATGGCATTAAAGCCTTTTTTCGAAAGAATAAAGAGGAAATCATAACAACAATAACAGAATTGTAAAAAGATAAATAGATAAAATATGAAATTTCTACAACCCTCATTTGAGATATGGCAGCAAGAGGCTGGAATTGACGGTATCTACCGCATGATAGAACGAGCTGGGCGTGTGTGCTATAAAAGTGAAAATCACGTAGATAATCAGTCTGCACGTCCCTTTGTTGAGCGGCTCATAGCTTCAAAGCATACAGCCATGCTCGAACATGGGACGGTATATTTGGTTACAGATCAAGCAAAATTGGCTGAACGGTATATCCAAAATCCATTCTCGGTTGTCCATACATTTAATACGAAAAATTATATTACAACCAACCTCCGTGTGCTGGTGGAGCAGGGGTGGATGGACGATTTGAAATATCTTTATAAGCAACAACCTCAGCATGAACCACGAATCACAGTTCATTTTACCACGCAAGTTTCCATTACACGCGAATTTAATCGTCATCGCTCACACTCTATGGCAGAGCAGTCTACACGCTATTGTAATTATAGCAAAGATAAATTTGGGGGTGAAATTAATATTAACGTACCAGAATGGATTACCAACTGTGAGAAGTTTTCTGCGACAGAACAAGTAGGCAATTTCAATATGCAGTTTATAAACTACTGCCGTTCTATAGCCGACAGTAATGGTAACACAAATTGGACAGACTTCGATGCCTGGTTGTTTGCTAATCTTGCTGCCGAATTTTCCTACATGCAACTCATTGCATTGGGGCGAAAGCCACAAGAGGCTCGCGCAGTATTACCTTTAGATGTAAACACAGAGCTTATTCACACGGCATTCTTACATGACTGGCAACACTTTTTTAATTTACGAGCCTTAGGAACAACGGGTGCACCTCATCCAGATGCAAAGGCTATAGCTCAGCCGCTTTATGAGGTCTTTAAGCAAAATGGATGGTTATAATCGGTTTCAAATAGATTTTTTAATAGGAAGATAGAGGGAGATTGTAGATTAACAATAGGATAAAAAGTAGAATTTGTCAAGCACATGTTTCTCTATATCACCCTTTTTACGTAACTTTGCATGGTATAAAGATGGATAAAACAAATTTCAATATGATTAAAATTACTTTTCCTGATGGCTCTGTCCGCAATTATGAACAGGGTGTAACGGGAATCCAAATTGCAGAGAGCATTTCACCAGCTCTTGCGCGTAGTGTAGTATCATGTAGTGTTAATGGGGAAATAGTAGAATTAAATCGGCCTATCAATACAGATGCAACCATTGCACTTTATAAATTTGATGACGAAGAAGGGAAAAAGACTTTTTGGCATACATCAGCATTTGTTGGCCGAGGCTTTGCAAGAACTCTATCCAGGCATTCAGTTTGGCTTTGGGCCTTCGGTTGAGAATGGATTTTTCTATGATGTCATGCCTGCTGAAGGTCAGGTAATTTCAGAAAATGATCTTCCAAAAATCGAAGCTAAGATGCTGGAATTGGCTAAGAAAGATGAGCCTGTCATTCGTAAAGAGATTTCAAAGGCAGACGCACTGAAAGCTTTTAAAGCCGATGGGCAAGAATATAAGTACGAACACATCGATCAAGATTTGGAGGATGGCACTATAACAACCTATACGCAAGGACACTTTACAGACCTTTGTCGTGGGCCACACTTGATGTCAACAGGGCTCATCAAAGCAGTGAAACTCACAAATGTTGCAGGTGCTTTTTGGCGGGGTGATGCAAAACGTGAGCAAATGACACGTATCTACGGCATATCTTTCCCCAAGAAAAAACTATTAGATGAATATCTACTTTTGCTGGAAGAGGCAAAAAAACGCGACCATCGCAAAATTGGAAAGGACATGGAATTATTCATGTTCTCTGAACGCGTGGGCAAGGGACTTCCTATTTGGTTGCCCAAAGGCACTCAGTTACGCCTTCGTTTGCAAGAGTTATTACGTGGGCTACTTCGTCCTTACAATTATCAAGAAGTGATTACACCAGGTATCGGTAGCAAGAGTCTTTATGTTACATCTGGACACTATGCTCATTATGGGAAGGATGCTTTCCAACCAATTCATACCCCGGAAGAGGATGAAGAGTACATGCTTAAGCCCATGAATTGTCCTCACCATTGTGAAGTATATGCACGTAAACCTCGCTCTTACAAAGATTTACCATTGCGAATAGCAGAGTTTGGTACTGTTTTCCGCTATGAGAAGAGTGGTGAGTTACATGGTCTAACACGTGTACGTACGTTTACACAAGATGACGCACACATCTTTGTACGTCCAGATCAGGTGAGAAGTGAATTCGAGAATAACATTGATATTATTCTCAAAGTGTTTAAGACGTTCAAATTTGACAACTACGAAGCACAGATATCGCTACGCGATCCTAAAGATAAAGAGAAATATATTGGTTCTGATGAGATTTGGGACGAGAGTGAAAATGCAATTCGAGAAGCCTGCAAAGAAAAAGGCTTACAAGCACATGAAGAAGTTGGAGAAGCCGCTTTCTACGGGCCAAAATTAGACTTTATGGTAAAAGATGCTATTGGCCGTAAATGGCAGTTGGGCACTATCCAAGTAGATTATAATCTACCAGCGCGCTTTGAATTGGAATATACGGCCGACGACAACAGTAAAAAGACACCCGTTATGCTTCATCGCGCACCATTTGGTTCGCTTGAACGTTTCGTAGCTGTGCTGATTGAGCATACGGCAGGACATTTTCCTTTATGCTAACGCCTGACCAAGTGGTTATACTTCCCATCTCTGAAAAGTATAATGATTATGCACATGAGGTAGAACAGCAACTTCACACAGTAAATGTTCGTGCTATCATAGATGATCGTAATGAAAAAATTGGTCGTAAAATACGAGATAGTGAGTTGAAGCGAATCCCTTACATGTTGGTTGTCGGCGAGAAAGAAGCAGCCGAAGGTTTGGTTTCTATGCGTCAACAAGGTGGCGGTGAGCAGGCTACAATGACCATTAAAGACTTTGCACAACGTATCAATGATGAGGTAGGAAATCAGCTTAAGGATTTAAGATAATGGTAAACATTTTCTTAACATCGGGAGCGTGAAATTAAAAGGCAGTGATGTACGCCATCATTATTGTACCTCTTGCGTATAAATTTCTTATTAAAAGATTAAGGTGTATCAAGATTTTGATACACCTTTTTTCATATGACCACCAGAATAATGTCTAATATAGTCATCTATAATGAGTCTACTTTTTTATTTATCATAATATGTATTATATGAAATAGGTAAAGAACTCCATTAAACGACAATAAAAAAGCGATGACCTTCACAGGTAATCGCTCCAAATCTTCAATAGGTACTAGTCTCTCTTAAGGCAAAAAGATTGTTTTCAGGATAACATTGACAAATTTAATACTTTTTTTTTGAATAAAAAAACTTTTAGCAAAATTTTCTTCGAAATATTTTCAAAAATCGTTGATTTTGATGAAAACAGGGAGCATGAGACCCTATTTTAACTGATCAATGCTTATTTTACAACCACTTTCTTATGATTAATGATATACACGCCAGCTGGGAGATGCTCCATAGATGTTCCCATATATAGTCCATTTACTGTGTATATCCGGTTCTCATATTTCGAGTGACTTGTTGCATGATGAATAGCTGATGGTGGATTATTTTTTATATCGGCATAATAGGTAAATGTGATAGTGCCATTATGGTCGCGCTGGATATTGCCTAATCCCTGATTTACTTTGTAATAATTTGCATTAGCTTCTGATCGGTCAAGTGTGCTACCCGCTGTATACCACCAGAAATTGGGCAATTTTAAATCATCATTGAGTTTATCAACATTATTTGGTCCCGCAAAGAGATCGCCCTTCAATTGGTTCATATAAACCTTTTGTCCATTCGTAGGAGGCTGCAAATAGGATGAAAACAGCAAACCGTCTGCTGGAACAACCGCTATAGTGGGTTTATTAGCTATATTGTTGGGATGATAAAAGAAGTCAAGATTGTCGACATCTGTAATGCGATAAACCAATAATCCCGCGGCAGGCAATCCACCATACCAATTTTCTTTCTTAATATTCTCCATCAAAAAATATTCACGACTGTCGTTGGGATTAACAATCTGATAGGCTGCTCCACCCTCATTCAGCGTTTTATCCATCGTGATAGCCTGCCGATCAGTCAATAAAGGTTGGATATTTACAGGCCAGCCCATTTGTTTCCGCTCCCAGGCAGTATAAGGCATGGGAATAAAACCTCCGTTCCCTGCATATTCGCCACCATCCATCAAATCCCACAACTCCATTTCCTGGTTGTGAACATGTGCCGAACTCACTGTGGGATAAATATCAGGAAGTCCCATTGTGTGAGAAAATTCATGGCACGTTACGCCAATGCTATTAATCTGAGGTTTTCCTGTATGCTTGTCAGCCACGCGTGGAAAAAGCTCTGCACCTATGCTATATCGGAAGACCCTTTTACCATTAAGCTCAGGTGTAGTGCCTGTCATGTAGCTAGCACAAGCCCACACATTCTCACCTAAACCGCCATTGTTTTGCCCCAATCCTGCATAAATCACATAGACACAATCAAAATAGCCATCATGATTGCTGTCATATTGATTTACGTTTGTGATTTGTCCTTTAACCAATTCAAATGCATCACGGGTAAGTTCCTCCGGACGCTCATCACTATTATCGTCAGGATCGTTTCCACCATAGTAGCTCATGTTGTGTGGAAGTTCTACAGGACCATAAACATCAAATATGGGTGTAAATGCACCATTGCTTGAAGCTTTGAAATATTGTGCGACACTGCTGAAATTGCGATGGTTTCCATTACCACGATTCTGTAGCTTCCCAGTTGCATTAAAAAAATCATTGAATGCAACCTTAGGTTGGTCAACGCTAATTTTCTTGTCTTTAAAGCTGGCTAAAATCACAAGTATTCGTGGCGATCCTGTGTGTGGTGTATAATGTACTATGGGATTTACAACACGTGTGCCTTGCCCTTGTAACAACTTGTTGTCTGGGTGCTTGCGGGGTGTGATAAATGCAGCTTCCGGGCTATCCCATGCTGGCAATGGAATAATTTTTCCATCATTGCACCGCACAAAAGTGGTGTCATTGTTCGTTGCAGACAGATTTGGCACATAAGCTACGAGTGCAAAGAACAGGATAAGACTTTGCTTCTTAAGAAAAAATTTGCAACATTGTTGCATGCGGTTCAAGTTATCCATTTGTTTTCTTTTGAGTTTATTTAAAATAATATTGCCCTTTTCTGCGTGTCATCCAGCCATAATCGATAGCATGTTGAGGGCAATGATGGTAGCATGCAAAACAGGCTAAGCATCTTTCATTGTGCTTCCAAGCTGGTTTTTGCCGAAATCCGCCAACGATATCATCTACAGGACAGACCATTTTACAAATACCACATGCTACACACCTTTTCACATCAACATGGAAAGGAGAATCGGTTATGAAATAATTCGCAAATACTTTCCCCAAGAAATAGCTATTGATGCGAGGCCACCTACTTAAATGTAAATGCACCTCTCCCCTCTTACAATCAAAGATAGCTTTCGCATAAACTCTCAATGCCTTTTCTGCTTCTTGCTTTTTTCGTAGCATCGTAGCTCTACTGTCTACATCCATAAAAGGGAGTCCCACATAGGTATTTGGCATAAGGAGCGAAAACATGGCCTGCACATGCAGTCCCACTTTTTCTAAGTCCTTTTGTGCATAATCTATCGTTAGCCCTACATCGTTGCCCGCCGTACACAAAAGATAGCAAAAATGCTCTTCTAAATGTGTTGCACGTAGCTGTAATTTCTGCATGAATGTGCGCACTATTTTCGGAGGACGCCAGCCATGGACAGGGAAAACAAATCCTATTCGTTCATCTGTCTTTAACACAAAATTGCAATCCCCATCCATAATTTCGGGGATTGCATATAATGTTTCTTGTGTGAACTGTGCTAATTTTTGCGCAGCCCATTTACTATTTCCTGTGCCAGAAAGATAAAAAATCATCTACTTCTGAGCTTCATTCATCACACCTTCAATATAGAGACGTGTCATCTCTGTTTTTGCATTTGTGCGCACCGTGATGCTCTTCTTAAAATGTCCAGGAAACTTTCCTTCTCCATTATAGGTCACTTTAATCTGCCCCTTTTGGCCAGGTTGAATAGGAGCCTTAGTATAAGAGGGGATTGTGCAACCGCAACTTGCAATTGCTTGATTGATAACTAAAGGTGCATCGCCTACATTTGTAAAAGTAAAGATAGCTTGCTGCACGGCTTCTTTCTCTGTAAAAGTACCTAAATCCTGAGTTGTCTTATCAAATTTAATTTCTGCTTGCTTCTGTGCAAAGGCCATCGAAACAAATGCTATCATAAGGATGGCTATTATTAAACCTTTCTTCATAATTCCTTCTTTTAAAGTATTATATGGAGTGCAAAAATACAAAAGTTAAGTGATTATATCGGGTGTTTAAAGTTTTTTTGCATTATATTACCAAACTTTCGCAGCCATTCTAATCACATCAACACCCTTGCTATGCTGCAATTTTGAATTAAGACTCACCCTTGTTAAATGTCATCCTGTCGGATTGCTTCCAGGAATTTCTGCAACAGATGTATATCTTTTATGGTTGGAGACTTTTCAAATTTACTGTTCAGATTGATACCAACACATTGTGGATGATGAAATTGTCGGATAGTAGCCACCGCATTTGGCCCAATTCCTCCACCCAACAAGAAAGGTAGTTTGCCGGAATAGGCATATAAAATACTCCAATCGAAAGGCTCATCAGCATCTGTTGCTTGATTACGCTTTGCATCAAACAAAAGCATATCGGCATGTCCTTCATATTGTTGACAGCAGGAGAGATCAGCTTTATCTGCCACATAAATAGTTTTTATAAACTTTATATTGGGACGAATATCAGGATCAACACTGCGTCGAAGATTATCAATAAGCACAGGAGAGGCTGAACCGTCGAGCTGTACATAATCCAACTGATAATTATAAATATAGGTGATGATTTGCTGGGGCATGGCATTCGTAAATACACCGACGCGTTTGGGTGGTTGAAGTGCTTGGGATGTCTGTTTCAGCAATATATCATGATGTGGCTTTGCATAATCAGGTAAAAGCCCTGCCCCACTCGGCTGCAAACGAATAAAACGCGAAGACTCCGGAGAAAAAACAAATCCTATCATATCAACCGAAAGGTTTGAAACCTCTTTAATATTGTGGGCACTGCACAAGCCACAAACTTTTATTTGCAACGGTAGCCGTCGATTTTTCATAACCATTTTTCAATGTTTACAGAAAGTGTACTATTTACGCAGGAAAAATGCACCATATTGCCTGCAAATTTACAATTAGTTTATGAATAAAACATTAAAGATTTTAGGAAAATGCAATATTAAGTGCTAAACTGCGTTAGAGAAATAAACAACCATTCATTAAGCAGCAACGTATGAAGCCTCAAAAAAACGAAGGGCCACAGCCTTCAGAACGAACATTACACATTATTCGTCAAGTGGCCTATACCTATCAATTGGTAAAGTTTAAACACGAAGAAACTTCATCTTATTTGAATTAAAAGAAACACAACAATATGGAAACACTTATTTCTCCCTCACTTTTATCGGCCGACTTTCTGAATTTACAGAAAGATATAGAGATGATTAACCAAAGTGAAGCCGACTGGTTGCATTTAGACATCATGGATGGTGTCTTTGTACCCAATATCTCATTTGGATTTCCTGTGATTGAAGCTGTACAAAAGATTTGCAAAAAACCTTTAGATGTGCATCTCATGATTGTGCAGCCCGAGCGCTATATTGAGCAAGTTGCCCGCCTGCAAGCAATGATGATGAATGTGCATTATGAAGCCTGTACGCATCTGCATCGCACTATTCAGCAAATTCATGCCGCAGGGATGAAAGCGGGTGTCACGCTTAATCCTTCGACTCCCGTAGGCATGTTGGAAGATGTGATTGATGTGGTTGACATGGTGTTGCTCATGAGTGTTAACCCAGGTTTCGGCGGACAGCAATTTATTCCACATACGGTAGAAAAAGTTAAGCGGCTAAAACAGCTGATAGAAACTGCACACACCAGCACGCTAATTCAAGTAGATGGGGGTGTTGATGCAAACACCGCTCCCGCACTTGTTCAAGCAGGTGCTGACGTTTTAGTAAGTGGAAGTTATATTTTTAGAAGCCAAAACCCACTTGAAACTATCTCCGCCTTAAAGCACGTTAGAAATATGTAGTAGGCGTTTTAGCTCAAATGGTTATTATGCCCATTCGAAAGTCAAGCAAGTTGCAAAGAGATGTTGTATATTCGTGCCATCTTTCGCAAATTGCGAATGGCATAGTGCAAACGTCCTAAACTCGTGTTGATGCTTACATTGGTTCGCTCTGCTATTTCTTTAAACGGCATTTGTTGGTAAAAACGCATGAAAACAACTTCACGTTGCACGGGAGGAAGCAAATCTACCATGCGTTTTACATCGGTTAGTACTTGTGCATTGATGCACTCTGCTTCAATATTGTTAGCCAAAAGCGCCCTCGCCGAGAGTTGTGTGAGCGTATCATCTTCAATAGAAATGACGTTCTTATTCTTTTGCGAACGAAATAAATCTATCATCACATTGTGGGCGATGCGCGTGAGCCATGCACCAAATTTTCCATTCGCCCGATAAGCGTTATTCTGCAATTTGCTAATGGCTCGCACAAAAGTTTCCTGGAAGACATCGTCAGCCACATGTCGGTCGCGAACCACGAAGAGAATATATGTAAAGAGCTGACTTTGATTGCGTCGCAACAATTCATCAAAAGCGCGATTATTGCCGGCAACATAGCGCAACGCCAACTCTTCATCTGTAAGTGAATTTAGATTCATCATCTGTTATGTTTAAAGGATTGTGAAAGAGATTTTCGGCCATTCATTTTCTGCGCCGTCTAAAATTGGGATTAAAACTCTTGGGCTTAGCCTTAGCTTTTGGAGATCCTTGTGTGGCAGTTGCTTTCTGATGTGCATTCTGCGACCCCTCATGCCGTTTGGCTATCAGCGCTTCATGCGTCGGAGGCGTGTACGTACTTCCTATAGGACGGTCATCGTAATGCGCTGTATGCGACTTTGAAAAGCTTGCTGGTTGTCCTTTAGGAAAAAGGGCTGCAATGAGATCTTCGCGGTGGATGCGCCGCAATTCGCGTGCAATACCCTTACGTTCCTCCGCCTTATACCAAAAGAAGAATTGGCGTTGTGCCAACTTTTCTTGCGGCGTCTTAGCGCTGAATACAGGCTCCAACGTGTAGGGATTGTAGCCCGTGTACCAGGCTTCGGTTGAAATGGTCATGGGCGTAGGTGTGAAATCCTGCACCTGCTCTAACTGGAAGTTCAATTTTTTAGTAATCACGGCCAATTCGGCCATGTCTTCTTCTCGACATCCAGGATGCGAACTGATGAAATAAGGGATGAGTTGTTGCTTCAATCCCGCCTCTTTATTCACTTGGTCAAAGATTTCTTTAAACGCATAAAACTGCGAAAACGATGGCTTCCGCATAAGTTGGAGCACCTCATCCTGTGTATGCTCGGGGGCAATTTTCAAGCGTCCGCTCACATGATTAACAATCAGTTCGCGTGTATATTGTTTTGCTGCAGCATTGAGTGTCTCATCCTTGCTCTTGTGCAGCAATAAATCATAACGCACACCGCTCCCAATGAAGCTCTTTTTTACACCGGGTAATGCATCTACGGCACGATAGATTTCTAACAGCTGACTGTGGTCCACATTCAAATTGGGACAAATCTGCGGATGGATGCACGATGGACGTTTGCAATGTTCACATGCTTTGAGATTGCGGCCACGCATGCCATACATGTTGGCCGACGGCCCGCCAAGATCAGAGATGTAACCTTTAAAATCGGGCATCTGAGTCACTTTACGTGCTTCTTCCACAATGCTACGCTGGCTACGGCAGGCCACAAACTTACCCTGATGAGCCGAAATGGTGCAAAACGCGCAGCCACCAAAACAGCCTTGGTGCATGTTGATGGAAAATTTAATCATGTCGTAGGCCTGCAAGCGCTTATTTTTATATTTCGGATGGGGCAAACGGGTATAAGAAAGGTCGAAAAGTGCATCCACCTCATCGGTTGTCATCGTGGGATAAGGCGGGTTGACTACCACATATTGTTTATCCACCTGCTGCAAAAGCCGCTGCGCATGAATTTTGTTTGATTCTTCCTCAATATGCCGATAGTTCTCGGCCTCGGCACGTTTGTCGTGCAAGCAAGTTTCGTGAGCATGCAACACAATATCGTCATCCTTGATTTCATTGGCAAATTGGGCAACAGGCGTCAGATAAACCGTCTGCGGAATATCGTGAATATCGGCTATGCAACGGCCAGCCTCAATGTCCCGGCAAAGCTGAAGAATGGACTTTGCCCCCGAACCATAGAGTATCAAATCGGCCTTGCTGTCGCAGAGAATGCTCGGGCGCAACCGATCTTGCCAATAATCATAGTGTGTAAGGCGTCGCATAGAGGCTTCGATGCCTCCCAAAACGACGGGAACATCGGGATAAAGTTGTTTCAAAATCCGTGAATAGACAATCGTCGGATACTCGGGACGGCAGTCGTGTCGACCGTCGGGGCTGTATTCATCGACGGCTCGCAAGCGCCGATTGGCCGTGTATTTGTTCACCATCGAATCCATGCAGCCCGGCGAAATGCCAAAAAACAGCCTCGGCCGCCCCAACTTTTTAAAATCACGATAATCACCATGCCAATCGGGTTGCGGCACGATGGCCACGCGATAGCCGGCAGCCTCTAAAGAGCGGCCGATGACGGCTACACCAAAAGAGGGATGGTCAATATAAGCATCGCCCGAAAAAAGAATAACATCAAGCTCGTCCCAACCACGGAGCATACACTCTTTTTTTGTAGTTGGGAGAAAATCGGTGAGTTGATAATGCGGTGAATCCAATCTTCTTATCTCTTTTTTATGTCCGTATTTAAACTATGTTCTTGATACATCGGAAATGCTCCTTGTGCCAAAAACCTTGGAAAAACAACGCTCGAAACGATGTTTTGGAAAAAAACTCCCAAAAACAACGCACGAAAGGGTGTTTTGGAAAAAAGTCTCCCAAAAACAACGTGCAAAAGGATGTTTTGTTTTTAAAACCATGCAGAATGTGTGCACTGGAAGCATTCTTTTATGCTTCGCCATCTTCTTCTCCTGCCTGCTTGCTCTTCCAATCGGCAAATAGTAGCATCAACTGTTGCAAGCCAAAAGCCTTCATATTGGGATGGTAAATTACATCGAGACAAAGATCCAGCAGCTGCTTATTGTTACCTTCTTCGCTCTCGAGCAGTGAGCGCACATTGAATTTCAGCTTGTCTAACACGTTTTCATCAACAATGCCATTACTATCTACCAAATTGCGCGTCAGATGATAATGGTCAATGGTTTGCAGATGTTCCTCGGTGAGTTCTATCGAACGAGTTCCCGATGGATTCGCTTGTATTTTATACATATCTTATATTATAAATGATGATTTTGTCTATTGAAAAAGTTGCTGCATGATGGTACTCATCAGCATGATGCGTTGCGAACGTTGCCGAATACATTCAAAGGGAAATCCCATGAACCACGCCCGAAAGTTTGGACCACGGTAGCATGTCGCAGCGGGTTGCCCGTCGCTATATTGCAGCATCGTGCCCGCGCCATCCAAAGGTTGCAGGACATCGACCGAGGTTGCGGCATAATGGTCGGCGTTGGGGCTGCGGAAAATGTCGAAGCTGTCTCGCACAGCGTAAACGGTTTCGCCTGCATGGCACGAGTCGCAGCTGACCGACTCAACCTTGAATACATCGGACAGAAACTGTCGGTCGGGCTCGCTACGCTGGTCGGAGGCCGCGTAACTGCCGCTTACCAATAGTTTTCCGTGCTGAACAACATAATCGCGCAGCAGCTGTTGCAACGGCTTTGAGAAAGTCTGGCCGTAGCGGTCGGTTTTCTGCAGGCCTAAAAGAATATCTATAGCCTGATAGCGAGCGAGCGATTCTTGCCTCTTCTCTACACAGCTGAGCATGCAACTGGCCACATTATAAGTGCCTATGGCAGCAAGTGCATCCACATGACAGCGCACAGCCGAGAAATCGTTGCCAGCAATGAATTTTCCTTCAAGTTCGTTGCCGCTGTAGCCTAAACCGGTTGCATCTTCAATGCCCATGCGTGTCTTGTCGAAATTGAGCTGTCGCCCACTCCATCCTGCGGTTAAACCATAGGACACACCAGGATCTTTGTCGATATCAAAGCCTTGACGGTCGGCATCATCCACCACGAATGGTGTGGCTAAACGAGTGAATCCATTTGCCACGAGAATCGTTTTTGTGGCACCCGACGCATGATAGGCCGACAGTTCCTCCGTTGGGAAGCTCTCGCCACCCTGGTTGATGGCTGTCACCTTGAAATTATATTGCACGCCGGGCTGCAAGTCGATTTCTGTGTAAGGAGCGCCCACCACAATACCATTGTCATAGCCTTTGTCACCCATAGCAGTGTAGACCACGTAGGAAGAGGGCATGGCTGAGGGTTCTAAACTGTCGGGAGTGGTCGACCAGGCCAGACGAATGCGTTGCGGTTGCACAAAAGTGAGACGGAAATCTTGTGGGGCGAGGGGCGCAATGACCGTGGGACGTCCATGTGCACCATTCACATAGCGAGCAATCGTCTTATAAAGAGAGCGTGCCATGAGAAATTTAAAATGGGGATCTTGCCCTAACAGCATGTCGGGAAAATTCTGATGAGAAAGGGTCTCGATAATGGCACTCGGCACTTCGGACAAGCGTGTTTCGGCATAGTTCTTATCCCAAAGATAACGAATGGGCCAAGGGGTCTGCGAGGCTGACAAATCTCGTTGCAGTCCGTCCAACAACTGTTGTGCAAAATCTTTTGAAACCAAACGGCTCACACCTGCATTCAGCTGGCCTTCGTTGAAATGGGTCGTGCAAATGGCCAATGAACCCACCAAACTGCCATCGGTGTTGTAGCCTGCGTCACTATGCACCGCTAAAGCCAATTCAATCGGAACGCGCTTACCATCTAAGTTGGGCACATAACATGAACCACCACTAAGCCAGTTGGTCATCTGAGGGCGTGCGTTGATATCGTCTCCATAATCGTTGGCGCCTAATTTTCCATTATACACCACGTGGGTGCTCCGGCCCATTGCGCATAGTAGCGCGCACCTTCCAGGCAACGCGGCATACCACTGACTATTCCGCCGCGCGAAATGTTGCCCATTCCTCCTCCAAAACGCACGGCATCGGCTGTAACCACACCATGATGCGCGGAGTGGTTGGTGAGCACAACGCGATTGTCCAAGCTACTGCCAGCATCAAAATCAAACGTACCCAAATAAACCCATGTACCACCACCCATGGTTTGATTGACCAAAAAACGAGTTGCCTGCCCGCGATGATAAACGATATATTCGGCATCGGACACGCTTTTTTCCGTCGTTTGATAACTCACGTACACGGCAAAGCGTCCTACCTTCTGAAATGTGGGCTGATAGGAAATAAGTGACGGATTTTTGCTTCTCGTGGCTTTCGCCATGCGCGCTGTCCCTTGTTTAAATGGATTTTCACCATTTTCATAACTCCCTTGATGCATTGAGAAACCAGGAGTGGCGGTAGTGGTCCACTCACCTTTTACATTTTCCTCCCGATAGGCTGGCACTTTTGAAATATCATTATCGATGATGTGCTCTTCGGTTTGCCAATCACGCTCACGCGGCGTAAACACAGCCGCTCCTGCTCGTTGCAACATCGGGATGAGATAAGGTACGACGATCGTCTGCGTGAACAAATCTTCCGTTGTGCAAAAGAGCGCAGGACGCTGCCACACCCATTTACTCTTGTTTATGTCGTAATAGCGCCCATGGCTCGCCCATAAGGCAATATGGCTACCAAACAAGCCATGCGGAATAGCAAATGGACGTGAAGCATTTGCTACCCACGGGGCATCGACATAATCTATATCGCCCCAAAACTGACGACCAATATCTGCAGGCAGCTTGGCATCTGGTAAAAGATACGCTATGGGTTGTCCGCCACATTGCAATTCCAGCTGATAATGCTGTGTGAAAGTAGGGAGTAGTTTTTTTATCGATTTATAAAGCTTATGCAATTGCTTGGGCGTAATATTTTGCAAATCAGGAGCATTATGGAGCTCAATTAAGAGGCGTCCTTTCACATCTAAGGTGATAGACTTTACCTCAATCGGAGCCGAAAAATCAAACTTCTCTTGATAATATTTCGCAAAGTAGCCGTTCATCATCACTTTATAGGTGTTTAAATCTGTGGGCATTTCTGCCCACAGAAACAATCCATACCAAAGCAGTGATAACAATAGCAATACTTTGCGTAGATGTGGTAAACTCTTCTCAATAAGCAAAATTTTCTGGCTTTTTCCCTTTAAATGATTTGAAATAATCTTTTATTAAAGGCATATCACGTTCAATATCACCGGATGGAATAAATGTTTGCGTGCATACAATCTGTTTCTTTTCATAATCAACGCCATAGAGAAGAATGGGGATTTTTGCACCAAGCGCAATGTAATAAAATCCCTTTTTCCAGTCTGCATTGGGTGAACGTGTTCCTTCGGGCGTAATACAAAGTCTGAAATCGGACGATTGCATAGCCGTATGAACTAAATTATCTGTCATACTGCGGTGCTTACTTCGCCACACGGGTATACCCCCTAACCGTCTAAACAACATGCCCAATGGCCAAAAGAACCATTCGCGCTTCATCAGAAAATTGATTTTTATACCTTCAGACCACGTGAATAGCTGACCTAAAATAAAGTCCCAATTACTTGTATGAGGTGCTAAACAGATAATAAACTTTTCAGGGAATGGGATGGTGACATGTTTTGTCCATCCCATTTTCTGATAGAGAAGCCAGTTGGCAAACTTTTGTATACGCATTCGCCTTTATAAATTCTGAATGTGGTCAACAATTTCATTTACCTGTGTATTGAAATCATTGATAATTACTTTGTAATAAACTTTTGCAGGAAGTCCTGGCTCTGGATGCGAAATGCGGCGGATAAAATCATTGTGAACCGAAAGGATTACCCTTAAGAGGGCATCTAAATTCTCCTGATTAATCTTTTTACCATAAAGTGAAGCTGCTACGGCTTCGGCAAACAAGTCGCTACAAACATAGTCTATAGACCGTTTTAATTCTCTCTTCTTAGCCATAATCTTTGTAACTTTTATATTTATGCTTGCCAAAGATAAACAAAAAATTGTAATTGTAAAATATGCACCTTAAAAAGTTTCGGATAATTTTTGTTTTCATTCCATTTATTTTTATGTTTCACAGAAAAGCCGTAAATTTGCGCGTGTTATTGCATAACATTAATTTATAATCATAAAATAAAATCGAAATGATGGAAATTAGCGCATTGCAGAAAGCAAGATCTGCTTATCAGCCTAAGTTACCCAAAGCCCTTCAGGGTGCAGTGAAGATTGTAGAAGGAGCGCCAACACAAAGCGTTGACAATCAAGAAGAGATTAAGAACTTATTTCCCAACACGTATGGAATGCCCTTGGTAGAATTTGTTCTAGGAAATGAGACCAACCAAAAGAAGATGAATGTTGGTATTATTCTTTCTGGTGGACAAGCTCCTGGCGGGCACAATGTCATTAGTGGTTTGTTCGATGCCGTTAAGAAACTTAATCCCGAAAATCGCCTTTATGGCTTTTTAATGGGGCCAGGTGGATTGGTTGACCACAACTATATTGAAATTACTTCAGAATTTATTGACCCGTATCGCAACACCGGAGGTTTCGATATGATTGGCTCTGGACGTACAAAGTTGGAAAAAGAGGAGCAGTTTGAAAAAGGCTTGCAAATCATTCGCAAATTAGACATCAGCGCTATTGTTATTATTGGCGGAGACGATTCGAATACCAACGCTTGTGTGTTAGCTGAATATTATGCCGCCAAAAAATATGGTGTGCAAGTGATTGGCTGCCCAAAGACTATTGATGGCGACTTGAAGAACAGTCAGATCGAAACGTCATTCGGTTTCGACACCGCTACAAAGACCTATTCAGAGCTGATTGGCAACATCGAGCGTGACTGTAACTCTGCACGTAAATATTGGCACTTTGTAAAGCTTATGGGGCGTTCGGCTTCACACATCGCGTTGGAATGTGCGTTGCAAACCCAGCCTAACATTTGCTTAATCTCTGAAGAAATTGAGAAAAACGACCTTACGCTGAACGAAGTGGTTGAGAACATTGCCAACACCGTGGCTTATCGTGCTGCACAAGGCAACAACTTCGGCGTAGTGCTCATTCCCGAAGGTTTAATCGAGTTTATTCCTGCGATCGGCCGCCTTATTCAAGAGCTGAACGACCTACTTGCTACGCACGGTGCCGACTACAAAGACTTGAACAAGGATGCACAGCGTGCTTATATTCTCAGCCATCTGTCAAAGGAGAATGCTGCAACGTTCGAAACCCTGCCTGAAGGTGTGGCACGCCAATTAAGTTTGGATCGTGACCCTCACGGCAATGTACAAGTATCACTCATCGAAACAGAGAAACTTCTTTCAGAGATGGTTGATGCTAAGCTTCAGCAATGGGCTAAGGAAGGAAAATACAATGGTAAGTTTGCGCCGCAACACCACTTCTTCGGCTACGAAGGACGTTGCGCTGCTCCATCTAACTTCGATGCCGACTATTGCTACGCCTTAGGAACCAGTGCGGCTCAGCTCATTGCTAATGGCAAGACTGGTTACATGGCCATTGTTAAGAATACCACAGCCACAACTGACAACTGGAAAGCTGGGGGTGTGCCTATTACTATGATGATGAACATGGAACGCAGAAACGGCCAAATGAAGCCTGTTATTCGCAAGGCATTGGTTGAACTTGATGGTAAACCTTTCAAAGCTTTTGCCGCAAAACGCGATGAATGGGCGAAGAATACAGCATACGTTTATCCAGGTCCTATCCAATATTGGGGACCAGCTGAAGTTTGCGATCAACCCACCAAAACGCTGATTTTGGAACAGAAATAATCCGACATATTATCAATTCATATATAGGAAAGGAAAAACACTAGAAAACAAGCCTTTCCCTATATTTTTATTTGCATGACAACAACAAAACGAACCTACAAGCGGACTCGAAAAAGAAGGAAGCCAACCACACGTAAACGCTTTCGCCCCTTTCGTAATCTCTCACGCAAAACCATTGCATGGGGAGCTGTGGGTATGATAGCGGTCTACGTTTGGTGCTTTTATCATTTCTTTGTTGGGCCTACGGGGTTCCGTTGGCGTGCGCTTTATGGTGAAGCTAAATATCCCGAAGGCTACGAAATCCACGGCATTGATATTTCGCATTATCAAACCAACATCGACTGGGAGAAAGTGGCCAATGCAATGATTGAGGGAAATCCCATTCGTTTTGTCATTATGAAGAGCACTGAAGGAACGGGCAAGCTCGACGAAACGTTTTATGAAAACTATCAGAGTGCCGGAGACTATGGCTTCATTCGCGGTGCCTACCACTTTTGGAGCACCAAATCGTCTGCACGCGATCAAGCCTATTATTTTCTTGATAAAGTTCATCTTAATGATGGTGATTTGCCACCCGTTTTAGACGTGGAGCACAAACGCCCCGATCAAAGCACCGAAGATTTTCAACGTGACGTGCTCACCTGGCTTCACATTGTGGAAGACAAATACCACGTGAAGCCCATACTCTACACCTACCACAAATTCAAGCAGCAATATCTTTCAGCACCCGTTTTCAACGACTATCCCTATTGGATAGCTCACTACTATGTAGACAAGGTGGAATATAAAGGTGCTTGGAAATTCTGGCAGCACACCGATGCGGGAAAAATTCCAGGTATTAAAGGTTATGTCGATTTTAATATCTATAACGGCAGCTACTACGATCTAAAGAAAATGACCATCGGCAGTAGCCGTTGGTGAGGGCGACCTCTACCCTCCTCTGCCTGCTACAACATTATATGCGAAGCTCTTTCAGGATAACCGCCATCTTTTGTTTTGTCGTTATCGTTGTGGGAACTAATGGCAGGCGTAATACATTCTCAATCAAACCCATATCATTCAGCAATGCTTTGCAACCCGCGGGATTGCCGTCGATAAAAAGTAAGGAATAAAGTTCGGTAAATTTGTGATGAATTTTCCGTGCGGGTTCATATTCTCCATTGAACTCTAAGCGAATCATACGGCTAAACTCTTTCGGCAGCGCATTGCCAATCACGGAAATAACGCCTGCGGCACCACTGGCCACCATAGAGAACGTCAAAGCATCATCGCCACTAATCACGTCGAAACGATGGGGCTTATTCTTAATAATTTCATCCACCTGCTCCATACTGCCACTGGCTTCTTTCACGCCAACAATATTCGCAAAATCATTGGCCAAGCGAACAATGGTCTCGGGCTTCATGTTGACTCCTGTCCGTCCTGGAACATTATAGAGCACAATGGGCAATGGGCTCACTTCGGCTATGGCTTTGAAATGCTGATAAATTCCTTCTTGGGAAGGTTTGTTGTAATAGGGACAGATGCTCAAAATGCCATCAATCCCCGTCCAATCGGTCGTATTGATTTCTTCCACCACAGCTGAGGTATTGTTTCCACCACAATATTTAAGGATGGGCACACGCCCTGCCACACGCTCTCTGATAAATGCCGTGATGTCGTCACGCTCTTGCTGGGTCAGGCAAGGTGCCTCGCCCGTCGTTGCCAAAATACACAAAAAGTCGGCGCCGTTCGCCAACTGATATTCTATGAGTCGCTTCAGTGCATCATAGTCGACCCTCCCTTCGGATGTAAATGGAGTGATGAGCGCGATACCTAAACCTTTAAATATATTGTGTGCCATAAATATTTGTTTTTTCGTTCGTGCAGGCAAAGATACGATTATTCTTGCAAAGCGGTGCCATCTTGGCGGTATTATTTTGCTGCCCCACTCCATCAATGCGAGCCGATGTAGAGGCAAATCATGCCCAGCAACACCAACAGCAAATCAATGGCTTTGGCTTTAACATTGCGCTCCCGGAAAAAGAGCACGGCCGTGATGAAACTCACGATAACACTGCCGCGGCGCACCATGCTCACAACCGAAATCATGGCACCGGGGAGGCTTAGCGCGTAGAGATAGGCGAAGTCGGCAAGACTTAGGAATATCGAGATGAAAACAATCGCGCCATCCCACCGAAAAGGCGTTGACTGCCGCCGCTTGGGAAACCAAATGGTGCACAAAATGATGCCCATTAAAACCATCTGATAAATGTTATACCAGCTCTGCACCACCATGCGATTCAGCCCACGCCCCCATCCTGCACGGAGGCCATCAGATATTTGTCATACAACCCACTCGCTGCACCCAACAATGCTGCAATAATCAGGCAAAATATCCAGCGATTGTGCTTAAAGTCTATGCCCTCTTTCCGCCCGCTGCGGCTCAACAAGAAGAACGACAAAATGGCCAGCAACACACCCGTCCACTGCCACAGATTGAGCCGCTCGCCATAAACCAGCAGTGCACCCACCAGCACCAACACGGGGCGCGTGGCATTGATGGGACCAACAATGCTTAGCGGAAGATGCTTCATGGCAAAGTAGCCAAAAATCCAGCTCGACAGCACCAAAACGCTCTTCAGCAAAATGAAACGATGCGCCGCCCACCCCATCTGCGGCACATAAAACATGCTGCCGTCCAAGATGTGCGACGAAGCGGACAGAACGATGAAGGGGAGGAAGATGAGCGTTGAAAACAGCGTGTTGAGAAACAAAACGGGGATGACCGCGTTGTTGCGCAACGACTTTTTCTTAAACGTGTCGTAAAAGCCCAGCAGCGCCGCCGAAAGGAATGCTAAGAGTAACCACATTGCAATATATTTTTAATTGTTAAGCCCGTCCAAGGGGTTGAAACAGCCGATTTTGAGAAAAACATACGAGATGCCGGGGGTGTTTCGATTGTTTTTGAGAAAAACACACGAGATACCAGGGGTGTTTCGACTGTTTTTGAGAAAAACACACGAGATACCAGGGGTGTTTCGACTGTTTTTGAGAAAAACACACGAGATACGGGGGTATTTCGACTGTTTTTGATAAAAACAACACTTCGGGGAGCCCCGAACAAGTATTTTTGAGAAAAACAACACTTCGGGGAGTCCCGAATAAGCATTTTTGATAAAAACAACGCTTCGGGGAGTCCCGAACAGGCATTTTTGATAAAAACAACGCTTCGGGGACTCCCGAACAAGCATTTTTGAGGAAAACAGCCCGTCGGGGAGTCCCGAACACAGATTTCCGACCTAAGCGCTTCATTTCTTCCTCCCCCCCAACTAATAAACAATATCTTCTAAAAACAGCGCATGGCCGGGCATGCTCTCCCCCGCTTGGCTGCGGTTGCCGTCCGTCAAGATGCGCTGGAATTCGGACAACGAGATTTTGTGCCGCCCCAAAAGCATGAGTGTCCCCACCGTGGCACGCACCATGTTGCGCAGAAATCGGTTGGCCGTGATTTCAAAATACCATTCGTGCGCCGCTGTCTGCACCCACTGGCAGGTCGTCACTTCGCAAAGTGTGGTTTTGTTGTCGCCGCCACTTTTGCAAAAGGCGGCAAAATCGCGCTGTGCCAGCAGCAGTTTGCAGCCTTCGTTCATCCGCTTGAAGTCGAGCGGAAAAGTGACGAGCAGCGAATAGTGGCGCAGAAAAGGCGACTTCGCGGTGTGGATGTAATAGCGATAGGTGCGCCACTTTGCCGAGAAACGTGCGTGCATGTCGCCAGCCACCGGCACCAGCATTTGCACGCTGATGTCCCTTGGTAGCATGCGATTTAACCGGTAGACCACCTGCTCAGTGTCCATTGCCTCTGCAAAATCGAAATGCGCCACCATCAACCGTGCATGCACCCCCGTGTCGGTTCGGCCCGCTCCCACCACTTCAATGGGCGTGCGCAAAAGCGTTGTCAAAGCCTGTTGCAGCACCGCTTGCACCGAGATGCCATTGGGTTGCAGCTGCCAGCCATGATATTTGGTGCCATCATAGCTGAAATAAAGAAAATAGCGCTGCATACGGGGGTTATCGTGCTCCATAATTCTTTAATATGTTATACATCACTTGGTCGTAGCCGTAAACGTCGTCGTAGGCGCGCATGACGCCATTGGCATCGGGATAGAGCGTGAAATAGGTGATGAAGAGCGGCACTTCGGGCGTGATGTTCACCGAGCCTATCAGCAATTGCCGCTTCAAGGTATCCTGCCTCTCCACAGCTTTTTCGTCGCCATCGGTGGGCTTCGCTTTCTTTTTTCCGATGTCGGCCGTCATCGAATATCGTATTTTCTCGGCCAACTGCTCGTCTTTCTCGCCCAAAAGAAAGAGGGCCAACGCATAGGGATGCTGCACGCGGACGCAGCCATGGCTCACATCGCGTGAGTTTTTGGCAAAGAAATCGCGCTGATCAGTGTCGTGCAAAAACACACTGAATTTGTTGTTGAAACGAAACACGATGCGCCCCAACGAGTTCCCTACCCCACCCGATTGAATCACCAAGTAGTCTTTGCTCATGAGCATACTGGGCGTCACCCGGTCGAGTGGCATTTTTCGTCCTGTCGAACGCTGTCGTACGAAGAAATTGCGCGCCTCAAAATATTCAGCGTTTCCTGCTTGTGGCAAAATTGATTTTTCGATGATGCTTCGTGGCACAATCCATTGTGGATTGATGTCCATGCGCATAAAACGACTCGTGAGCAAGGGCGTTTTCGTGTCTAAAGCACCGCAACCCACGCGCATCTCTAACACGTCTTCACCATTCACGGCTCGCAGCTGGAATGCGGGAATGTTCACCATCACATATTTGGTATGCTGCGACGGTCTGTCGTCTGTGCGCCAGCGCGCACGTTCCATGTTGCAAAGAATGCGCAGACGTTGCTGCGGGTTGGTTTCGATTTGCAGCATCTCCTCATACCTTTTATATAATGCACTTTGCGGAAGAATATCTTGCAGGAACACCGCTAAGCTGTCGTGTGCCAATTTGCGCTGACAGATGCTGAAAAAACTGCGATTCAACCGCTTCATGGGCACATCAAACAGGCTGCGATAAGACTGCGATGTAGAGTCGGGCTTCAGCAAATCCAAGCGGTTGAATGTCGTGTAGGGGTTGACAAAACCAAACTGCATGCCGGCAGCATAACGATAATAAGCTTTGGTGAGGTTGTATTCTAATCGGGCGAAAACCTTGTTGATGGCATGGCTGCTATCCGAAAAATCTAAATTGCGTGCACGCTGCAAATCATCGGTGATTTGTTGCACACGGAATTTCTCTGGTCGGAAGCCCAACTGCTTCACGTTTTGCAAAGCCATTAAGAGCGTTTCAGCCTGCGCATTTACGCCATTCCGCGTAATCCACAAAAAGGTTCCACGTCGCGTATAATGGGCTTTACAGCGCATGTCGGGCATCATCGAGTCGGTATCGCTCCTCTTTAGTTGCGCGATGTAACGGCATATTTGATGCGAATTCAGTGCATAGCTTGATTGGCGCAGCGTGGCGTAGTGCGATAATTGCAAATTTGCATTGGGATTGTCGGCCCGCTCTTTACAGGCTACGACGAAAACAACCATCAAAAAAGTAAATACGTTTATCCTGAAACGATATGCATTCAGTGCTTTTATCCTAAATATAGTCACTCCATTAGTTCTCCTGTCAATAATCTTTGAATGTTTTAAAGTGTCACAACTAATCCTTCGTCGGACAACATGCTCTGTTCGAAAACGGTTTTGGCTTCGTTGAGCAACACATGCTCGTCCTCATACCTCGAGCTGTAGTGCCCCAATAATAATCGCCCCACTCTCGCATCGCGCGCCACCATGGCAGCTTCCTTCGCTGTGGAATGCCAATATTTTTTTGCATGTGCTGCACAATCTTCTGCATAGGTGCTCTCGTGATAAAGCACATCAACGTCTTGCAGCAAAGTGTGCAGCGTGGGAATATAGCGCGTGTCGCTGCAATAGGCATAAGCCGTGTTGGGTCGGCAGGCGTTGTTAATTGTTCGTGTGGAATGACGTCTCCTGCTGGTGAAACCCAATCCTGCCCAGCCTTGATGTTGTTAATTTGGCTCACTGGCACATGATAAAAGTCTATCATTGCACGATTAACATGTGGCAGTTTGGGCTTTTCTCGAAACAAGAACCCACATGTAGGCACTCGATGTTGTAGTGGGATGGTGGTCACCGTCAATCCCCTGTCTTCATAAATCATTTTGCTTTGCGTGGTGTCTAATCCATGAAAAACAATCTCAAAGCCCAACGTGGCACAGAAGAATGCAAGCTGTTCCCGAAAAATAGTTTCGAATTCTTGGGGAGCATAAACGTGCATAGGGGCCGTGCGACCGAGCATTCCAAACGTGCTCAACAAACCCAATAGACCAAAACAATGGTCACCATGTAAATGCGAAATAAAAATGGCTTGCAGCTTTGCGAAATGAATATGCGTGTGGCGTAATTGCGTTTGTGTGCCCTCTCCGCAATCAATCATGAAAAATTTATTGCCCATTTCAACCACTTGCGATGAGGCATTGTGGCGTAGTGTAGGCAAGGCTGAACCGCAACCTAAAATGTGAATTTTAAAGGCATTCATGAGCAACCACTCGTTGTGATAGACGGTTATTGCAGCCGATGGTAAGCGAAAATACCAACCTTATTTTCTAAATACAGGGAATCGGCACCTAAGTTGTCAATGGCAAATGTATCTCGATTGAGCAACAGTTGTCCATTATAGATTTTCCATTCCGTCCAAGGGTTTTGCTCGGCTTTGACATTGCTCTTCACAACACCACCTTCAAGTATCTCAAATTGCTTATCAATGCTTACCCATTTACCTTGCAAAGTGGTGAGGTTTATCACACAATCTGCATAAGATTCTCCATCAACTTTGTGGCCAATCACAGCCAATCGATCGCCACAGAGCAATCCGCCTAACACCACAGCCGAATCAGGTCCATCGTCCAACAATGTATAATGCAATGTATCTCCCATATCGGTGATAAGTTCAAGATGGTGCATAGATGTACCTTCCCCGCATATTCCATAGCTTGTGGTGTCATTTTGATCCATTTGTGTCGTCTCGTTGGTAGATTGATTGTTACTTGCTTTCTTAGGTTTGCAACCATTAACAACCGCAACAGTCAAAACGATAACCATCAGGAAAATTATTTTCTTCATATTCTGTCCTCCAATTATTTTTCTTCTTTTCGTTTTGCTTCGTCCCAAAGTGCATCCATCTCTTCCAACGAAAGGTTGCTCAACGCTCGACCTTGCGCTTTCGCCTGTGCTTCAACATAGCTAAAACGGCGGATAAACTTTTGGTTGGTCTGCTCCAAAGCACTATCTGGATTGAGCTGATAGAGGCGAGCTGCATTCACCAAGCTGAAAAGCACATCGCCCAACTCTGCTTGTGCATGTTGTGCATCGCCCTGCTCAAATTCAGCTTCTAATTCGTTCAACTCTTCACGCACCTTTTGCCATACATCGCGCCTATTTTTCCAGTCAAATCCCACATTGCGCGCTTTCTCTTGGATGCGTGCGGCCTTAATGAGCGATGGAAGTGAAGTCGGAACACCCGATAGTACAGTTTCATTGCCATGATGCTCACGCTGCTTGCGCTGCTCCCAGGATGCTTCCACAGCTGATGCTGTTGTGGGGTTGGCATGTGTTGTTGCGACCTCGTCAGTTCGATAGATCACTTGTCCAGCCGGATTGATTTCCATTTCCGGATTGACCACACGCCATGTTCCTCCTTTATTCCAGTCGATGAAATCGTGACGATACATTAATTTGTCGCTGTGAGCATCGCAAACGTCAGCTATATCGAATTGCCCTTGTTCTTCAGCCAACTTTGCATAAAACACAATGTGTTCCAACACATCGCCCAGCTCTTTGCAAATCTCTTGCACATCACCCTGCAGCAGCGCATCGCTGAGTTCATAAACCTCTTCAATAGTATAGGGACGTAGACTCTCACATGTCTGCTTTCGATCCCAAGGACACTCCGTCCGCAACCGCCCTTGTATATCCAACAGGCGGGCAAAGGCCTGCAACTTTTCTTCTCGAGAATGATTTTTTGTTTTCATGCGCCAAAGGTAACCAATAATTTTCAGTTAGCCATGCAACACTTGTGCATTTTATACCTTTTACTTAGAAAAGATGGATGCCATTTTCAAGGTGGGCCATCATACGTTGTTTTTCAATCACAAGCCAATGCTTTCAGCAGAAAGTGTGAAGGACACTGAAAGAAAAGAGGAAGGATAGATAAATTGGTAAAAATAACCTTGAGCATGCCCACTTTTTTATTATCTTTGCAGACAAAACAACAATAAAAGCGCATTCGCTGCACAATATCAATACTTTTTTAAAGAACAAAATGGGAATATTCGGACTATTCAACAAAAAAAGCAAGGAAACGCTTGATAAAGGGCTCGAAAAGACTAAAGAGAGTGTATTCGGTAAGTTAACACGCGCCGTGGCAGGGAAATCTAAAATCGATGACGACGTGCTCGACAACTTAGAAGAAGTGCTCATCACCAGTGATGTGGGTGTTGAGACAACACTCAAAATCATTCATCGCATAGAGGAACGTGTAGCTCGTGACAAATACGTCTCAACAACAGAACTGAACACGATTCTTCGTGAAGAAATTATGGCCTTGATGGCAGAAAACAATGCTCTTGATAATGATAATTGGGAATTGCCATCCGATCACAAGCCTTATGTGATTTTGGTAGTAGGTGTAAATGGCGTGGGTAAAACTACCACCATAGGCAAATTGGCTCTTCAATTTAAAAAAGCAGGTAAAAAGGTGTACCTTGGCGCAGCCGATACGTTCAGAGCTGCCGCCGTGGAACAAATCTCCATTTGGGGAGAACGCGTAGGTGTTCCTGTCGTAAAGCAACAAATGGGTGCCGATCCTGCCAGTGTGGCATTCGACACATTGCAAAGTGCCAAAGCGAATGCAGCTGATGTGGTACTGATTGACACGGCAGGACGGTTACACAATAAAGTAAACCTCATGAATGAGCTTAAGAAGATTAAAGAGGTTATGAAAAAGGTAACGCCCACCGCCCCCGACGAAGTGATGCTGGTGTTAGATGGTAGTACCGGACAAAATGCTTTCGAACAGGCTAAGCAGTTTTCGGCTGTTACACAAATTACTAGCTTGGCCATTACAAAATTAGATGGAACGGCAAAAGGTGGTGTGGTGATTGGTATCAGCGACCAGCTAAAAGTGCCTGTAAAATATATTGGCTTGGGTGAGCAGATGGATGATTTGCAGCTATTCAATCGTCGTGAATTTGTCGATTCGCTATTTACTTAACCATGCTGTAAGGACAAATAATGAAGAAAAATCAAATCGACATTATTACCATGGGTTGCTCAAAGAATCTGGTTGATAGCGAGATTTTAATGCAGCAATTCGAGGCCAATGGCTATCATTGCGTACACGACAGCAAGCATCCTGATGGCGAAATTGCCGTTATCAACACGTGCGGTTTTATTGAGTCGGCCAAAGAAGAGAGCATTCATACGATCTTAGAGTTTGTGCAAGCTAAGACAGAAGGCCGTCTGAATAAACTTTTCGTTATGGGATGTCTTTCGCAACGCTACAAAAACGAATTGGAGAAAGAAATTCCCGAGGTCGATAAGTTCTACGGCAAATTTAATTATAAGCAACTGCTCTATGATTTAGGCAAGGCTGATATTGTCGCTTGCAACGGCAACCGTCATCTCACTACCCCACGCCATTATGCTTATCTCAAGATTGCAGAAGGTTGCGATCGGCATTGTGCCTATTGCGCTATCCCCATCATTACAGGTAAGCATGTCAGTCGTCGGAAGGAAGACATTTTGCAAGAGGTGAGGGACTTGGTAGCAAAAGGTGTGAAGGAATTTCAAGTGATTGCGCAGGAACTCACCTATTATGGCGTCGATCTTGACGGGCAACGACACATCGCCGACCTGATTCGTGACATAGCAGATATTAAAGGGGTTAAGTGGATACGCCTGCATTATGCCTACCCCAACCAATTCCCTTTAGAGCTGTTGGATGTCATGCGCGAGAAACCTAATGTTTGTAATTATTTGGATATTGCGCTACAACATATTTCAAACCCCATGCTCAAGGCCATGCAGCGCCACGTAACAAAGGAAGAGACCATGGCGCTTATCCAGCAGATACGCGAAAAGGTGCCGGGCATTTACCTACGCACAACACTTATGGTGGGATTTCCTGGCGAAACCGAAGCCGACTTTAATGAGCTGATTGACTTTGTGAAATGGGCTAAGTTTGAACGTATGGGGGCTTTCGCTTATTCTGAAGAAGAAGGAACTTACAGCGCCCAGCATTATCAAGACAATGTGCCAGAGACTGTAAAGCAACGGCGCTTAGATGTGTTGATGGCCGTGCAACAAGAAATTAGTAGTGAAATTCAGGCTCAAAGCATTGGTAAGATTATGCCTGTAATCATCGACCGAAAGGAAGGCGATTACTATATAGGCCGAACGCAATACAGTTCGCCAGAGGTCGACCCCGAGGTGCTGATTGCTGCAGAGAAACCTTTGCGCGTAGGTAGTTTCTACGCTGTAGAGATTACGGATAGCGAAGCCTTCGATTGGTTTGGACGTGTGGTGAAATAAACTATTTTTCGATGAACAACAAAGAATTTATTGCCGAATTGGCACAACGGACAGGCTACACACAGGCAGACACACAAAAATTGGTTAATGCCCTTATCGAAGGGATGGGAAACAGTTTCGAGTCTGGAGAAAATGTGGCTATGACAGGATTTGGAACCTTTGAGGTGAAAAAGCGCTTGGAGCGGGTGGTCGTCAATCCCTCTACGGGACAACGTATGCTCGTTCCCCCCAAATTGGTTTTAGGTTTTAAGCCCATCACGGCACTGAAAGAGCGGTTAAAGAGTGGAGAGGAAGGAAATGATTAATTTGAAAGAGCTTGCGAAGCATTTGGTCGAGAAGCATGAATTGACGGCCGCCGGTGCCGAACATTTTGTTACACAATTTATCGAAACGCTACAAGAAAGTGTGTTATCCGAGAAATTGGTTAAGGTAAAAGGTCTCGGTGCATTCAAACTTACCCCTATCAGTGCGCGTGAAAGTGTAGATGTGAATACGGGAGACCGCATTGTAATCGAAGGGCGTGACAAAATCACTTTCACGCCCGATAATGCAATGAAAGACTTGGTTAATCGCCCGTTCTCGCAATTCGACACTGTTGTGCTCAATGCAGGGGTTGCTTTTGATGAAGCGATGGAAACTGGCGACACTGAAGTAGAAGACGCCATTCCTTCAGCTGAAGAAAAGACGGAGCGTTCCATTGCTAATGTCGAACCGACGGTGGCCCTTGTAGAGGTAGAGAAAATGAGTGAGCCTGCACATCCTATCACGACTGAAACAAAAGATTCTAAAGCCGAAGCAAGTGTATCTATGGCCGGAACAGTAAAAAGTGAGCCGTGGCCAGCATCTTCCCCAACAGTTCCACCCGAGACCGCAGCGCCAACAACGGGTGCAACTGATGGGGAACCTTCGATAGCAAAAGAGCCCCCAATGGCAGTCGCCAACCAAGCGGCAGTAGCAGTTCCAACCAATGAACCCGCGCCGGAAATCGGGATAGAGCTTGACACTTTCCCCCAGCCCACACAGCGCTGGGTGAAGTGGACAATAGGAATTTGCACATGTTTGCTCATTGCGCTCATGGGCACGTGCTTTTATCTCATGGGCGAGCTTCATTTGCGCAATAATCGCATCGACAACCTCATGGCTTTGATGCAGCAAAAGCAAGTGAAAAAGGAGGTGAATCGTTCGACTGCACCGACTGCATCTTCTACGGTGAATAAACAATTTGCCAAAAACGATTCGTTGATTAAGCAGGCACAGCAACAACAGCAAGCAAGCAAAGCCGACACGCAGGAGAAGCAACCGCCCATGGCAGCCATAAAGCAGCCCCCGATTCCAAATGAATACGAGGCAATCAATCAAAGTGACGCACGCATCCGCACGGGCGCCTATAACATCGTTGGCATCAAAACAATGGTCAAGGTTGAAGCTGGCCAAACCCTTCACGCCATCAGTCGTGCCCACTTAGGTGCTGGGATGGAATGCTATGTCGAGGCTTTAAATCGCGATAAACTGCCCCTAAAAGCCGGTGACAAAATTAAGATTCCGCTGCTAAAGCTGAAAAAACACAAACGCACAACGCATTCATCTTCGCATTGATGCACCCCGCAACTCGATAAGGATAGGTTACCCCCAAACTGGATGTAGCTGTCCGGAGGTTCAGACAGTCTTTCCCCGTTTAAGAATAGCTTACCCCCCGGGGACTAACCTGTTTCCGTTCGGAAATTGAAAAATCCCCCCGGGGACTAACATGTTTCCGCTCGGAAATTGAAAATCCCCCCGGGGACTAACCCGTTTCCATTCGGAA
>NZ_BAJQ01000013.1 GCF_000613785.1 Segatella oulorum JCM 14966 | reverse complement strand
AAAGAGGATTGCGCGTGGGCAGTTGATGTCGTTTGGGCAGATTGTGTGTGGGACGGTTGGTTTCATTGGGTGGATTGCGCACGAATGTATGATTGAGAGGAGAAAATCAGTCTGTAATGGACTACACGTTGCAGCAACATTCCGTTAGAAAGTTCTCTCGGTGGTGTTGGTGTTAATAAGCTTTTTTGATGGGTTTTGTTGCACCTTCTTTTGGCTTTCCCTGTGCATCGAATAGACCGTAAGTGGTGCGCAACACGCGGAACTCCGTGCGGCGGTTGAGCTGATTGCACACTTCTTGCTGCACTTTGTCTAACGAGGCAATAAACATTTCGCTGAGCACATCGCCTGCATTGAGCCACGGATAGCGCTCGGTGAGTTTCGGCGGCACGATTTTCGGCTTCGATTTTCCATAGCCCACGGCCGTTAGTCGGTCTGCTTGGATGCCGTGTGCAACGAGATAGCGTGCCACATTTTCGGCGCGCTGCTGCGACAGGCGTTGGTTGTAGGCTGCCGAACCACGGTCATCACAGTGGGCCGAGAGTTCGATGGTGACGTGTGGATTCCCATTCAGCAGAGTCACCAATTGGTCTAAGGCGGCGGTAGATTGGGGCAGCAGGGTGGCTTTGTCGAAAGCGTAGAAGATGTTGTCGATGAGCACGGGCGCTTGGATGGAGGCCAAGGGGAATTGCAGCGTGTAGACCTTTGCGCTGTTGATGGTGTCGATGTGCAGCGCTTCCTGGTGGTTGAGGAAACCATCGCAGGTGGCTAACAGCAGATAGTCGACGCCGGGTTTCACTACTTTGGTGAACGCCCCGTTGCCGTGCACACTCAGCTTTTCGTTCGTTCCGTCATTGCCAACGAGGTAGACTTGCGCCTGTGGCAGCTCGTAGCCATCGCGTTCGTAGACCCAGCCCTGAATGGTTTGCGTGACGTCGGGACATTCGAAGTGGTAGAGATGGTCGTAGCCGCGCGCATCGTTGCGGTTGGAGGCGAAGAAACCACGCATGTGGCGGCCTTCGAAAGTCATGCCAAAATCGTCAGCCGAACTGTTGACAGGTGCGGGCAGACGGCTGATTTCTATTTCATGGTGCGGTTTAAACGTGGCGCAAAATAAATCCAATCCGCCCAGGCCCGGGTGCCCGTCGGAAGAGAAATAAAGGTCGCCATTGGTGCGAAAGGTGGGAAACATTTCGTTCCCCAGCGTGTTGATGGGGGCGCCAAGGTTTTCGATAAAGCCGATGCTCGTGGGCGTTAGCTGTGCACGCCACAAGTCGAGTCCACCCTGTCCGCCTGGTAAATCCGACACGAAATAAAGCCATTTGCCATCGGGTGAAACGGCAGGATGGGCAAACGCGGCAAGCGTGTCACGGGAGAGGCGTAGTGGCTGCGGGTTGCTCCAGGTAGCATCGTGGCGCTGGGCTGTCCAAATCTGTGCGTAACGCGGTTGCGAGGGATGGGTGGTGCAGCGCGTGAAATACATCGTTTGCCCATCGGGTGAAAAGGCGCAAGCACCATCTTCGTAGGCCGAATTGACCGCGCCAGCCACTGGCTCGGGGCGGCTCCATGTGCCTTTATCGTTTAGTTTTGTGAAAAAGGTGTCACAGCTTTTAGTGCCCGTCACGCCGTTGAGTTCATTGCCTAAAGCCGTTTTGCGCGACGAAGTGAAATAAAGTTGGGTGGTATCGCCCGGCAACAGCATGGGCGCATAGTCGGCTTGCGGTGAATTGAGCGATGTCATTGGCTTCACGCGGTAGTGGTTTTTCTGCGCTTTCCACGCTATAGCTTGTTGTGCTGACAGCAAGCCGTTGCGCCAAAGTGGGTCGGTGGGTAGTGAGTCTCTCAACGCTTCGAAGGCACGTGTGGCGTTGTGATATTGGCCAGCCTTGAGCAAAAGACGTGCGAAAGTGAGGCGGTCATGCAATGTGGGCTGTCCGTAACGCAAGCCCGTTTGGTAGGCAGCGAGTGCGCGTGGTGTAGCATTGAACTGGTTGTAGCAGCGCGCCATCTGCAATGAGACTGCGCCTTTGCGTGCTTTCTCCTTGGACGGCAGTTGCTGATAGACTTTACGATAGGTTGCCGCCGCATCGGCATATTCACCTATTTGCCAAAGTTTATCGGCCTTTCGCAGCGTTTGGTCGACACCGCAAGCGCTGAAAATGCTGACCAGCAACAGAGAGAATAATGTGCGTGTGGTAGACATCGACTATACTTTTGCGTCGGTTTTAAAGGGCAACACAAACTTGCAACCCGCCTGCCATTGGCTGCATCCGTAGGCCGTGCGCCCCTTAATGATTTGCCCTTTGCCGCAAAGGGGGCAGGGCTGTCCGATGAGACTGTCAGAGGGCGTTAGTGCAGTGGTCTTTTTCTTTGCGGCAACAGATGATTCCTTTTTTGTCGAACGTTTCTTTGTTGGCTTTTTCTTCTCTTCCTCTGTGATGATGGTGACGCGGCGATTGCTATTGTCGCGCAGCACGTCGGTCACAATGTTGGTGATTTGTTGTTTCAGTTCGGCAATGAATTGCGCAGCATCATAGCACTGATGCTCAATGTCGCGGAGCTTTTTTTCCCAAATACCCGTTAGCTCACAGCTTGTGAGTAGCTTTTCATGAATCATGTCAATAAGTTCGATACCCGTGGCGGTCGCGACCAAATTCTTGCGTTCGCGGCGAATGTAATGGCGTTTGAAGAGCGTCTCAATGATGCTTGCGCGGCTTGATGGACGACCAATTCCGTTCTCCTTGAGCGCCAAACGCAGTTCCTCATCGTCGACAAATTTTCCCGCCGTCTCCATGGCACGCAGCAGTGTTGCTTCGGTGTAGAACTTTGGTGGCGTGGTTTGTTTCTCAGTCAATGTGGGCGTGTGTGGGCCACTTTCCCCTTTCTTAAATGCGGGAAGTACGCCCGTCTCGGGTGTGTCGCCGTCGGAATTCTCTTTGCCGTCGGCATGCTGATAGAGCGCACGCCAGCCGGGTTCGAGAATCTCTTTGCCCGATATTTTAAAGGCAATGCCATCTACCTCACCTTGAACGGTCGTGGTGGCAAATTTGCAATCGGGATAGAACACACTGATGAAACGCATGGCAATGAGGTCGAAGACGTTTTGTTCGCGCTGCGTCAGTCCCATCACGGGAACGCCGTTGGGATGATGGCGTGGTGATCGGTCACCTTGCTGCTGTCAAACACCTTTTTGCTCTTCGGTAATTGCTTGCTGATGGCCGCCAACTGATGAATGGGCACTTTGTATTTGGGCTGGCTATCTATCTTCGACTGGCTGAGCCCATTCAGTATCTGCGGGCACTTGGGGTAGATGTCCTCGCTGAGGTATTGTGTGTCGACACGCGGATAGGTGGTGAATTTGCGCTCGTAAAGTGTTTGAATGAGGTTGAGCGTGTCTTCTGCGGAATAGCCAAATTTGCGGTTGCAATCCACCTGCAGCGAGGTGAGGTCATACAAAAACGGCGGCGCTTCGGTGCCTTTCTTTTTTTGTACGCTCGTGATTTGCATGGGCTTCCCTTCGATGGTTGCGAAAGCTTGCTCGCCCTCCTCGCGGCTTAGAAACTTGCCCGAGGTGGCCGTAAATTGCACATCGCGATAAATTGTGGCCAACACCCAATAAGGCTCTGGCTTGAAGTTGTCAATCTCTTTCTGTCGGTTCACTATCAATGCCAACGTGGGAGTTTGCACGCGACCAATGCTGAGCACCTGTCGGTTCTGTCCATACTTCAGCGTGTAGAGACGCGTTGCATTCATTCCCAGCAGCCAGTCGCCAATGGCACGGCTCAATCCGGCAAGATAAAGCGGTTCATATTGTTGCTGATCCTTAAGCGAAGCAAAGCCTTGCTTGATGGCTTCGTCGGTCATCGATGAAATCCAAAGTCGTTTCACGGGGCATTTGACGTTAGCCTTTTGCATGACCCAACGTTGAATGAGTTCACCCTCTTGTCCCGCATCACCACAGTTGATAATCTGGTCGGCGGCTGCAAATAGTTTCTCGATGATAGCGAATTGCTTGGCTATACCATCGTCGGGAATGAGCTTAATGCCAAATCTGCTCGGTATCATGGGCAATGCGCCCAAGCTCCAATGCTTCCAGTTCTCTTGATAATCATTGGGTTCTTTCAGCTCACACAGGTGCCCGAAGGTCCAGGTCACCTGGTAACCATTCCCTTCCATGTAGCCATTCTTCGCTTGATTAGCGCCAAGAATGTGTGCAATATCCCTTGCCACACTGGGCTTTTCGGCGATACAAACAATCATATTTCTATTCGTACTTAGGCTTGCAAAGTTACGAAGAATTGTTGATAAAGTTGTCGCGTGACAAGAATAGCCGCGAAATTGCCGCGCGATTCCTATCATTTTCGTAGCGAATATGCTCGATATTTCCACGCAAATTGGCGCATTGCTTGAAAAAAGAACCGACTTTTGCACCTACTTAAGATTTACTTTGTACCTTTGTATCCCAATCATAAATAAGGTAGGAGCATCATGAGCAAATTGAAGATAGAAATAGATTACGATTTCTGTCAATGGAGCGAACTAACTGAACAGGATAAACAGCTGATTAAACATGCCAAAGAAGCTGTCCGCAACAGCTATGCCAACTATAGCCATTTTCATGTGGGCGCGGCGTTGCAGCTTCACGATGGGCGCATCGTCATCGGTGCCAATCAAGAGAATGCCGCATTCCCGTCAGGACTTTGTGCAGAGCGTGCCGCCATATTTGCAGCACAGTCACAAGCTCCCGAGCAAGCGATTGATGCTATCGCAGTGGCGGCACACAACGAAGAAGCCTTTCTCAACGACCCCATCTCTCCGTGCGGCGCTTGCCGACAAGTCATGCTCGAGATGGAGGATCGCTACAAGCAAAATCTGCGCGTCTTGCTCTATGGGACCGCCGGAATCTACGTTTTTAAGAGCGTCAAAGACCTCATGCCTTTCGCCTTTGTCGATGAGAATATGCGAAAATAGCGCAAGAAGATTGATTTTTTACAAAACATTATGAAAGTAGGACTGTTTGTTCCTTGCTACGTCGATGCGATGTATCCCGAAGCGGGCATCGCAACCTTCAAATTATTAAAGCATTTTGGTATCGAGGTGAGTTACCCCGAGAAACAAACTTGTTGCGGTCAGCCCATGGGTAATGCCGGGTTTGAAGACATGGCCGAGCCCTTGGCCAAGAAGTTTAACGATATGTTTACTGATGTCGACTACGTTGTAGCCCCATCCGCGTCGTGCGCCTCGTATGTGAAGTTCTTCCATCCGCGCTTGCTCAAGGGCGAGCACCCCTGTCTTGCCTCCGCAAAGACCATGGACATCGTCGCGTTCCTGCATGATGTGCTCAAGATTAAAGCGCTGCCCGGAAGTTTCCCACATGTGGTCAGCGTGCACAACAGTTGCCACGGCGTGCGCGAGTTGCGTCTCTCCGCACCTTCCGAGGAGCACATCGCGCCCTATAATAAGATTGTCGATCTCTTAAAACTGATGAAGGACATCACTGTGCGCGAGCCCGAACGCAAGGATGAGTGCTGCGGCTTCGGTGGGATGTTTGCTATCGAGGAAACCGCAGTGTCGATTCGTATGGGCGAAGACAAGATTGAACGGCATATCGCTACGGGAGCTGAATATGTCACCGGTGCCGACAGTAGTTGCCTCATGCACATGGCTGGTATTGCAAAGCGCAAGAAGAAACCCATACAGTTTGTGCATGTCAGCCAAATTCTTGCCGCTGGATTATAACAGAATGTAGACCAAGAAGAAACGAGCAATGAGTACACTACATGCAAAGAATGCTGCGGCATTCAACAAAAACCCCGAGAAGGTGGCGCGCCACGACAAGACGTTCTGGAAGGTGCGCATGGACCATGACGCCGCAGCTGCGCAACTGCCCGAATGGGAAGCGCTGCGCGACTTGGCCAGTAAGATTAAGAAACACACCATCACGCATCTTCCCCACTACTTAGAGCAGTTCACCGCAAACTTAGAATCGCGCGGCGTCATCGTACATTGGGCGGCCGATGCCAGCGAATTCAACGGAATTGTGCTTGATATTCTGCGCGCACACAACGTGAAGAAGCTCATCAAGTCTAAGTCGATGCTTACCGAGGAGTGTGCGATGAATCCTTATCTCATCGGGCAGGGTATCGATGTTGTCGAAGGCGATTTAGGCGAACGCATTGTGCAACTCAAGAAGCAACGCCCCAGTCACATCGTCATGCCTGCGCTCCACTTGACGCGCGAAGAGGTGGGCGACCTTTTCGAAGAGAAGGGCATCTCGCACGCAAAAGGAAACAACGATCCGAGCTATCTCACACATTGCGCGCGCCTCAGTTTGCACCATGAGTTCATGGAAGCAGAGGCCGGCCTCACCGGATGCAACTTTGGGGTGGCCGACACAGGCGACATTGTGGTGTGCACCAACGAAGGGAACGCCGACATGGCCACCTCGATACCCAAACTCCACATTGTGGCAATGGGCATAGAGAAGCTTCTGCCCAATTATGAGAGTCTGGCGGTCTTCCATCGCTTGTTGGCGCGTTGCGGCACGGGACAGCCCGCCACCGCATTCACCTCGCACTTCCGAAAGGCACGTCCGGAGGAGAAATGCATGTGGTGCTGGTCGATAACGGGCGCAGTAACATCTTAGAAAGCGAGGAGCACCGGCAAATCCTGCAATGTATTCGTTGCGGAGCCTGCATGAACACCTGCCCCGTCTATCGGCGCAGCGGCGGACACAGCTATACCTACGTCATCCCCGGTCCGATTGGCGTCAGTCTTGGCATGATGCACAATCCCACGTTTGAGTATAACAACGTAAGCGCCTGCTCGCTCTGCTTGAGCTGTGATAGCGTCTGCCCAGCCAAGGTGGCGCCCGGAAGCCAAATTTATATCTGGCGCCAAAGCTTGTCGCAGATTGGAAAGGCCGATCCGCTGAAGCGCGAAATGTCCGTTGGGATGGACGTGCTCTTTGAGCACCCCGACCTTTATCAGGCGGCGTTGCGCATGGCGCCTTTGGCCAATCTCGTACCCGAGTCGATGACCCATTTCACGCGATTGAACCCTTGGGGCATTGGGCATACGAAGCCCGAGTTCGCCAAGAAGTCCTTCCATCAGTTGTGGAAAGAAGGAAAGGTGGATGGGATGAAACACAAAAAGAAGTAACCGATGAAAAAGGAAGAATTTCTGAAACGCCTGCGCAGCAAGCAGGTGACGCCGTTCGATATGCCAGCTATCGACATCAATCCGCTCACGTTCGACGACGTTAAGCGCAAGTTCATTGAGACCTCGGAAGCTGTCGGCGGACAAGTGATAGAGGCCGCAGCCAGCGACAACCTCAACGCCATCATTCGGCAGGCCTACCCCAATGCCAAACGCTTTGCCAGCAACGTGGCGGGCATCAGCGCCGACATCAATCCCGACAGCGTGGCTGAAGCGGCCGATTTAGATGGTACGGATGTGGGCATCGTGCAAGGTGCGCTGGGTGTCGCAGAGAATGGTTGCATTTGGGTGCCGCAGACGATGAAGGAGAAAGCCGTGTGTTTCATCGTCGAGAACCTTGTGATTTTGCTCTCAAGCAAGGCGCTCGTGAGCAACATGCACGAGGCCTATTGCCGCATCGAGATGACCGACTACGGCTTCGGTACGTTTATCAGCGGTCCCAGCAAGACGGCCGACATCGAGCAAGCGCTGGTCATGGGCGCGCAGGCGAGCCGTTCGACCACGATTGTGTTGATTGACCTGGAATGAGCGACAGATGCGCCCTTACGGAACAACACGGGCAGATACCATGCATTCCGTAACAATTTCCACCAAACAATGTGACATTTCATTACCGCGACAAGGTTCCACCTTCGATAGATGTGTGCAGAAGCTCCGCAAGCATTAAAATTTTTATTTTCACCTTTGCATAAGCTATGCAAGCACTATTTTTTACGTTTTGGCATTTGCATAAGCTATGCAAGCACTATTTTTTACGTTTTGGCATTTGCATAAGCTATGCAAGCGCCATTTTTTGCATTTTGCCATTTGCATAAGCTATGCTAGCGCCATTTTTTACGTTTTGGCATTTGCATAAGCTATGCAAGCACCATTTTTTGCATTTTGCCATTTGCATAAGCTATGCTAGCACCATTTTTTGCGTTGTGGCTCCCCATTCACGGGTAAACACGATTTTGCTGCTCCACGCAACAGGCTAAACCATGCGCCGTTCGGTTTGGAAGATGGTATAGACGGCCGTGAAAAGCACCGCAAGAATGGTGACATAGACGCTCAACATCACCAATTCATTCCAGAAAATGGAATGCAAGAAGGACAAAATACGTGCCGGAAGATGCCAGGAAATGCGATACAGCGTCGTCCAGGTGACGGTTGAGAGCACATAAACCACAATGGCGATGCTGCACAGCATTGTCCACACCGTCGACAACCATCGTCCACGCGAGGGCGGAAGACGCTGCATTACCCGCGAAGAAAAGCCATCGTCGGCTATTGTTTGGGGCACTCGTTCTGTGAGAAATTGCTTCAATAAGCGTTCGTTTTGTTCGTTATCCATCATATCCATTTTGTTTCAAATAAGCCGTTAATTTTTTCTTTCCACGCGACAAATGGCTCTTGATCGTTCCTTGCGCCATGCCCGTTATCGCTGCTATCTGCTCAATGCTCTGCCCGTCTACCAGCTGCAAGGTGATGCAAAGGCGCTCGTTCGCAGACAGCACCTGCATAGCCTGTTGCAAATCCAATCGTAATCCGGTGTGCAACGTTTCGCTGCGGTGCTGTGCTGCGGCTGAAGTATCGACATCTTCGGTGATTTTCCGCCGCCGCACATCGTCGTAGAATGTGTTATAGGCAATGCGATAGAGCCAGGTTGAGAAACGTGAAAGTCCCCGAAAATGCGTGATGTTCACATAGGCTTTTACAAACGTTTCTTGCGCTAAATCGTCGCTCAGCGCCACATCGCCGCCCGTTTGCAGCAGAAAGAAGCGCCGAATGGATGACTGATATTTCACAACCAACTGGTCGAAAGCCCGTCGGTTGTGCAACACAGCCACCTGCGTCACGAGCGCAATGTCGTCAAAAGCCTTCACCTTATTTTATATTTGTGGGTCAAACGTATCGTCTGCTTTTTCCTCTTCAGCAGCCTTGGGGGCGGCATCGGCAGGCTTTTCAGCAACAGGCGGCTGCGGCACATCGCGTTCAGTCTCCAGCTGTTTCTGCACACCGCGCCTAATCACTAATTGCCCGATGCCCATAAATATCACCAACGCACCCACGCCAAAGAGCGCAGCGTTTCTTAAACACAAAGCTAAAACCATCAAACCTGCGCCCACAAAAATTTGACGCACCCCCTTTTCCCATTGCTTTTGGTTGTAATAGACATTCCATTTCCCCGCCGTGGGCAGCGAAGATAGTGGATAGCCCTTCTCTATCGCCTTTTCGGCCAGAAGCACATTGTCGTTGTGTCGCTTGATGAAATAGCGAATCAGCATGATGATGACCACAAAAGGCATCACGAAAATTATGCATAAGAGAAAGACCGCAAATAGAGCATTGATGATTTGTCTGTCGCTAAACATACGAGAAAGGAAGTTTGAACCAAAATCATCATCCAAATCATCTGTAACCACATGCTGCTTGCCTGCTTGTCCTGTTGCAGCCGCAAGCAATGAGTCGGCTTCATCTTTAGCCCCGCTGGTCGTGTCAGAGTAGGCTTCAACGCCTTTATCTTGCGCTGCTTTAGCCTGCTTACTCACCATCTCTTGCCGTGACATTCTGCGATGCTTATGCGGGAAAGCCATCGTCATCGAAGCACATCCAAAAGCCAACAAGGCTACGAATAAAATCTTTTTCATATCGTTTTATTTTTAAATTCTTTCCAATGGTTTGATGAAACCTACAGGCGTTTAGTTGCAAAGGAACGAAAAAATTTTTAATTTTGCATGCAACAGCAATCGTTTCAACATGCAACTTCCCGACGATTTTATCCGCTCCACGCGCCAACTCATGGGCGATGCGCTCTATGCCACATTAGAAGCTGGGCTCAGCACCAATCCCTTAGTGAGCATTCGCCTCAACCCTTTCAAACTCAAAGCCGGCACTTTTGACGTGCACGGTGCTGAAAGTCCTGTGCCATGGTGCCCCAATGGATTCTATTTGGCCGAGCGACCCAACTTCACTTTCGACCCCATGTTGCATCAAGGGCTTTACTATGTGCAGGAGGCGGCATCGATGTTTATCGATTATGTGGTGCGCAATGTGGTTCAACAACCCGTGCGCATGCTTGACCTTTGTGCGGCACCCGGCGGAAAATCGACCTGCGCCTATTGTGCGTTGCCAGCGGGAAGCGTGCTCTTCAGCAACGAACCGATGCGCCAACGGGCACAGGTATTGAACGAGAATATCCTGAAATTTGGCGTGCCCCATTGCCTTGTCACCAACAACTATGCGCGCGATTACCAAAAGAGCCGTCTGCTGTTCGATGTCGTTTTGGCCGATGTGCCCTGCTCGGGCGAAGGCATGTTTCGCAAAGATGCGGGTGCCATTGCCGATTGGAGCCTTACAAAAGTGGCCGAATGTGCGGCTTTACAGCGCGAAATCATCACAGACATCTGGCCCTGTCTCAAGCCCAACGGTCTGCTGATCTACTCCACTTGCACCTTCAATGCACACGAGAACGATGAGAATGTGGCGTGGATTGCCGAACACTTGGGGGCTGACTTCGTCTCTGTCCCTGTGCCTGAAGCATGGCACATCACGGGAAGTCTCATCGACAACCATCCTGTCTATCGTTTCATTCCTGGCAAAACGCAAGGTGAGGGTCTGTTCATGGCTGTGCTGCGCAAGCGCAATACATCCGAAACAGAGGGTGTCTTTGCCGAAAATTATGTGCAACAGCCCATTTCTCCTAAAGCCTTAGCTGCCCTCAACGTGCTCTCACACGGTCCATTGCCCGATGAAATCAAAGGTAAGACGGCGCTGCCTCATCAGTCGAAAGCGCTCTCAACACAGTTCGACACTGCGGCATTTCCGCAGATTTCGGTGTCCTATGCCCAAGCCATTGCTTATCTCCGAGGCGAAGCACTCACTCTTCCTACCGATACACCACGTGGCATCGTGGCACTCCGCTACGCCAACAGCCCTTTGGGTTTCGTTAAAAACGTGGGCAACCGCGCCAACAATCTCTATCCACAAGCGTGGAAAATTAAAAGCACACACCTACCCGACACGCCGCCATGTATCATTCAACACAGGTAAATCTGATTGCTGCTGTGGCTAAAAACCGCGCCATCGGCTATCAAAATCAATTATTGTTTCACATCGAGGCCGACTTGAAACGCTTTAAAGCCCTCACCCTTCATCATCCCATTATCATGAAGGCACACTTTCCTCTCGCTACCTCACGGACCACTTCCCCAGCGGAGAAACATTGTTTTAAGCCAAACAGTCCCTGCTTTTGACGGCAGTGAAGTGGCAACCTCATTAGAAGCTGCACTGCAACTATGTGCTCATGCCCCCGAAGTGTTCATCATTGGTGGCGCATCTGTTTATCAACAAACCATGCCCTTTGCCGACAAACTCTATCTCACAGAGGTCGATGTCACGCCCAAACAAGCCGATGCTTTCTTTCCACCCTTCACCGATTGGGTGCTCACCAATCACGAACATTTCCCTAAAACATCCACATTACCTGCTTTTTCCTTCAACATTTATGAAAAATAAGAGCGTTATTCCATTTAATATTTCATAATTTTATTTTCATAAGTCCTAAGTCCCATCCTATTCAGAGGCACGCCTTTCTATAGGAGGAGGAAATGGCATATAAACCAAAGTATCCTTAAAATACTTATTCTCTATGATGATTCTTTCATTGCTAATTCTCGTTACCCTATATTCTATTCCACCTATATTAAGAACAGAATCACGAACTACCGACCACTTCTCAACAAGTAAGGCATCGCCACCATCATACTTGCTCATAGCACAGTTCTTATAAGGCTTTATAAAAACGAACCATTTGCCATGCCTATCAAAATAATAAAATGTTTGTGACCTACCCTTATCTGGTATTCTTTTCCAATATTTATAGTCTTTCCCTGCAACAACAAATTGCAGATCATCCTTTTTACAGGATGCCAATATAAATATTATCATGCAAAGCCCCATACAGGTTAGATATACCTTTCTCATACTGTTTTTTTTACTATGGGCATTTCTTGTATCACTTTTCCATCTATCAATTTCCCATTTTTATGTTTGTTTCTCTTTACACCATCGCTTCCCCATGTCCCCCATTGTTTGAAAAAGAAAGCACAGTTTTGTACTTCAACCTGCTTCATGATGTGGGTTACCCAATCTAATTTCATAGGACGTGCTCTTGGACCGCTCTCACCTCCCACAATCACCCAATCTATACCCTCCAAATTCATTTCTCCTAAATCTTCCAACAGCGGCTCACAAGACAAGAACTTCACTTGAGCATCAATGTTTCTAAGATAGTCCATTCTGAACTTTGTAGCCTCACACTCTACCGTTACACCCAACCATACATTCCTTGGGACTTCTCTTGACGCGAAATAATCTTTCATCCTCTCGGCACGCTTAGTAAGAATTTGGTAACGATGCTGAGGGGTAAGTCGAATCGTCGCCATGATTTTGTCTACAAATTCAAATGGAACATCTTCATGAAAAATGTCGCTCATGGAACAAACGAAGATGTTATGACCAGCTTTCCAATGTACAGGTTCTTCTAAAGCCTTTTCATGCAAGGTCAATTTAAAGCCATTCCTGTATTTGTCAAGCCCCATATTTTTTATCCGATTGGCCATTGCTTCCGCATAACAGTGCGCACAACCAGCAGACTTTTTAGTACACCCTGTTATCGGATTCCACGTTTTATCTGTCCATTCTATTTTTGTTGTTCTCATTTTGCTTTCTTTGAAATAATCTGTTGTGCGATTTTCATTGCATTTTTATTGTTCGAAGCAAACACAAAATGGAAAATGGGTACACCTTTTGTATTTGTCATAACAAGAGGATTTTCAGTTACATAGGGGAAAAGTGTCTTGAGCCTTTCTACATAAAGTTCTGCAATTCTCTTTATCGGTTCTTTTACCTTTTCCATTTTCTCTATTTCACCAAAAAGCGTTTTATCCGTTTTCTTTGTATAAAATCTACTTTCTATCTCAGACTTAGTTAAGCCGAAGTATTGTTTCAATTTCTCTATATGCTTCAGCGAACCATCACGCTCCAAAAGACGATTGATAATGACTCCGGATGGAACAAGTATCCACAAATCTACGGAAGCTCCCTTTAATGCGGCTATAGTTTCCCAATCTAAATTCATTCCAAAGGGATCCAACAAGACCAATCCTTTTATTTTCTCATTAGCAATAAGATATTCCCCCATCCTTTTGGTAATACTATTGGCATCCGTATTCCTAAAAGTTAGATTTTTTCCTTGGTTTGAATAAGGGCGTAACTTCTCCTTTAATTCATCATTAGCCGACTTGTCTAAATCTACGAAATAATAATAATCAAATCCTCGCTGCTTGATGTTTACCACCCTTTCAGCAGCAGATTGATAGACACTTATCTGTTCTAAAGAAATTTTTTGCTCTCTAAACAGCTCCATCATCAGTTCGGAATCAGCCCCTTGATTGGTCGTTCTTGTTCCGCTTCCGGCAAAACCATCAAAATAGAGCAATTTCCAACCGAACTGATCCCTATACTTGTTCATAATCGTAAGATAGGCATTAACATACTTTTCAAATGCCTCTAACTTCTCATCTGTCCATGAACCACCCCAAGTTTGGTGCGATTCTGAAACAAAACAAGAATCGTCCTCCTCTTGTAAATGTATATAGCTATTCACCATATCTTATTTCAATTCGATTAAATGTGCCATACATCTTAAACGCACCAAAATATGAATGCGCACGCTGATAAGCTAAAAATGGACAACGCAAATATAGCTATTTTGTTTGATATCTCATCGTTTCGTTTTGATAAATTCTATTTTTATGGATAGCTTGTTAATACTTAAAAATAAGGAAAAAGGGATTTATCACATATCCGTAGCAAAATAGTTACGTTTTCACTTGGTTATCCATAGTAAATTTACTACATTTGTACCATCAGAAAAATCCATAATACATAATGAAAGTTGTCAAAGTCAGTAAAATACTCAGAGATTTAAAACGCGACGGCTGGTATCTCGACAGGATAAAAGGTAGCCATAGAGAGTTCAAACATCCCACGAAAAAAGGCGTTACGACTGTCAATGGTAAAGAAAGTGGAGATATTGCAGGGTTTCTTCTTAAAAGTATTGAAAAACAATCTGGTTTGAAATTCTAAATTTTCCTATTGGGTTTTCTGTAAAATGATGGTATTCCCTTCAACAATAACATTATAATTAAAAATAAATTCGGTTTAAATAAAGAGGATATGGAAAAGGTTATTATGAAAGCTGCACGCACGGATAACGGCTATTGTTGTGCATGTGATTTAATTCCAAGATGGGTTGTTGCCTATGATGGTGATATAAATGGATTTAAAGATTATGTAAAAGAAAGTATTGAATTTTATGTAGAGGGACGAAAAAAGGATGGAGAGCCCTACAACCCCATCTTCGATGGCAAATATTGTATCGTATATGACTTCGATATTCCTACCCTACTTGATTATTATCGTGGCATTTTTTCTTTTGCCGCATTACAAACTATCACAGGAATAAACCAAAAACAGCTTGCACATTATGCCAGCGGTTCTTCATCCCCACGCCCAAAACAAATCTCTAAAATCAAAGATGGGCTACGTAAATTGGCTAAAGATATTGAAATGGTCACCGTCTAACACGGCCATGTCAATTCAAGAATACAAACCAAAGGCTTCTCATATAAGCACGAGAAGCCTTTTTTAATCTTAATATAAATTACTTATTTACCACTTTAAACCACACATCTTCCCTGACACCCACCATAAAACAGCCATTCAAAAGGTTGTGCATGTGCACGTTTAACCTTTTGAATGGCCATTTAGGTTGAACCACATTCCACACCCTTTTTACTACGACAAAGTGGGAACAGGATGCAAAAAATTAAATTTTATTCTGCATTTTCCCCATCAAGGTCTTCGACATCATCGTCGACTTCGATTTTATCGATAGGTAACTGTCGGTCGAAAGCCACATTAAATGAGATGATGGTTTCACTGCGTTGCAATCCTAAGGGTTGCAATTTGTCGTGGATAAGCTGCATCAAATGCTGGTTGTTATGCGCATAAAGCTTAATGAAAAGGTCCATACCTCCTGTTGTTGCGTGACATTCCACTACTTCCGGCACTTGTTTCAAGGCCTCTACAACCGTATCATGCCGCTCGGGTTCACGCAAATAAAGTGCCACATAAGCACACGTCTCATAGCCGATCTTCACGGGATCAACAACAAACTGCGAACCTTTCAATACGCCTAAAGCCGTTAGTTTTTGCACACGTTGATGAATAGCTGCACCACTCACATTGCAAGCACGTGACACTTCGAGAAATGGCGTACGCGCATCCTCTGAAATAAGTTTGAGAATTTTCTTATCTAATTCGTCTAAATAATGATGTGACATAGAACCTGTTAATTTTTATGAAAATGTAATCATTTTCTTTGATTATTGCAAAGAATGTGATGATTTTGTATCAAATTATCACCATTTTTCATTCTTTCTCTGCACTTTCTGTTGCCGAATAGCTCACTTTCAATGCTTTTGCCTGACGCAAGGCCTGCTTAACGGCTTGGACTACCGACATCCTTGTATTCCGATCGGCCTTGATAGAAACAACCATCCGCTGCTGGTCTTCGGGCAACATACGTGCCCTATCGGCCGAAATATAATCCACAATATCTGCTGGCGACACATATTTGTCGTTCATCTGAATGCACGATCCGTCAAAAACCAATGCAGAAGGTGGCGTCTTTCCCGGCATAGGCTTCCCGATATGAATATAGGTCACAGCCGATTTCTTCACCAAACGCGACAATTCCCGGCCTTGTGGCACCCGATAAGTCACTTTAAGGGTCTCCGTGCGCATGTGTGTAACAATCATAAAGAAAAACAAAACCGAAAAGATTAAGTCAGGAAGTGAGGCCGTGTTAAGGCCTGGGACTTCGTGCTTCGATGGGCGAAACCTACTCATAGCCGTTCCTCCTTCGCTGTTGTTGGATAGGTTTCGCTCACGCGTTGCGGGCAAAGTTCACGAATCTTATCCCGTTGTGGCGGTGTCAACAAGGCATAATGCTGATGAAACAAATGCAAGGCTTCCTTGTCACGCCAATGTTTATAAGCCTCAGCTAAGGCATCTTGCAACTGAAAATAAGCGTCATAGGTGGCCGATGCGGGCACTTCTATGGTAATAAGGTGTGCTGCACCACGCGACGAAATAAATTGATAAATACGTTGTTGCAACAGCCTTTGCCCCACAATCTTTCCATCCAACAGCACCTTATTTTCGGGTGTTAACACCACTTGCAGTAGCCTTTCGCGCTGAATGGGCGTCTCATCTTGCTCTTTTTCCACGGCCAAAGGCGGTAATTGTCGCGACAATCCTTTGTCAATATCCATTGACGATGCCACCAAAAAGAATATCAACAACATAAATGAGATGTCGGCTGTTGACGTGGTGTTGAGCCCCGGAACTTGATGTTTTCTGCGCCTGAACATTAGTTTCTCTTCGCCTTTCGATAATATTTTGTCGCCCCATAAATGACACATCCCACAGCGACAAGCAACAGGATTGTTGCAGAATACACAAACATATCGGCTACCTTGAGCCACCACCAATCATGAAAAGCCACACCATTGATGCGCATCGCTTGCGAAGAACCTGCCACAAACGACAAGGCTACAATTACAAGTGTACCATAAACGACGCACCGTTCAAGCCGACGCACAGGCACATTGTTCTCCAATCCATTGGCTTTACCCCGGTGAAGGCGCAAACTACGTCCTATGGTTACAATGGAAAGCACAACCGACAAGACCACCAACAAGCCCATCAACAGTAATAAGAGATTGGTGAAGAGCGGCGCATTGAAATCGGCATTCTCTTCAAATGGTTGATGAAACCCCACCAAATAGAAGAGCGCAAACACGACGACAGCGATGCCAATAAGCCCATAGAGCACACGCTGTGTGAGCCATTCCGTGGGCTTTTTACGCAACGTTTGAAAGTTAAAGCGACCCATGTTTGACTTTATATTTCACCAAACTATCTAATAACGAAATAGCACTCTCCTCCATCTGTGCGGTGAGATGCTCAATCTTCGAGAGGATGTAATTGTAGAAAATCTGCAAAATCAAGGCCACAATAATACCAAAGATTGTCGTGATGAGTGCCACTTTCATCCCCGATGCCACGATGGTTGGACTAATGTCGCCTGCCATTTGTATTTGATCGAAAGCCATGACCATGCCAATCACCGTGCCCAAGAACCCCAAAGATGGTGCCATTGCAATGAAAAGTGTAATCCACGAACAGCCTTTTTCAAGATTAGCGGCTTGCACAGAGCCATAAGAAACGATGGAACGTTCAATGTTGTCGATGGACTCCTCCACACGTTCCAACCCCTGATAGCAAATGGATGCTACCGGGCCACGCGTCTCTCGACATAATGTTTTTGCCCCTTCCACGTCGTCTTCGGCAATCATTTCATCCAAACGCGCCATGAATTTCTTGGCATTAATCTCAGAAAGGCTCAGATAAAGAATGCGCTCAATGCAGAAAGCCAAACCGATAATCAAAGCCAAAGCCACCAAAGACATGAAGCCGGCATTGCTTCAATGAACTTTGTTTTCAACGACTGATGAAAACTTTCGCCATCGTTCGTGTCAGCCACTAACGCATTTTCTTTCGCGGTAGCGGTATCAAACTGTGCCGAAAGTGAGTCGTCGGCTGCATCAATACTATCTTTTTGCGCGGCACTCACTCGATGAGTAACCGGCTTTGCAACAGACTTCGTGGGCTTTTGTTGTGCCCAACCTGTGGCCACACCAACCAATATCAACAACCATAAAAGGGCCATTCGCACCCTAAAGAATCTTTTTATCATGATTTTTCTTTTAATTTCTGAAACAAACGCTGCACATTTTCCTCTGTCACAGCAGCCACTTCTTCAGGCGAAACACCATAACTTGCAGCCAACTGCAACAACACTTCCCGCACAAAAGCACTTTCGTTGCGCTCACCACGATGCGGAACAGGCGCCATATAAGGCTGTCGGTCTCTAAGACAAGGCGATTAAGCGGAACAGCAGCGGGCAAATCTTCCCGCAGATGACTGCTCTTAAAGGTCAATACGCCCCCAATGCCCAACAGGAAACCATCGAACTGCAACAGTTGTTGCGCCTCTTTTTGATTGCCCGTGAAGCAATGAAAGATGCCACCCACCAAGTCCTTCTCATACTTTTTCAAGATAGGTACCATCTCATTTTGCGCCTTCCGACAATGAATCACCAAAGGCAACTGCCATTCTGCGGCCCACTCCACTTGCGTCTCAAAGGCCAACAGCTGCTCTTTTTCATAGGTTCTGTCCCAATAAAAATCAAGTCCTATCTCGCCAACGGCAATAAAACGGGCATCATGAAAGCGTGCTTTCAACAACGAGAGCTGCTCCTTCCAATCGCTTTTCACCGCTTCAGGATGCAAGCCTATCATCGGAAAAGCATAACCTTTATAGGTGTTGCACAAGGCAATGATGCCATCGATGGAAGACAAGTCAACCGCAGGAATGAGCACACGTGCCACACCTGCAGCTTTTGCACGGCTGATTACATCGGGCAAATCGTTGCGAAATTCCTCGCCATCTAAATGGGTATGTGTGTCTGTAAAGTGCATTTTTGTATTTACTCCCTACATCTTAATAAGCGCGATTCATCATTTGCAAAGCATATTGACGCAGCTCTTGCTTGCGTTGTTCGTCGACATTGACCGCATCTAAATATTGCTTGCTCCGCTGAAAATATTCGTTTATCTTGGCTTGTGCCAACCGATCAACACCTATTTCATTATAGAGCTGTGTCACAGCCGCCACCTTTTCTGCCGGATGTGCATCGGGATGGTGCACCCATTGCTGCAACTGCGCCCGCTGTTGTGCATTGGCTCGGCTAAACGCATTAATCAACATATACGTTTTTTTATTGCTCATGATGTCACCACCAATGGTCTTTCCAAACACCTTGGGGTCGCCATAGACATCTAAATAATCGTCTTGCAACTGAAAAGCCAAACCAATTTGCTCGCCAAATTTATACAGGTTTTCCTGGTCTTCCGTGGGAGCTTCGCCCAAGATGGCACCTATTTTCAGCGCACAAGCCAAAAGAACACTCGTTTTGAGCCTGATCATCTCGATGTATTCTGCCTCGGTTACATCATCGCGTTGCTCAAAATCCATATCATATTGCTGCCCTTCGCCAATCTCTAACGCCGTTTCTGTAAACACTTTCAGCACCGATGCCAAATGCTTTGCAGGGCATTGTGCAATACGTTCATAAGCCAACACCAACATCGAGTCGCCGCTTAAGATAGCCGCATTGGCATTCCATTTGCAATGAACCGTAGGCTTTCCACGCCGCATTTCGGCATGATCCATCAAATCATCGTGCAACAAGGTATAGTTATGATAGGTTTCTATGCCACAAGCGGGCATCAAAACTTGCTCGTAATCCTCGCCATACAGCCCATAACCCAACAACATCAACACGGGTCTGATGCGCTTTCCGCCCATGGATAGCACATATTTCACGGGTGCATAAAGCTCGGAAGGTTTGCGCTCATAGGGCAAATGGTCAATGAATTGATTTACCCTCGTTAAAAGTTCTGCTGCATTCATCTTATAACTTAAAGTTTATGGGTATCGCAAAAAGCGTGCGACACGGTTTATTTTTCTCTAATCCCGGTTTCCATTTCGGCATCAAACGCACCACACGCAATGCCTCTTGGTCGAGCAAAGGGTCGACACTATGCTCCACCTTTGCTCCCGAAATGCTACCATCTTTATTGATAATAAACGACACCACCACCTTACCTTCGATGTGTTGTCGCTGCGCCATCAAGGGATAACGCAGATTGCTTGTAATCCATTTCATAAAGGCAACCATGCCCCCGGGATATTCAGGAAGCTGTTCAACAATGCGGAAATGCAATGGGTTGTCGTCTTCATTCACAGCCACAGGCGATTGTGCGGCTGTGTTCTCTCCCCCATCCTGTTCGTTGATGCGAGTGGCTTGTCCGCCAATGCCCTGCGTCATATCGCCACTGTTTGGATTAATTTGTTGTGCTATGGTGGTGGCATGCTCCACCGCTTTCACCCTTTCGGTCACTGCATGGGCTGCCGATGGGGGGGCAGCAGCAATCATATCGTGCGTATCCATCGCAGGCATCATCTCCACGTCCTGGCTCATATCGTCGGTAATCGTGGTGTCTTCGCCATCAGAAGTAGAAGAAGTGGTCCACTCCAACCCCACATAAAGCAAGGAAAGTGCCAACACCAGCCCCAACAAAAACCCTGTTAATCGGCGATGTTCCAAATCTGCTTGATATGATTTTTTTATCTCCACCTGCGTTATTCCCGTTCTCTTTCTACCCTCATTCGAGATAGGTTCTGTCATCCTCTCGTTGCGGCATGTCACCAAACGCTATGCTTTTAGTGTGTAAAGGCTACCGTTTTGTGTCGCAATCTCTACCACTTTACGCTGCAATAGCCATGCTTTTTTGTGACCTTGCTGCACACCTGTTGCAACAAGCCTGCTACACCTTGTGTGCAAGCGCCATTTCAAAGGTTTGCCAAAACAACGCTATGCGCGATTTTCCGGCCTACACCCTCGCAGCCTTTTGCACCATGAGGAATGACATTACCGCGCAAAAGTAATGTTTATATTTGGAAAAATCAGTATCTTTGCCGAATAATTAGGAATTTTAAATGAAAGTCATTGTCATCCTGTTCATGCTCTTTGGCATGGTCGGTGCAACCTTTGCGCAAACCCATCAGACGGCCTATCGTTTCTTGGCGCTGCCTGTTTCTGCGCATGCTGCAGCGCTCGGAGGCGACAACATCAGTTTGATAGAGAGCGATGAGACATTGATTTTTAATAATCCGACCCTGCTTTCGTGCGTAGGAACCAACACGTTGAACTTCAATTTTATGAACTATGCGCAAGGAAGCAACATGCTCAGTGCCGCCTTTAACAGGGTTGTGGAAGAGCGGATGTCATGGGCTGTCTCGGCACAATACATGCATTACGGTGAAATGCAACGTGTCAATGCGCAGCATGTGGCGCAAGGTACGTTTCAAGCCAACGACATCAGTTTGGCGGGTTACCTGTCTTACATGCTCACCGACAAGCTCGCCGGCGGCATAACAGCCAAGTTGATCACGTCCTATATCGGTGATTATCATTCCATCGCTGTGGGGGTGGACTTAGGTTTAAACTATTTTGACGATGCGCACAACCTGTCTTTATCGGCTGTGGCAAAGAATTTAGGAGGCCAACTCAAAGCCTATGATGAAACGAAAGAGCCTATGCCCTTCGACCTTCAAGTGGGACTCACCAAACGATTTGGCACCTCTCCCTTTCGCGTTTCGGCCACACTCATCGACCTCACCCACTGGAATGAGCGATTACTGAACCATGCTGTGGCGGGATTGGATATCATTTTATCGAAGAATGTGTGGGTGGGTGCGGGCTATAGCTTTCGTCGTGCCCACGAGATGCACCTGCAATCGGCCAGCGATGACAGCAGCAGTTTCGGCACAGGACTAAGCTTTGGCGCGGGTTTATACCTCGACCAATTCAGCATCAACCTGTCGTATGGCAAATATCACGTGAGCAATCACGCCATTCATATAAATGTATCTTATTGTTTATGAAGAAAATTATTATTGCGATTGATGGTTTTTCATCGTGCGGAAAGAGTACCATGGCCAAGGCGTTAGCGCGCAAATTGGACTATATCTATGTCGACACGGGTGCGATGTATCGTGCGGTCACGCTCTATGCCATGCGCCATCGACTCATCAGCGAGACGGGAACGGTGGACGAAACCGCATTGGCAAAACACATGAAAGCCATTCACATCAGCTTCAAAATAAATGAAACCACGGGCGCCCCGACACCTATTTAAATAACGAATGCGTGGAGAACGACATTCGAACCTTGGCCGTCAGCCAGCAAGTGAGCCACATTGCGTCCATCGATTTCGTGCGCGAAGCGTTGGTAAAACAGCAGCAGGCCATGGGCAAAATGAAAGGTATTGTGATGGATGGTCGCGACATCGGTACCACCGTTTTCCCACAAGCCGAACTGAAAATCTTCGTCAAAGCGTCGGCAGAGGTGCGTGCTCAACGCCGCTTTGATGAGCTGAAAGCCAAAGGAATGCCCGCTGATTTCAATGCCATATTAAAGAATGTGGAGGAGCGCGACTATATGGATAGCCACCGCGAAGTGAGCCCTTTGCGGCAAGCAGACGATGCGTTGGTGCTCGACAACAGCCACATGAGCATTGAAGCGCAAAACAAATGGCTGTTGGAGCAGGTAGAAAAGGTTGTTGGAACGATGGATTGCACACCCGTATAAACAGCGTATGCACATGAAACGACGATCCATTTTCTGCACCATCGCGCTACTTCTTTGTGCACTAACGGCCTTGGCCGGCATCAATCGTACAGAGAAAATAGCCTATCCGGGTGGGAAATGCTATTTGTTTCGGGTGACCTTGAAAGATAAGAGTACGCCTGCAAACCTCAGAAACAACCCTGCCTTGTTTCTATCGAAGCGTGCCCTTGAACGCCGAAAACAACAGCATTTGCCCATCGACTCCACCGATTGGCCCATCAATGCGAAATATCTGGCTGCGGTGCGCGCCCTGAAATCGGTGCAAGTGGTGGGAAAAAGCAAATGGAACAACACGCTCTTGGTGAAATGTAACGACGTGGGAAAAGCCTACAACCTGTTGCAGTTTCCGTTTGTAAAAAGTATTCTTCAGGTGTTTTCCTCACCCGATTCCATCAACGCCAGCGAACGCATAAACTTCAGAAAAGAATTCAATCGTTGGGACACGCTGTCTTCTACCGAGCCCTATGGCTTAGGGAAAGCGCAGATTGCAGCACTCAACGGCACACTGTTACACAAGGTGGGCTATCGTGGAAAAGGTAAGCTGATTGCCGTGTTGGATGCGGGATTTATGAATGTCGACCGCATTCCCTGCCTGCAACAAATCAAGATTGCCGCCCAACACGATTGCGTCTTCCCGCCATCGAAAAACATCTTTGCCGAGAGCGACCACGGCACAATGGTGCTTTCAACCATGGCTATGGATGCCAATGGCATCTTCATTGGCACCGCACCCGAAGCCTCTTACGCCCTTATTCGCTGTGAAGACAGGCAGTCGGAGAGCCTTGCCGAGGAAGACTTTTGGCCGAAGCGGTGGAATATGCCGACTCGATTGGCGCAGACATCATCAACTCATCGTTGGGCTATCACGACTTCGATGACGCCTCAACCAATCACAAATACAGCGACATGGACGGCGAAAAGACCCTCATTTCGCATACGGCTTCGATGATTGCAAACAAAGGAATGATACTCGTAAGCAGTGCCGGAAACGACGGAATGGGGACGTGGAAAAAGATTAATTTCCCTGCCGATGCCAAGCATATCCTCACCGTTGGAGCCATCATGCCATCGGGTGTGAATGCCGCCTTCAGCGCGATTGGCCCCACGGAAGATGGGCGCGTGAAACCCGACGTGATGGCTTATGGCAGTCCAACGACGGTGGTTTCGGGGCGCGGAACCATTATTGACGAGATGGGAACGTCGTTCTCCTCGCCCTTAGTTGCGGGGCTGATGGCTTGTCTGTGGCAAGCCTTTCCCCAAAAAACGGCACGGGAATTAATCGATTTAGTGATTGCCAACAGCAGCAACTTTGCACAGCCCAACAACATTTATGGCTATGGCATTCCCAATTTTTGGAACGCTTATAACAACGCAAAACCATGAAGACCGTCACCCTTTTTGAACTCAATAACCTCGTCAGAGAAGTGATTTCGTCCACGCTTTCGGAAGAATATTGGGTAGAAGCCGAGCTTTCTGAGGTGCACGAAGTGCGCGGCCATTGCTACATGGAGCTGATACAAAAAGAGCTGTTTAGCAACACCCCCGTGGCCAAGGCGTCGGCAAAATGCTGGAAGAACAAATGGTCCTTGCTGCGCGAGAAGTTTGCAAAGGTGACGCAAGAGGGGCTCAAACCGGGCATGAAAGTATTGCTCAAGGTCTATGCCGACTTCCACGAAGCCTATGGTTTTGCGTGGATTGTGACCGACATCAATCCCGAATTTACGATGGGTGACATGGCTCGTAAACGGCAAGAGATTATCGACACGCTCAAAAGGGAGGGCGTTTTCGAACTGCAAAAAGAGCTTGTCTTGCCCCAGTTTGCACAACGCATCGCGGTCATCTCGAGCGAAAATGCAGCGGGATATGGCGACTTCTGCCACCAGCTGGCCGACAATCCGCAACAACTGAAGTTCTACACTCGTCTGTTCCCAGCGGTGATGCAAGGCGAAGGCGTGGAGGAAAGCGTCATCGGCGCGCTCAACAGCATCAACGAAAACATCGAAAAGTTCGACGCAGTGGTCATCATTCGTGGGGGCGGAGCAACGAGCGATTTGAGCGGTTTCGACACCCTTCGGCTGGCCGAGAATGTGGCCAACTTCCCCATTCCCATCATCACTGGCATCGGACACGACAGAGATGAGTCGATTGTTGACATGGTGGCCCACACGAAAGTGAAGACGCCCACGGCTGCAGCAGCCTTGCTCATCGACCACCTGAACCTCGTTTTAGAACGCCTTTTAGACGCGCAAGCCGAACTGATTGCCGCCGTGCGCCACCGAAACGAGTTGGAACAAGCACGTCTGGTGCGCATGAGCGAGAAAATTCCGGTGCTCTTTTCGTTGGTGAAAACGCGCCAAGAACAACGCATTGAGCACCATCTTGCCAACATCACAGCGTCACTCAACGACAAACTTTCACGCGAGCGTCATCGGCTATCGCTCATCGAAAAACAGCTTAGCCCCACCCTTTTGCAGCAGATGACGAAAGAGAACTATCGGCTGCAACTGCTGCAACAGCGGCTCGAAGCACTCAATCCGCAACGCCTGTTGCAACGCGGTTACAGCATAACGCTCTGCAAGGGCAAAGTGGTGAAGGATGTCCGGCAACTGAAAGCCGGCGATGAGATTGAAACAAAATTAGCGAACGGAAAAATAACATCCATCATACAATAGAACAATGGTTAGAAAAGATTTGAAATACGAAGAGGCAATGGCCACTTTAGAGCAGATTGTTGCGCGCATGGAGAACAACGAGCTCGACCTCGACACCATGAGCGAAGAACTGAAAAAGGCGCAACAGCTCATTAAACTGTGCAAAGGCAAGCTGACAAAGACCGACCAGGAAATTCGGAAGCTTCTCAACGAATAGCGGGCACAACGCGACCGGAAAAGGTGGAGGCGTGCCGGCATGCGCATGCTCCGTCGCAAAGAAAGGCCCCGAAACACACGCTTCTTGGGGTGCTCGCCCCCCGAAAACATCAAAAAATTTTATTTCTCGTTGGTCGTGACCTCGAGAACAACGAGAATTTTTATTTCTCGTTGAAACAACGGAAACATCTTTACACGCGTGGCTTCCTTCTGTGGAATGCAGCAAAAGCGACTTGTGGAGGATGGGAGAAATGCGCGTGGGCACAAGGTTTCGACACGGCAAACAGTCCCCTGTCCATTGCTTCAGAATCGCTTCAGGAGGTGGGCGCGCCGCTGAAATAATACGTGAAATAGTTGCAAAAGAGAGGCTTTATTCGTAATTTTGTGCGAAAATTAAATGTAAAATCATTAAAATATAAGACAATGGAAGAGTTGGATTGGTCTAAATTAGGGTTTGGCTATCGGCCAACGAGCTACAACGTGCGGTGCTATTATCGCGACGGAAAATGGGGAGAGATTGAGGTTTGCTCCGACGAATATATTAAATTGCACATGGCGGCAACGGCACTTCACTACGGACAGGAGGCTTTCGAGGGTTTGAAAGCCTATCGTTGTCCCGACGGAAAGGTGCGCCTTTTCCGCGTTGAGGAGAATGCTGCGCGCCTGCAACGGACGGCAGATGCCACGCTGATGCCGCAGGTGCCCACCAAACGATTTGTGGAAATGGCACGCAAGGTGGTGCGCCTCAACCAACAGCACATCCCGACGTATGAGAGCGGTGCTACGCTCTATCTGCGTCCTTTGCTCATCGGTGTCAGTCCGCAGGTGGGCGTTCATCCCGCTAAGGATTATCTGTTTCTCATCTTCGTCACGCCCGTTGGCCCCTATTTCAAAGGTGGTTTTTCGGCCAACCCCTATGTCATCATCCGCGACTACGACCGTGCAGCACCCTTAGGCATGGGCACGTTCAAGGTGGGTGGCAACTATGCAGCCAGCATGCGCGCCAATGCCATCGCCCATAGTAAGGGCTATGCCAGCGAGTTTTATTTGGATTCGAAAGAAAAGAAATATGTGGATGAGTGCGGTGCGGCCAACTTCTTTGGCATCAAGAACAACACCTATATCACACCAAAGAGCACCTCTATCTTGCCATCCATCACCAACAAGAGCTTGATGCAAATTGCAGAGGATTTAGGTATGAAGGTGGAACATCGTCCAGTGCCCGAAGAAGAGTTGGAAAGCTTTGAGGAAGCCGGGGCCTGTGGCACGGCGGCTGTGATTTCACCCATCTCGCATTTAGACGATTTAGACACCGGCAAGGTGTATGCTTTCGGTGACAAACCCGGTCCATGGTCGACCAAGCTCTATGAAACCTTGCGCGGTATTCAATACGGGACGGTGGAAGACCGTCACGACTGGACATCGGTTGTGATTGAATAACGCGCCGATGAAGGATATAGAACGATGCGTGCATGCCATCGTTACACAAAAAGCCTCGCTCAACATCACAAATATTGGGCGGGGCTTTCGCCATCTTGATTTATTATTTACCTTTGCACACAAAATAAACGTATGGGAAAAGGAAAGTTAGAAAAGTTCAGAGAGATGGAAACCTTTGACAATGTGTTTCAATATCCTTTCTCGGTGGTCGACGAGGTGCCGTTTGCCATGAAGGGAAAATGGCATGAGCAGTATTTTAAAAACAACCACCCTATCGTGTTGGAATTGGGTTGTGGCAAAGGTGAATACACGGTGGAGCTGGCCAAACGCTACCCCGAGATGAACTTCATTGGCGTGGATATTAAGGGCGCACGCATGTGGACGGGTGCGAAACAAGCTTTGGAAAGCCAGTTGACCAACGTGGCCTTCCTGCGCACCAACATCGAAATCATCGACCGATTCTTTGCACAAGATGAGGTGAGCGAGCTGTGGTTGACCTTCAGCGACCCACAAATGAAGAACCCCCACAAGCGTCTTAGCAGCACATTCTTCATGGAGAAATACCGTCATTTTTTAAAAGACGGCGGAGTTGTGCACCTCAAAACCGATTCAAACTTCCTCCACACCTACACCGAGGCTATGGTGAGAATGAACAACCTACCCCTACTTTTCACAACAACCGATTTGTATCACACCAAAGGGTTAGATGTCGAGACGCAGAAAATTCTTGCCATTCAAACCTATTACGAGGCGATGTGGATGGAGCGAGGCCTCAACATTCGCTACCTCAAGTTTCAACTTTTGCATGCGATAAGCCTGCACGAGCCCGACATAGAAATTCCTTTAGACGAATATAGAAGTTATCATCGCCCCAAGCGCAGTAGTCTGAAAACAAGCAAATAATTTTAACGAAATTGTTGCAAAGCTCAAAATTTAGTACTACCTTTGCGGTCGGTTAATTTTCATAACCGCTTTTTTTTCTTCAATTAATTTATCGTTTGGGTGGTGACACCCATCATAAATAAAATCCATTCAGCAATGAATGGAGGTTTGTTTTAATTAGTCGTTTGTGCGAGAGTTTGTGAAAACAATCGCATATAAAAATCTTAAAAGTTGAGTTATAGAGAAGCGCATGCTCGTGAGAACATGCGCTTTCGTTTTCAAAGAACGCCGTTCGGCAATATCAAAAATTATCACTACTTTTGCAATCGTAAAACATTCAACGATAACAAAAATATAAATAACAACGTAAAGAGATGACAACATTATATCCAAAACTCATCACGGACACCTTGGCAACGGTGATTTATCCCGGAACCAAGAAAAGTATTGTCGAGAGCGAAATGCTTGTTGCCGACGATATTCATATCAATGGACAGCACGTTGCATTCACCCTGATATTCCCACGCGACACAGATCCGTTTCTCAAATCTACGCTAAAAGCAGCCGAAGCAGCCATCCATTATCACATTGGGAAGGAGGTTCAGGTGGAGATACACACCGAATTTAAATCGCAACCACGTCCTGAAGTGGGCAAAGCGCTGCCCGAAGTGAAGAATATCATTGCGGTGAGCTCGGGCAAAGGTGGCGTGGGCAAAAGTACGGTCTCGGCCAATCTGGCCATCGCCTTAGCCAAGTTGGGCTATAAGGTAGGCTTATTAGACACCGACATTTTCGGTCCGAGTATGCCGAAAATGTTCGGTGTGGAAGATGAACGTCCCTATATGATTGAGAAAGACGGGCGCCAGCTGATTGAACCGGTTGAGAAATATGGCGTGAAACTGCTCAGCATCGGCTTCTTTGTTGATCCCGACACCGCTACACTTTGGCGTGGTGGTATGGCTACATCTGCGCTCAAACAACTCATCATGGATGCCGATTGGGGTGCGCTCGACTACTTTATTCTCGACACACCTCCCGGCACAAGTGACATTCATCTCACCTTGCTTCAGACGTTAGCTATCACGGGTGCTGTCATCGTGAGCACACCGCAGCAAGTAGCTTTGGCTGATGCGCGCAAAGGTATCGACATGTATACCAACGACAAAGTGAACGTGCCCATTCTCGGTTTGGTGGAAAACATGGCCTATTTCACCCCAGCCGAATTGCCCAATAACAAATATTACATCTTTGGAAAAGATGGTGCCAAAGACTTAGCGCAATCAATGCATCTGCCACTTTTGGCACAAATCCCCATCGTGCAGAGCATTCGTGAGGGAGGAGATGATGGCCAACCGGTAGCTGCAAAGACTGACAGTATCACAGGACAAGCTTTCCTGAGCTTGGCACAATCGGTGGTCACGGTGGTCAATCGCCGCAACAAAGAGCAAGCACCCACAAAGATTGTCGGCGTAGAATAGCTGTAAGTGCACAACCATCGACTGCAAAGGAATTGTCACAAGCAATTCCTTTTTTCATGTTATATTTGTGCACTATTGCGCAATGATAGTGCAACTAAAGTTGATTTGATGTTTGCCCTGTTGTAAGTAAGTTTCTTAAAGTTTTCTTAGTGTTTGTTCAAGCTGAGCAAATATATCAATAGTGCAGACAAAAGAAAGATGCACCATCGCTGGCACATCCTCATGTATTCATTTACTATTATAGATTACTTTCGTTATAGGTAGTAGTAGCTTTGGAAATCTTTATCCTTTTCAGACGCAAAGGTAAGTAAAATAATTGATATAAATCAAATTTTTAACGCTTTCCTTTCACATTTTTACGTACCCCTTTACATTTTGTAAAATCTACCCCGTGGTTTCATCCCCCTGCAAGATGCGCTTGCCAACAACCTTGCAAACTATGGCAAACGTTTCGATTTTTACGCACAGAACGCCCCATTTTATCAGCCTATTTTCGTAAATTTGCATTCAATTATCGAATGAACGAACAGGCATGAAAGAATTTGTTATTTCAGAAGTTAAAGCCGAAAGTGCAATCTTGGTGGGCTTGATTACGGAGACACAAAACGAGGCTAAGACCAAGGAATATCTCGACGAATTGGAGTTTCTCGCCGACACGGCAGGTGCTGTGACAGTGAAACGCTTCACACAAAAGGTGAATGGCCCGAGCGCTGTGACTTATGTAGGCAAAGGAAAACTCGAAGAAATCAAAGCATACATTGAGCAGTGCGAAGACAACGAGGAACCTATCGGAATGGTTATCTTCGACGACGAACTCTCGGCGAAACAGATACGCAACATCGAGAACGAGCTGAAAGTGAAGATACTCGACCGCACATCGCTCATTTTAGACATTTTTGCGATGCGTGCACAAACAGCCAACGCCAAGACTCAGGTGGAATTGGCGCAATATCGTTATATGCTGCCGCGGTTGCAACGACTCTGGACGCACTTAGAGCGGCAAGGAGGTGGTTCTGGTTCAGGCGGCGGAAAAGGTTCGGTAGGGTTGCGTGGACCGGGCGAAACCCAGTTAGAGATGGACCGTCGCATCATTTTGCAGCGCATCACCTTGCTGAAACAGCGCCTGCAAGAGATTGACAAGCAGAAAACCACCCAGCGAAAGAACCGCGGACGTATGATTCGTGTGGCCCTCGTGGGGTATACCAACGTGGGCAAAAGCACCATCATGAATTTGCTGGCGAAAAGCGAAGTATTTGCCGAGAACAAGCTCTTTGCCACCCTCGATACCACCGTGCGTAAGGTGGTTGTGGACAATCTGCCCTTTCTTTTGGCCGACACCGTGGGATTTATCCGAAAACTGCCCACCGACTTGGTCGATTCTTTCAAAAGCACGTTGGATGAAGTGCGTGAGGCCGACCTGCTGGTGCACGTGTAGACATCTCGCATCCCGACTTCGAAGAGCAGATACGCGTCGTCGATAACACCCTCAAGGAACTCGGCTGCAGCGACAAGCCCTCGATGATTATCTTCAATAAAATCGACAATTACCATTGGATTGAGAAAGAAAAAGACGATCTCACGCCGGCTACGAAAGAAAATATCCCCTTAGAAGAGTTGGAACGCACGTGGATGGCGCGCCTCAATGATAATTGTCTCTTCATCAGCGCAAAAACCAAATGCAACATCGAAACCTTCCGTAAGACACTCTACATCCGTGTGCGCGAATTGCATGTACAGAAATATCCTTACAACGATTTCCTCTATCCTGCAATGGAATAACCTGTAAAACGACAGAAAATGAGACAACTAACCAACGAAGAGATCAGCATTCTTGAGGTTCAAAGTTGTTGGGCCGAAGACTGGACGAACATCCATGTGAGCGAGGATTTTAAGCCCAACTACATGCATCGCGTGATGCTTTACGGCGAAATCCACATCGGTGACTTCGAGAAAAACATCGAAGTGAGCCGTGGTTTCCTCAAACACAGCGGCATCAACAACGCCACCCTGCGCAACGTGACCATTGGCGATAACTGTTTGATTGAAAACATCGGCAACTACATCAACAACTACACGATTGGCGACGACTGCTACATCAGCAACGTCAGTGCCATGGAAACAACCGAGGGCGCTACTTATGGCGAGGGCAATCTCATCTCGGTACTCAACGAAGTGGGCGACGGCAACGTCATTCTCTTCAGCGACTTGAACAGCCAGCTGGCGGCCTTCATGGTGAAGCATTTCAACGACCGCGCGCTCAAGGATCAGCTGCGTCGCCTCATCAACGAAGATATTGCCCGCCACCGTTCCGACCAAGCCTACATCGGTAATCACGTGAAAATTATCAATACACGCGAAGTCAACAACACTATCGTTCACGATGACTGCGAAATCAACGGAGCTTCGCGATTAAGCGACTGCACCATTCTGAGCACGCCCGCTGCCAACGTGTACATCGGCACGGGTGTCATCTGCGAAAACACCATCATCAGCGAAGGCAGCAGCATCACCAACAGCGTGAAGATGCAAGACTGTTTCGTGGGTGAAGCCTGCCACATCAGCAACGGTTTCACTGCATCAACAAGCATTTTCTTTGCCAATGCCTACATGAGCAATGGTGAAGCGTGTGCGGCGTTCTGCGGTCCATTCACTTCCAGCCATCATAAGAGTAGTTTGCTCATCGGCGGACAATTCTCTTTCTATAACGCCGGGAGCGCTACCAATTTCAGTAATCACGCCTACAAGATGGGGCCGATGCATTATGGCATACTCGAGCGCGGCACGAAAACAGCCAGCGGCGCCTATATTCTCATGCCTGCTCACATCGGAACGTTCTCGGTGTGCTTCGGCAAGCTGATGTATCACCCCGACACGCGCAACCTCCCCTTTTCCTACCTCGTTGCCTATGGCGACACGATGTACCTTTCGCCCGGCCGCAACATCACCACTGTGGGTTTGTATCGCGATATCCGAAAGTGGCCGAAACGTGATGTGCGCATGCCCGGATCCCACAAAAGCATCGTAAACTTCGATTGGTTATCGCCTTTCTCCGTTGGCGAAATCCTGCAAGGCAAAGAAATCTTGGAGAAACTGCGCGAAGCCAGTGGGACCGACGTGGCATCCTACACCTATCATAATTATGTCATCCATGCCAGCTCGTTAAACAAGGGTATCAAGTACTATGACATCGCCCTGCGCATTTACATGGGTGCCGTGCTCAAGCGCGTTTATAAACAGCAGGGAAATTACGCCAAACCTACCACGACTGTCGGGCAAGGCACGTGGAACGACCTGAGCGGACTGCTGCTGCCCGATACCGAGGAGCAACGCCTGTGCCACGACATCAAGCAAGGAAATATCGAAACGATTCAAGACGTCATCCGCCGATTTGAGGAAATCCACCGCCATTATCGCGACTATCAGTGGGCGTGGACCTATCACATGATATGCAATTACTACCACGTGGACGAAATTACCGATACCACAGCCGAACAAATCCACGACGACTACGTGCAGGCGCGTCGCGCATGGATTGCCGAAATACGCAAGGATGCCGAGAAAGAATATGCCATGGGAGACGTTGAACCCCATGTGCTCGACGATTTTATCAACAGTTTAGATCACGAAATCAATTTTGAAAACTAAAAAATATGATGCATTTAAGAACCATTTTCATGTCGGTAGCGCTGTGCACGCTTGCAACGCTTTCGGCCAAAAATTATTCCTTCGTTACCGTGAAGGGAGATGCAATGCAAGCCCGTATCTACACCCTTGACAACGGGCTAAAGGTCTACATGAGTGTCAACAAGGAGCGTCCACGCCTGCAAGCCAACATTGTTGTGCGCACCGGGTCGCGTAACGACCCGGCAGAGACCACGGGCTTGGCCCACTATCTCGAACACCTCATGTTTAAAGGCACGCAACAATTTGGCACCACCGATTACGCTAAGGAGAAACCCTACTTGGACGAAATCGAACGCCGTTACGAACAGTATCGCACGCTGACCGACCCCGTTCAGCGCAGAACCGCCTATCACCAGATCGATTCCGTCTCGCAGCTTGCCGCGCAATACAACATACCCAACGAGTACGACAAGCTCATGTCGAGTATCGGATCGGAAGGCACCAACGCCTACACGAGCAACGACGTTACCTGCTATGTAGAGAACATTCCCACGAATGAAATCGATAACTGGGCACGCATACAAGCCGACCGCTTCCAAAACATGGTCATTCGCGGATTCCACACCGAGCTGGAAGCCGTGTATGAAGAGAAAAACATCTCCATGGCAAGCGACGGTTCGAAGGAATATGCCGCGTTATGGAAGCTGCTCACGCCTACCCACCCCTATGGAACGCAAACCACCATCGGTGAACAGGAGCATCTGAAAAATCCATCCATTGTCAACATCAAAAATTACTTCCATCGCTACTATGTGCCCAACAACGTAGCCATTGTTCTGGCGGGCGACTTCAATCCCGACGAAACCATCGCCATCATCGACAAATATTTTGGCCAGTGGAAGCCGTCAACCAACCTCACTCGTCCCGAGTTTCCCGCGCAGTCCAAAATCACCGCGCAACGCGATACAACCGTCGTGGGACAGGATGCTGAAAACCTGATGATGGCTTGGCGCTTCAAAGGCGAGAACGATATGCAGAGCGACACGCTCGATCTCGTGCGTCACCTGCTCTACAACGGGCAGGCAGGCCTCATCGACATCAATTTATTACAGCCTATGAAGGTGCAGGATGTTGGAGTCGACTTCGACGGGCTTCATGACTACTCGGCATTCATCATCGAAGCTTCGCCCCTGCATGGCCAAACCCTGCAACAGGTGAAAAAACTGCTGCTCGGGCAGATTAACAAGTTGGCACGCGGAGAATTCAGCAATCAACTGCTGCCTGCCGTCATGGCTAACAAGAAACTGCACTATTTTGAAGATTTACAAAACAACATCCTGCGCGCCAGCTTCATGGTACACGCGTTTGTTAACGACCAGCGCTGGAGCGACGTAGCACTGCAGCTCGACCGACAGGCAAAGATCACAAAACAAGACATCCAGCGCTTTGTCAGCCAGCATTTTGGCGAAAACAACCTCGTTTGTGTCTATAAACGGCAGGGCGTAGACAGCACACTGAAAAAAATCGAAAAACCCATCATCACACCTATTCCCGCCAACCGCGAATATGAAAGTGCACTGCTGAAAAGCATTCGCCTGAGCAAAACAACGCCGATACAGCCCAAATTTCTTGATTTCAGCAAAGAACTGTCGCTGGGCAAGAAGGTCAACGGCATGCCACTCATCTATAAGCGCAATCCCAACGATGGACTTTTCGTGCTCACCTTCCATTATGACTTTGGTACCACTGCCGACAAGCGCTACGACTATGCAGCCGACTATTTAGACTATATCGGCACGCAGAACACCACAGTCTCGCAACTTAAACAAGCCTTCTACAACCTTGCCTGCCAGTACAACATCAATGTCGGCGCAAATAAACTCAACGTCACCCTGTCCGGGCTGAGTGAAAACATGCCACGCGCACTGCGACTATTAGAACAGGTGTTGCACCAAGCGAAAGCCGATAAAAACTCATGGCTCAGCTACTGCGACGTAGTAGCAAAGAACCGCGACGACAAAAAGAAGAATCAACGCACCAATTCTTTTGCACTGTTGGACTATGCCCGCTACGGTGCCTACAATCCCACGCGCAACATCTGCACCGTTGAGCAGTTGCGCTCCATGAATCCGCAGTCGATGGTGCAACTCATTACCAACCTCACCCGCATGCCTCACAGCGTGCTCTACTACGGACCCGCTACCGAGCAGCAACTCATTAGCATCGTGCAGCGCGAGCACAAAGTGGGTAAGACGCTGCTCAAACTGCCCGTCAACAAGAGCTATCGCTTGCAGCAAACACCCCAAAACGAAGTGCTCCTGGCACCTTTCAAGGCGAAAAACATCTATTTGCGCCAATATCACAACGAGGGCAACCAATGGAATGTCAGCAAAACACCCACCGAGATGTTGTTCAACCAGTATTTTGGCAGTGGCATGAATTCCATTGTCTTTCAAGAACTGAGAGAGACCCGCGGCTTAGCCTACAACGCCGGTGCCCGCTATGCAATGCCACAAATGAAGAACGAAGATGAATATTTCCTCACACAAATCATCTCACAAAACGACAAGATGAGCGACTGCCTGCGCGTGTTCAACGACATCGTCAACAACATGCCCGAGAACGAGGCGGCATTCGACTTGGCCAAACAGAGCCTCATCAAGTCCATCCAGAGCGACCGCGTCACACGTTATGGCGTCATCACACGCTATCTCAGAATGAAACAACTCGGTCTGAGCAACGATTACATGCAGCAGGTTTACGATGCACTGCCCAAAATCACGCTGAAAGACGTAGTAAACTTTGCCCGTCAGAACATTGCCAACAAAACCTACCGTTACATTGTGCTGGGCGATGAGAAAGAACTTGATATGAAAGAATTAGAAAAGATTGCGCCCGTGAAGCGACTCACCACCGAAGAGATTTTCGGCTATTAAAATCAATTCGAACCGAAAAATGCTGTTTCCAACGTCGGAAACAGCATTTTTTATTTCCACCTATTGATATACGTCCGCGGCAGCTCTACTCCATCTGAGCACACGGCAGAAAGCGTTGATAAGGCTTGCACTGATGTATTACGCAAGTTCGGGACAAGCTTAGTATGCAAAAAGTTCTACCTGCTTTGATTTTTCAACATAAACAAATACAGAAGGTAAGGGCATTGACACGGGACTCACCATAGCTTGATTTCGCTGAACCCACATCAGTTCATCATGGCAATAAAAGTATGAAACAGCAAGTCGTTTCTCATTGCCTTGCAATATGCCTCTTATTACCGTGCAAAGTGACTCTAATCACGTGCTAAAATGAGGCAGATTGCACAGTAATATGAATGAGATTAAGTCACAAAAAATGCCGGAACCTCACGATTCCGGCATCTCTTATAATCAAACTAAATAGTTTTAACCATGCGTTACGAATATCTTTCTCACGAAAATGTTTCGGTAACGTGTGTAACTCTAAATGATAGTAGTCTATATAATGATTTATGAAGCAAAGGTACTATGTTTTCTTTTACCATACAAATTTTCGGCTTTAAAATTTAGTTAAATGTCAATAAAACGTCCATGTGATGTACACGAGATAGGCATTATCGGCTTTTATCTGTATGATGGGTTGCACAGCTTCGTTTAAAGTGCCTTGCCAAAGGGCATCAAATGGATAGATGGGCCAGCGCAACCCTTGACTTTCTAATTGTTGGCAGCCAAAGTTGAAGAGGCTTACTTGTTGTCCCGGTGTGACATCGAAACGACAATCGCCACATGCCGCAATGAAAATTCCTTCATCGGTGAGCATGAATGGCTGCACGTTGAAGTGGTCGTAATAATGCATCATGAGGGCGATGTTGCCCAAAGTGTGGTCTTCGCGCTTGCCCGCTGCACCGAGATAAGCAATGCGAAGACGACGGTTGGCGGTCAGTTGCGGTTGCGCTTGCCCGTGCTGTGTGCATACATAGCGTGTAGCTTTGGTAAGGTCGTTGTCATCTTGTTCGCTGATAGAGATGAAATGTAATTGTCGTTTGAGCCTTGGTGCCAGACTGTCTCCATCGCCAATCACTGTCATTTGCTGAGCAGTGAAGCCCGCATTTAAGAGCGTTTCGGCGGCACCATCGCAAGCAATCACATGCGGTGCGTGGTGCAAAATACGTAGTAATGTTTCGTGTTTGGGAAAGGCTCCGTTGGCCACGATGACGGCATCGAATGGGGTTTCGGCCGTTATTTTAGGATAGTGTGTCATGTTGTTGCATCATTCGTTTCCATTTATAGTAACCGGCAATGGCCATGGCGGTGTAGAGTGCGTAGAGCCCCGCCTTGAAGGGAATGCCTTTGGTGAGGTAGAGATAGGTGCTGATGAAATCGACGATGAGCCATGCCCACCATTGTTCGATGTATTTGCGTGCCAATGCCCATAGACCGATGAAACTAAGTGCGTTGGTGAAAGCGTCTAATGCGGGAACCGTGGAATTGGTTTGGGTGCGCAAGAGCCAATAAGTGATGCCCCATGCCAACAAGAAAAATGCACAAAGGGGCAGGTAGTGACGTCGTTTCATGTGGGTGATGGGCATCGGTTGGTGCGCCGCTTGTCCGCGCTTGCGTCCAAATTTCCACACAACGAGCCCATAGATGGCCGCCAAAGTATAGTAGACGGCCATGCCCGCATCGCCATAAAGACCATGTGTGGCATAGAGCCACACATCGAGTAGCGGCATGATGATGCCCACAATCCACAGCCAGGTGCTGGCACGATATTCTAAAACGAGATAGACGATGCCAAGGAAAGTGGTGAGCAAGTCGAGCCCATGCTGTGTGAGAAATTGCATCATGCGTTACAAAGTAATCGTTAAATACGTCATGAAATGTGCTGTGGCTTGTGCTGAATAGACAGCCGAAGAGGAGACTTCGCGCCCCATATTGTCATATTCGGCGCTGGCATAGCCATTGGAGAAATATTTTTTGTTGAAGAGATTGTAGATGGTGATGCCCGCTGTGATACGGCGAATGGATGGTAGATGGAAACTATAGTTGGCATCCAAATGTGTCAGAAAATAGCTTGGCAACATGAGATTCGTGTTGTTGTCGTTGGTCATGTGTTGTCGACTAACGAATTGGTTGCGCACCATCGCCTCAAATCCTCCATGTGTAAAAGTAATGATTTGGTTGGCCAGCACATCGGGAGAGAAGCTTAAATGGGTTGTTCCAAAGCGCAGTGGTCGCCCTGCCTTGCTCTCTACCATCCAGTCTTTGGCGCGGTTGCGGCTGAAAGTCGCGTTGGCTTGCCATTTAAACCAGTTGAGCGGTTGCCACAATGCCTGCCATTCTATGCCCTCGCGATAGGATGTTCCCACGTTGCGGTGAATCATTTCGCCAGTGGAATTGATTTCGCCTGTGAGCACAAACTGGTCTTTGTAGTGCATGGAATAAAGGTTGATGCCCATGGTCAAGCGTGGTAAAGCCAATTTATAGCCTGCTTCCCAGTCGGTCATTCGTTCAGCACGCGGCAGCTGACGAAGCGTTCCTTCAAAGTCGTTGCGCGTGGGTTCGCGATGGCTCACGGCCCAAGAAAGATAGAATGCGTGTGCTTCTGCGGGCTGAAAAAACAGACCGGCCTTGGGATTGAAGAAGTGATAGTGCTCGTTGTAGCGCCAAGGTGCATTGGCAGCCGTTGTGGGATTGTCGTTGGGATCTTGCAACCGATAGTTGATGTTGCGATATTGCAGGTCGGCATAGACGCTAAGCCCTTTCACCACCTCTACGTTGGCTTTGGCATAAACACTGTTTTCGGTCTTCTCAGCTTTGTTGCGATAGTATTCTTGTAGTGGGGAATAGGGCACGGCAGCATTGATGATGGCGAGGATTTTGCCGAAATGTCGGCCGCTATACCGGTTGTTGGCGCCTCCCAAAGTGGCATTCCAACGCGCATGTTGGTAGTTGAGTGCATACACCCATCCATAGAAATCGTTGCTTAAATGCTTGCGGCGAATGAGGTCGGCAATGGGCGAAGTGGGTGGAAATCCATATTTCTTCAGCTTCTGTTGCGCCTTATATTGTTCGTAAAAGCCATTACCCGCAGTGTAATGGAGCGCAATGTTGAAGTTGAAAGCAGGCGAGATGAGCTGATTCCAAATGAGCTGATAGTTCTGCTGATGATAGTTGTCGGTTTGGTTGGGATAATATTGTGTTTGCCCGTTAGCATCGGTATATTCGCCAGCAGGATTGTAACGCCGCCCATACTGCGCCATTTGTGCTAACGAAGCGTAATCCCAAGCCATGTACGTGCGTTCGGTTCCGTTGAACGTAAGCCATTTTACCAAGGTACTACGACTGCTGTAAGCGCCTTGCAGAAAATAGGAGTTGAGACTCGATGTTGCGCGGTCGATGTAGCCGTGGCTGCCGATATTCGACAGACGCACGTTGAAACTCCAGTGATTTTGCAGAAGTCCCGAACCGAAAAGGAGCGTCTCTTTGTGAGACGCATAACTACCCGCTGCGGTCGAGAGCGTCACGAACGGTTTCAGAGAAGGTGCATCGGTTTGCAGATTTACCGTAGCTCCGAAGGCCGCACTGCCATTGGTTGAAGTGCCGACGCCGCGTTGAATCTGCAAATCTTTGACGTTGCTGATGAAGTCGCCCATGTTCACAAAGAACACTTGTGAGCTTTCGGCGTCGTTCAAGGGGATTCCGTTGGCGGTGAAGTTGATGCGCGACGGATCGGTTCCGCGCACCTTTAGTGCCGTGTAGCCTATGCCGTTGCCCGCATCCGACGTGAAGGTTACACTGGGCATAAAGCTCAACAGCGAAGGAATATCCTGTCCGTGGTTGTGTTTTGCAAGCTCTTGCCGGGTGAGATTGCTAAATGTCATGGGGGTGTTGTGCTGCGCACGTGTGGCCGTCACCTGCACATTTTGCAGTTCATAAGTTTTGAGCGTGTCGAGCTTCTCGGCCTTTGTTTCTGCCGTAGTTGCCAGCAAAGCAACACAGAGCCATGCGAAAGATGATGATTTCATACGATAATCGTTGTTAAAAGTGATACATTCTGTTCATCCAACGATGGATTTCATTGGAGTACCTTGCTTTTAACAACGCAATGCAGTGTTGATGAAGAAAACACGTGGAAATTTTAATTTATCCCTTCGCCAGCATTACCTGTTTCAGGTTCCATGGGTCTAATCTCAGCATCCGCAACGGCGGTAGCACCCCGAAGAAGTTCATCTGTGGAATGAATTTCGTCGCAAAGGTAGCTACTTCGTGCCAATGCTGCAAATTTTTAATAAGGTTTTTCCTCGAAATGGCTTGAAACACGCAGCAACGATGCGGTAGACGGTCAGCTCGTCCTTGTAGATGCCGATGGAGTGCAGTCCCGTGTACTTATATTCCTATCATCGTTTTAGAGAGCCACAATGCGAAAAGGGAGGAAAGACACTCCACGTCTTTCCTCCCTTTCACAATCAGCCATACTTGAATAAATTAGCCATACCCGAATAAAACGGTTCAAATCCTTTCTCTTTTTTGGGGCAGGAGTGAACGGCCGACTTTAACTTCCGTGAATCTCTACTTCTCCAACGCCTTTCTTCTTCGTCTTTTTCTCCTCGACTTTCCATTCTTCCCACTCAATCAGTGTGTCAGAGAGGCCACGGGTGGCGTGCTTGCCGGTGCCCGATCCGTTCTTGGTGAAACGCGTCTCGGGATTGAAGCGCACGCGCACACCCGCGATTTGATTGGCCGTTACGTCCTCTTTCCTCTCTGAGCCGCCTTTCACTGCCACGGCTGTGAAATAAAACGAGCCGATGCCGTCGAGCTTCACCGAGCGACCCTGCGACATGTAGTCGGCCATAATCGGAGCCAACGAGGTAAGCACGGCACGCACATCGGCCGGACTGACGGTCGACTCGGCGCCGATGCGCTTACACAGTTGTTCGGTACTCACGGGGCTTCCCACCAACACAGATTTGGGATACCACTTCTTGTTAATCTTCATCTGAATTCTCTTCCAAAAAGCCATAATTAGAATTGTTTTGTGCTTACGTCTGAAATCGAGGCGCCGACGGAGGGATATAGCGTCAGCCGAGTGGCGAACTCCCTCGCTTGGGAGGGGTTGTGCGAGGCTTCTGCGACGAGGCGTTGTCTAAAGTAGGACTACATACCATCTAAAGTAAGACTACACATCATCTAAAGTAGGACTACATCTCGTCTAAAGTAGGAGTAGGCAAAACCTATCCTCAGAGTTGGCATCGCCAGCCTTACAACCGCCTGTCCATCTTTCTCTCTACACCCTCCGTCTTTACCTCTTTTTCGTTCATAAGCAGGTGAATAAATATGTTAACTAAATTATCATTTTTTATGTTCTTCTGCTAATACTCGCAAAGCAGATTGACTTTTAGCAGATAAACCAATTATTGCTCTACTCCTAACGGACACCCCATCCAAATATTTCCTACGTCAGGAACTACCGTTCCCCAGCCACCACGACCATCAAGCGTCATAGTTGTCTTATTAAACCTAAACAGATAAGCATCTGTATCACCACCGAAATGCGTTGCGTTCCATGGAGTACTTGACCAATAATAGCCTTCTATCCCTCTGTCTGCCAGTTTACCCTTGGTATATTGCCCCATAGTCGGCAGGAAGAAGTAATCACCCGAATTGGCAGGCTCTCCTGTGGCAGAAATCGAAATAGTAAGGGCTGATGGGTTTTCAATACCTCCATAAGAATCTCCATAAGGTCCTATTACATCTATTTCAGCAAGTGTTTTGCTGTTTTTTGTCGCAATGATGTTGATTTTCTTAAGCCACAGACCACCGGTGTAGAGATGCCCGGCGGCTGTCCAACATCTGTCTTCCCAATGCGGTTCTCCTTTCTGCATATACCACGCCAATCGGTTCGCTGGAAAGCAGTCCTTACATGAATGCCTTGCGTAGTACCCCCATCCACTTACTAATTGGAAAAAGCGCGGGTCCCCACTTTTCGGATAGTTGTCATTGCTTTCACCATTGAGTTGGGGCTGCACGCTCTCATAGCCTTTCCAATAATGCTGCCCCACGGCGGCATCAAACATATAGTATTCCATTGCGCTGTAATCTTTCGGATTGATGTTGGCCGTGATGGGATAGACGGTGTTGGCATCGTAAGCGGCCGAAGCGACGGTCTTGGTGAATGTCCCTTTTTGCCCCGTTACATTGTCATAGAGCGTATATTCTACGGTGAGGGCATGGGTGCCCGGCGAGATGACAGCATAGATAGCATTGGTGCTTTGACTGACAGCGGTGTTGTTCAAAAGGAAGCCATCGGGGTGGGCACTACCTTTGGTGGTTATGGTTATGGTGTTGGACGAACCGACGCCAGTCAAACCGATGTTGGTGAGTGTATAAGAACCGGCGATGTTGTTGTTTGCGGTTATCTTGACCTGTTGAATGTAAGTCGATGCGAGATGGTTCGGTGTGTGGGGTAGCAGGCAGAGATAAGCCGCTTGGTGGTCGAGGTTGAAATGGTAGGTGCCATCAGGCTGCTGATGAGCTGTGGCCGTTCCGCAATCTCCCGCCTCGCCAAGATGCTGGGTGTTGTTTGGGGCTGTTTGCGTTTGATGGGTGGAAATGGTCACAGCATTGTAGGCAGTGGCGCTCTTACCCGGATAATAAAGCGCTACGGTTGGGGTGACGTAATCCTTGCCCATTTGAAACTTGGCCGTTGGCGATGTTGTCGTAATCTGTGCCTCACCATTCGTGTTGTCAGCAGTCCAAATCTTGTCGCCTTTCTCCCAGAAATAGTCCACGGTTGTGCCACCCGGCAGGACGACGTTGAGCGAAGTGCGGGTAGTTGGTTTGGCACCGGTTTTGGGCGCAATGCCTCCCACGAAAGTTGTTCCCTGCAGGGGTTCCTGCTGTCCTTGTATGTTTCCGTCTGTTGTCTCATTGTCACTACAGCCTGCTGACAGCAGAGACGCCGTTGCAAGCATCAAGAATATCTTTGTTGTCTTCATTGTTCTTTTCTTTTTTTGTTTATTCATTCCATGAATTATTAGCCGTTGGAACTTCGTTGTTTTCTGTTTCTTCTTCTTCGAATTCGTCCTCATCGAACCATGCACGTTTGGCATCTCCTCTGCCTCCGCCCACATGGCCTTGATTGTGTCCACCATTCGCGGTCGAGGTATTTCCCAACATACAGCCCATCTCCATTTTTATCACCTCTATGCGTGGGCATACATAGGGGTGCTTTCTGGATTGTTTTCTTTTCATAATCTCTAATTTATATAGTGAATATATTTGTTGTTTGCATGTAGGGACGCACGAGCCGTGCGTCCCTACATTTTGCAGCGTTATTTCGTTCATTTTTTGCTCATAAAGGGACATGAAAAAGCGAACAAAGGGAACTCCTGTGAGCCCTTTGTTTATAGGGATTACGCGCTCCTCGCGCGCGCGTACGCGAAGACGTTTAGACGTCAGGTGCGTTAAGTGTGTGTGTGTGTGTGTGTGTGTGTTAGCAAATTATTTGGATTGACCAAATAATCGACGCAAAAAGATGCAAAGAATCGCAAAATTCTTTGCATGTTATGATGCTGCTGATATGTCGTTGCTAACTTATTCACGGCGGCAAAGTTATAACAAAGTTTTGAAACTGACAAATAATTGGAAAGAAAATGTTCATTTCATCGCTCGCCCGAAACAAAACTTGCCCCAACGCGTGTTTCATTCAGCACGATAAGTGAAAGCCGTAGTCCCCGTGTTGCGCTTAAAGAATTTGCAGAAAGTGCTGAGTGAGGGGAAGGAAAAGTCATGAGAGATTTGCTCCAACGTTTTCTCGCTGTATTTTAATTCCACTTGAATGGCGGTTACCGTGGCACGATCAATCCACTCTTTGGCCGTGCTGCCTGTTTCTTTTCTCACCACCATACTGAGATGGTGCGCCGAAACACAGAGTTGTTTGGCATAGAAACCGATGGAATGTTGCGTTTTGGCATGCACATTCACGAGTTGTGTGAAGGCCTCGGTGAGTTTTTTGTTGCGCGACCATTGTACACTGGGCAACAGAATGTCGCTTTCATACAGTTTTTGTGTAAAGAGATTAATCGCCACAAACAAAGCGTTTGTCGTGGTGGATTCGGTGTGCGGACCGAGCAATTTCACCGTGAGCAGCGTTTGCAAGATCTTGCAAAACGTATTGTTCTCTTCCGCAGTGAGGGTTGCTTTAAAACAGAGCGTGGTGCTTTTGAATATGGATGGTAAATTGCCGCCGAACATCAAGTTGACATATTCTTCGGTGAGCATATATCCATCCATGGCGAGGTCGTCGCTAAACTGGTCGTCTTCGATCACGGCCCCCCAGTTTACGAACAATAATTCGCCGGCCTTGCAGTGATAAGTGTGACCGTTGATGGTAGGCGAAAACCATCCCTCTCGCACGACCGCAACACGTGCACAATCGGCTCTTACCGGCATTCTGTTACCGAGAAAATGCTTAAAGAAGGCCGGACTATGGGTAAAAACACTGTAGTTCTGCGTTACTGAATAGTCGTTAGGAGCTGTTTCTTGCAGCTCGAGTAGCATGTCAGCCACCTCCTTGAACGAGGCGTAAGACGTATGCGCTTTTCTTTTCTTTGTCATGCAATCTGTTCTTTTGCGTTACAATGATGGGGTTGCGACAACTTATATTTTGCATTCAAGTGGTTTGTTCTCTACAAGTTATTTCTTTTCGAGTATAGTGAAGGTGTTGTCTGCACCCCGATTTTTCTTAAAAAAGTCTACCTATTGAGATGAAATGTTGCGCATGGTGTTGCGCGTGGCTCTGCGAGCCGTTTGTTGTTGCGTTATAAGCGCAAGGAGCGTGGGTTTAGTTGCGCCCACAGCTCCTTCTTGTCTGCTTTATTTCGTGCAGGCACAAGCCGTCCAAGGTTTTAACTCCTTGAAGAAGTCGTGGCCTTTATCATCGACCAAAATAAACGCGGGGAAGTCCTCAACGCGTATTTTCCACACGGCTTCCATACCCAATTCCGGGTATTCCACGCATTCAATGCTCTTGATACTGCTCTGCGAAAGCACGGCAGCCACACCACCGATGGTGCCCAAATAGAAACCACCGTGTTTCTGACAAGCATCCGTCACTACTTGGGTTCGATTGCCTTTCGCAATCATCACCAACGAACCGCCATGCTCCTGGAACTCGTCAACATACGGATCCATGCGGTTGGCAGTGGTTGGACCCATCGAACCACACGCATATCCTTCGGGGGTTTTGGCAGGACCGGCGTAAAGCACCGGATAATCCTTGATGTACTGCGGCAAATCCTCGCCGGCATCCAAACGTGCTTTGAGTTTTGCGTGCGCAATGTCGCGTGCCACAATGATGGTGCCTTTGAGACTGACGCGCGTGCTCACAGGATACTTTGTAAGCTCGGCGCGCACAGCATCCATGCCTTTGTCTAAGTCAATCTCCACTCCTTTAGCGCCCTCACCCGGCTTCCGGTACTCCTCAGGAATGAGTTCAGAGGGGTTCATATCCATTTTTTCAATCCATATTCCATCGGCATTGATCTTGGCTTTGATGTTTCTATCGGCCGAACAGCTTACGCCCATCCCGATGGGACAGCTTGCACCGTGACGCGGCAGGCGAATGACACGCACGTCGTGAGCGAATGCTTTACCACCGAATTGCGCACCAAGTCCAATCTTATGAGCCTCGTCAAGCAGCTTGTTTTCCAAATCAATGTCGCGGAAAGCACGTCCCGTCTCGTCACCGGTCGTGGGCAATTCGTCGTAGTACTTGATTGAACCCAGCTTGACAGTGAGCAGGTTCTTTTCTGCCGAAGTACCACCAATAACGAAGCAAATATGATAGGGCGGGCAGGCAGCCGTGCCGAGACTCTTCATTTTCTCCACCAAGAAGGGCAGCAATGTGCCCTCATTCTGTATGGTTGCCTTGGTCATAGGATAAAAATAGGTCTTATTGGCCGAGCCACCGCCTTTTGCAACCATCACAAATCGGTATTCAGCTCCTTCGGTAGCTTCGATGTCAATCTGCGCGGGGAGATTGCATTTCGTGTTCACTTCGTCATACATATTGAGCGGAGCGTTTTGCGAATAGCGCAGATTGTCCTCTGTAAACGTGTTGTAAACGCCTCGCGAGAGTGCTTCTTCGTCTTCAAAACCCGTCCACACCTGCTGTCCCTTCTCGCCGTGGATGATGGCCGTACCGGTATCTTGGCAGAAAGGTAGCACACCTTTCACTGCTGTCTCAGCATTGCGCAAGAACTGTAATGCCACATACTTGTCGTTCTCTGATGCTTCAGGATCGCGCAGAATGCTTGCCACTTGCTCGTTGTGTGCGCGCCGCAACGCAAATTCCACGTCGTGAAACGCCTGTTGTGCGAGCAACGTCAACGCCTCTTTTGAAACTTTCACGATGGTTTTTCCCTCAAATTCGCTGGTCGATACGCCCTCTTTTGTGAGCAGACGATATTCAGTATGGTCTTCACCCAGTTGAAACATGGGAGCATACTTGAAATCAACTTTCTTTGCCATAATGTTTTTTGTTATGCTATATGTTCTTATTGCAGGCAAAGTTACAAAAAAAAGACGATATAGCTTTCGTCTTGTCGGTTAATTTCGAGCAAAAGATGGGACTTGTTTTGCCCCGATTACGGCGTGAAACACGTCCTGCCAAAGCGGTCTTACACGCGGTTTCTTCTTGCCTTTGGGCCTTTTTCTTGCGCCATCGTTGCTTTTAATCTTTGCTAACCATTTCTATTTGCGGAATCGTAACGTATTGATAGCGTCATTCTTCTTTGCCTTATATCCTCCAAACTTGACCGTTAATGAAACACCAAGCTCACGATAGCAGCCAAAGTGCATATTCACATATTGCCCTTTGAAATCAATTCGAGGGTTGATTGAAGAAGTCTCTAATAGATCATTGCAGAAAACATGCAAAACAGCTTGCTTCTTCCAGAATTGCCAACGAAACCCAATATCTATATTCCCAGAGCCGGGTAAATCGTAGATGGCTTGATGCGCTCTACTGCGTAGCATCCCATCAACAGTCAGTGACAAATCAGATTTAGTACTAAGTGTAATCACATTACTCATTTGAGCCATCCCAAACAGGATAGCCCTATCAAACGGTATATCATAAAAGTCATTGCACTTCTCATGCATCCAAACCCCGGTTAATGTTAATCGGGCGTCTAACCACGAACCGAATCGATGAGGAATGACTGCCTGCATAAAAGCTTGTTGCTGATAATTAAAGTTCACATACCTGAAAGTTTTAGCCAAACGGTCCGAACGTTGATAAGGGGTCTGTATAAAATAGTCGTCAACATAGTTGAACCCTGCCACAAAATGATATTTATTTTTCAGTATCCATACCAAATTTGTTTGGTATGATTTGGCCGGCTTTAGATAGGGGTTTCCTGTAATCTCATCATACCCACCATTACTATACATCGTAAAATTATTCATTGCCCAATATTCAGGATAGGTTCGATTTGTAGAGAAACCCATAACCCATATATTGCTTGGGGTGTGAACGTATGTCATGTTCAGTGTGGGATATATGTTCCATTGATGCCATTGTGGTGAATGATAGTATTCCGCTGCTAATGAAACATCCAAGATAAACTTATTGTTCCAGCTTTTCCCTAATCCCATATAAACATTGATGATGTCTTCTCTTTGACGCAAATAGCCCACTCCTGCCTGGTTACGATAAGATTGTAGACTGTGGTTAAGAGACTGTTTGTACCAAGCACCGTAATTCAAATTCCAGTTATTCCTTAATTGATGTTCCTCAGATAAGTAATAACGCCATACATTTACACGTTGATCATTGTCCGCAAAGAAGTTAAAATTACCGGCAGGTGTAACGCTTTGCAGATCTTGTTGCTCGGGATCATGATAATAGGTAGTTTCAAAACCAGCTACTTATCGCACCGCAGGGCTATGCCTTTAACCCCCAATCGGCCATTAGAACCTGTCCGGATTTTGTTTGATGGTTGGGCAGATTAGCTGCCATATTCCTAAAGGCATAGCGGGCTACGCCAAAAGAAAACGGCAAACAAGATACCGACCAGCAAATAAAAGACGACTAAAGTGCACCACTTTGCAGAGCAAATGGTGCACTTTAGTGTGTAATCTGCGCTATATTGTAACATAATATAGCACACTTTCTTCCTCAAAGCACGCTCGGGGCAGAAACGGGTTATTGTTGTTGAAGCAGAATGCCCACATCGCTGATGCCCGGAAGCATCTCGCGTTTCATGTAATGGCGCACGTAAACCACCAAACTATCACCCGCCTTCACTCGCACATCACGCAACCGTTGCTGATACTGAAAATAGCTAATGCCACCCGTTCCTTGCCGTCTGCCACGCCGATCAACCAAACTACACGTCACCGTGTCGCGGCTAATGGCCATGGAAGGATAGAGCATGCGGTCGACAACAAGGGTCAATGTCGTGAAAGGATAGTTGGCCGTGACCCGCAAACCCAAATCAAGGGTGTAGCAACCAGCCTGCTGAAAACGCGGAATATCATTGAATTTCAATGAGTCATTGCGTTCCCATCCACTCAACACGGTGTGCTGATAGCGGTCATACACACGCCTTTCAGAACAAGCCACGCACAGCATCGCGACACAGAGTGCCCAACCTATCCACCACCTTTGCATCACGATTCGGTAGGTTTTTGAGGACTATCGGCTGCGTCGGCTGCATTTTCGCCACGCTGAAAAGAGCGATTACGCCCCGCATGGGCACCATTATCAGCCATTTTTTCGCGTCGCTCAGCATGCAATTCGCCATCAACAGAAGCCACAACGGCAGATGTTTCTCCCTTTTGCGTAGCACCTTTTCCGGGTCGTCCCTCACCATTGCGCTGTCCTCTGCGTTTATTTTTCTTGCGCTTTGCCTTGTCAAAACGATTAATATCGCCTTCCAACAAGTCCTTTGATTTCTTGGTTTCAACCACAGATCCATCACCCATCAGCGACAAAGGTTTCTCGCCTTGCTTATTCAATTCGATGATAGCCAACGCGCGTTCGGCACTAATGGTCTCTAAATTGACCGCCATCTTCTTATCCGTTGAATAGGTAATCTCGCCCGCTAAAATATCGGTTTTAAACTGATAGTAGTCGTTATCGGCCGTTTGCAACACAGCATCTTTCGGCGGCATGCGCTTGCTGGCCTCCACATAGTCGTCCACTTCATAGTTCAAACAACACTTCAACTTGGCACACATACCTGCCAATTTCTGTGGATTGAGCGAAATATCTTGAAAGCGAGCCGCATTGGTGCTGACGCTTACAAAGTTCTTCATCCACGTTGCACAGCACAGTTCACGACCACAAGGACCCGTACCTCCAATGCGTCCGGCCTCTTGTCGCGCACCAATCTGCTTCATTTCAATGCGCACATGAAATGCCGATGCAAGATCTTTAATGAGCTGTCGAAAGTCAACGCGCTCATCAGCAATATAATAAAAGATGCTTTGTTGCCATCACCTTGGTATTCCACGTCGCCGATTTTCATTTGCAAGCCCAACTTTTTAGCAATCTGCCGGCTTTCAATCATGGTGGCATGTTCGCGCGCTTTTGCCTCTTTATATTTCTCAATGTCCACGGGTTTGGCCAACCGATAGATGCGCTTAATCTCGTCAGACGATTTTAAATTGGCCTTCTTCAGTTGCAATTTCACCAACGCCCCCGTGAGGGTTACGGTGCCAATATCGTGTCCGGGGCTGGCTTCAACGGCCACAACATCGCCCTTTTTCAGGTCAAGTTTGCTCACATTGTGGTAGTAACCCTTCCGCGTATTCTTAAACTGCACCTCCACTAAATCGGTGCTTTCATCGTTACCTGGCACATCAGCCAACCAGTCATAGCTATTGAGTTGATGGTCTTGTCGGCCGCAACCACGATGGCATAAACCACGATCACAGCCCGAGGCAACCTTGAATTTCATATTTTTAAAGTCCATTATCTTCTATTTCTTAATCAATAACACAATCATTTGGAGGGCCAATTCAAAGAAAACAATCTTTGCATTGGCATTCTGTCCTATATCTTGTCGAGCCGTTTGCAGCAACTCGCTAATGGGAATAACATTTGCTTCGTTGATAAATCGGGCGAACTTTTGCGAGAATTCTTCCTCCTCACGCGTCATATAACACAATGAAGGCTCGCCAAAGTTATACATAAAGTTCTCGCGCACCATGCGCAAACAATAGCTCAGCAAGCGGCGTTGCTTCTCGCGTCCATAGGTAGCTACAATTTCGCTCCAACGCTTTAGCTCTTTCACATTGCGCTGATAGGCCAAGCGCATGAGCATTTTAAACATGTCAAGGAACTGCGTATTCTCGCTGTTAACATCTAAACTCTCAAGGGCTTTAAGCCAATTTCCATTGGCTATGCGCGCAATGCGTTGCGCATCCTCGGGCAAAAGCGCACGCCGTTCCACTAAGGCTGCGGCCATATCGGCATCGTTAATGCGCTTCATGTCAATGCGCTGTGCACGACTTTTGATGGTATCGAGCAACAATTCGGGCTCTTCGCACACCAAAATAAAGATGGTCTGATGGGGTGGTTCTTCCAACAATTTCAGCAATTTGTTGGCGCATTCCACATTCATGCGTTCGGGAAGCCAAATGATACTCACCTTATATCCCCCTTGACTTGATTTCAACAGGAGCTTTTTAGCCAACACATCGCTCTCGCCTGCGCCAATAAGTGCCTGCTGATTAGCGGCTCCCATGGCCGTTAACCAGGTCTCAAGTGTAAAATAAGGTGAGACAGAAAGCATTGTTTTCCATTCGCCAATGAAATCATCACTCACGGCCTTATGGTCGGAAGATGCACCCGAAGGCTTGATGACTGGGAATGAAAAATGTAGGTCGGGATGGCTATATTGATGCAACATGGCTTCGGCATTGCGGATGGAAGCCTCATCGGTAAGCAGAGACTTGCCCTCGTTTCGCTCGCCCAACAGATAGGAAGCGAAAGCCAAAGCCACAGCCATTTTGCCACAACCCGCAGGACCACACAGCATCAATGTGTTGGGAATGCGCTGCTGTTGCGCCATGTTGCAAAGCCGATGGATGATGGCTTCTTGTCCGATGACTGCCGAAAATTGCATATTACACGAGTTGTTTTGCGATTTCGTAAACGCTCTCTACAGCCGAAACCGTGTAGAAATGAATATTGGAAACACCTGCTGCATAGAGTTCTTTGCATTGTTCTACCCCCCAGGCGATGCCCAACTGCTTGGCATCTTCATCGGTCTTGCATTTCAACACCTCATGTGCCAAGGCCTCAGGCAGGTCACAATGGAAGGTTTTCGGCACAACAGTGAACTGCGAAAGCCTTGCAAAGGGCTTAATACCAGGGATGATAGGGAGGGTAATCCCCTGTGCACGGGCCTGCTCTACGAACGTAAAGAACTTGCTGTTATCATAAAAAAGCTGCGTAACGGCATATTGAGCGCCGGCCTCTTGCTTGGCTTTCAAATACTGAAGATCAAGCGCTATGTTGGGCGCTTCGTCATGCTTTTCGGGATAAGCCGCCACACCATAAGTAAAAGGATGCCCCGGATGCTTCATCGATGTGCCGTCAAGAAACTGCCCATTGTTGAAGCGATTGACTTGCGAAATAAGCTCGGTGGTGTGGCAATATCCACCGGGAACGGGGGTAAACACACGGTCATCTTTAGCCTTATCGCCCCGAAGCAGCAAGAGATTTTCAATGCCTAAGAACTGCAAATCGAGCAATTCATACTCGATTTGCTCTGCTGTTGCTCCACTACAAATGACATGTGGAACAACAGGCAGTTGGTATTTATTTTGAATAGCAGCAGCAATGGCTATCGTTCCGGGGCGACGACGCACACGATTGCGCTCAAATTGCCCATTTTCTAACGCACGATAAACATATTCACTGTGATGGGTTGTGATGTTTACATAAAGCGGATGGAGCATATTTAGACGGTCAATCGTGGCAAAAAGGTTTGCCGTTCCATAGCCTTTCAAGGGCGGAAGCACCTCAAAGGAAAAGTTATTGTGACCTTTATGCTGTTGAATGATGTCAATTACGTTCATACTTGCGATGCAATAGTGTTGCAAACTCCCATACACAAGCCCACCCTTTTGCGCATAATCCCTAACAAAAAGCCTATTTATGGGTGAGAACTTTGCGCTACAAAGTTACGAAAAAAAAGGGAATATCCCGATATAATCCCGCATTTAGCATGAGAAAAGGCTATGTGTTTGCACAACACATAGCCTATAATTACTTTACTTTGTCGCCTCAAAGGCTCACCCATGGGGCTTCAATAGCCTCAAAATGTAACGGCTTCATAAGGCAGGTTGAAGACATCGGCCACCGCTTTAAACGTCACTTTGCCCTCAACAATATTCAAACCTTGATAGAGTGCCGCATCCGTCTGGCACGCTTTGCGCCATCCTTTATCGGCCAATGCCACCACATAACGCAAGGTAGCGTTGGTTAAAGCAATGGTAGATGTGTGAGGAACGGCGCCGGGAATGTTGGCCACACAATAGTGAAGAATGCCGTCAACCATATACGTTGGTTCGGAATGGCTTGTGGGATGCGAGGTTTCAAAGCAGCCTCCTTGATCAATAGCCACATCAACCAACACCGACCCCGGCTGCAACAGCTTCAGCATGTCACGCGAAATGAGCTTCGGAGCCTTATCGCCCGGCACCAAAACGGAGCCGATGACAACGTCGGTGTGGGGCAACTCATGCTGAATATTGTAGGCCGAAGAATAGAGCGTATGCACATTCTTGGGCAACGTGATGCTCAAATCGTGCAACCGTTGCAAATTAATATCAGTGATAACCACTTCACATCCCATGCCCGAAGCCATGCGAGCGGCAGCCTCTCCCACGGTGCCTGCGCCTAAAACCAACACACGTGCAGGTGAAACGCCCGGCACACCGCTGATGAGTTTGCCATTGCCGCCTTTGGTTGTCTGCAAATAATAAGCCCCATTCAATGCGGCCATACGCCCCGCAACCTCACTCATCGGGATTAAAAGTGGCAAGGAGTGGTCGGCCTTTTGCACCGTCTCATAGGCAATGCAAACCGAACCGCTGCGCAACATGGCTTCGGTGAGTTCACGTTCGCAGGCAAAATGAAAGTAAGTGAAGACCACTTGCCCCTGCCGTATGAGCGGATATTCCGCAGCAACCGGCTCTTTCACCTTCACAATCATGTCGGCAATGGCATACACCTCTTCAATAGTTGGCAACACCTTCGCACCGGCTTTACGATAGCTTTCATCAGGGAATCCACTCTTCTCGCCTGCTGATTGCTGCACAAACACTTCATGACCATGCGCCGTAAGCTCATAAACGCCGGCGGGAGTCATGCCCACTCTACTCTCGTTGTTCTTCAACTCTTTAGGAATTCCAATTTTCATAGGTCCTTCTTTTTTGGTTATTGTTAATGGATTTATGATAATGGCACAAAGATAGCAAATTATTTCGTTGCTTGTTATTCGCCAAACTATTTTTTTTGCACTGCGCAAAATGATGCCAACATCCGTTCGTTGACACAGATTGGCAGGCTCTTTTGCTAAGGTTTCCAAAGGCAATGCATAAAAAAACAGCATCGAAAGCCCCACAAAAGAGCCATTGATGCTGCATTTACAATAAATAGAACAGAATGTTCTAAAGCGGATTAAAAGACGTAAGCAATGCCTACATTAATCACGGCTCTATCATAATCGCTGGTAAATTTATAATACGACTCTGCATTCAGGTGAATGTTATCGGTGATATGGTATTGCAAACCGCCACCCAAATTGAAACCAGCTCGCGTCTTTGATGAAGAGTCTGGACCATCATAATCGAAAGCATAACCCACAACCGAGAGGCCACCGAGGGGATAAAGCTTAAACTTATCGGTGATGTGGAAGATGTAATGCAGGTTAAGACTCATGTCCCAACCCGAAACATGATCGGCTGAAGGATAGAAATTCACGGCGGCTTCGGGGCGGAAGTGCCCATCGATGTTGTAGCGTGCGAATGCGCCAATACCAAAATGTGGTGCGTCTGTCGCATAATCCAACTTGCCACCCACTTCCCATGTCTTACTCTGTGCCGAAGCACCAAGGCTCAAAAGAGCCAACACTGCTGTCAGAAATAAATGTTTCATTGTTCTTAAAAGTTTTTGAATGTTTGCACACTGCATCGCCTTTTGCCTGTCAGCCGTCGGCATTTGCAGCTTGCTTTTTAATTTATATAATCCTTGTTTTTATTGTTGTTATCACGTTCTGATGATGGCTATGCCAACAGTTCACCGTGCCTGTCATGCACCTTCGCCATCTGACTTTTTGCCGATTATCCTGCTCTGTCCTCACCCTATGGGCGTGATTGTTGTGCAAAAGTAACGCTTTTCAAGCAAATGACGACACCATCCCCTTGATTTTTTATTTTTATTCCAGCCATGCCATCCCCTGTCGCGGTCTCCCTTTCATCAGTTTCCCACCTTTAATCCCAATCCATCGTCAGCACTTACGCTGCGTTTGTCTGCCGCTTGGCCGGATAATCTGCCCTCTTTTCAGAGGCGTAGCAGATGCATTTGCAGGAACGCTGCGCGGCGACGATAAAAAGGCAAAGATATCGTTCCCGCGCCGAACGGTGACGATAAAATGGCAAAATATCGTTTCCGCGCTGCACGGCGACGATAAAACGGTTAAAATATTGTTCCCGCGCTGCACGGCGACGATAAAACGGTTAAAATATTGTTTCCGCGCTGCACGGTGACGATAAAATGGCAAAAATATTGTTCCCGCGCTGCACGGGTGACGATAAAATGACAAAAATATTGTTGCCCCGCGCGGCGCGGTGACG